>JAQYVU010000126.1 GCA_030145385.1 Desulfococcaceae bacterium
TTCATTTTTTCAACCCGGCACAACAACGCCTTAATGGGCACAGACGCCGTAACCGGGCACAAAGGCAGGTCATCGGTAATCATATTGATATTCACCCGCTGCCAGCCATTGTCCACGCCATACCAATACCCGTGCGGCGAATGCACCACTTTAGGATGAATATCTTCATAATACCGGATTCTGATTTCGACTTTTCCCCTGGGTGATGCCAGAAACACCCACTCGCCCTCTTCCATATCAAGCGCTTTCGCTGTATCCGGGTGAATCTGCAGCTCCGGGTCCGGGGATTTTTTGTGCAGGGATTCGATATTGCGGTGCGAGGAATGATAGTAGACCAGATTCCGGCCACCGGTGGTCAGCACCAGCGGGTACTCTTTGATCAGTTCCGGACTGGCCACCGGGCTTTCCGCCGGTTCCCTGAATACCGGGAGCGGAGATATCCCCATTAAATTCAAATAATCGGCATACATTTCCACTTTGCCGGTGGGGGTGCGAAAACTGCCTTTTTGTTCATAGCTTTTGTATGTGATCGGTGCAGCATACCTTCCTTTTTCCTTAAACGCTTCAAATGTCATGCCCACAGGCTCCAGCCGGTGATCCAGAGTTTCTTTCACAGACTTCCAGAATCCGGTCAAACCCATTTTTTCGCTCAGGTCAATCAAGATCTGCTTTTCATCCCGGCATTCGGGAATCGGATCCAGTGCTTTCTGCTGGCAGAACACATGATTTTTCATGAGCAGGTCTTCCACATCATCCCGTTCGGTCCAGTGGGCCGGCGGCAGGATCACATCTGCCAAGGCAGTGGTGGGGGTGTGGAAATAATCGACCGCAAGCAGAAAATCCAGTTTCGCCAGAACCCGGACCACGCGGGCAGAGTTCGGATATGCACACACACTGTTGTTGGCAAACAGCCCAAGAGCTTTAACCGGATAAGGCTTTTCGTCCAGGATTGCCGGCCAGACGACCTGGGGCGGGGATGGAATGGGGATAAACTCAAGCAGCGGATACGTATCAAGGCCCAGTTTCTTTTTGGCCTGCTCTTTGGGAAGATTATTATAAGCACTGTAATCCGGGCCGTAGCAACTGCGCTTTCCCGTGGGCGGCCGGCAGTTCAGATTGCCGCCGGCAACTTCCAGATTCCCGGTAATGGCGCTTAAAATGGTCAAAGACCGGGTCAGATCAAAGGCATCATTGGCCTGGCAGACGCCCCCCATACCGGGTCCGATACAGGAAGGCTTGGCGGTGGCAAAAGTTTTGGCAGCCGCTTCAATCTGTTCGGCCGGAATCCAGGTAATTTCGGCACATTTTTCAATCGTAAACTCTGCGGCATGGGCTTTTAAACGATTGAATCCCACGGTCCATTGTTCCACAAAATCTTTATCATACAGATTATTTTCAATAATATAGCTAATAAAACAAAGCGCTAAGGCGACATCGGTTCCCGGACGGATCTGCAGCCAGTGGTCGGCTTTTTTTGCCAGGTTGGTTCCACGGGGATCAATCACAATGAGCTTGGCATCGTTCTTAAGCCCCTCACGGATATCATGCATATACAATCCGGGCCATGAGGCCTCGGGATTGTGGGCCCAGAGCATCATACAGGAAGTTGCGGCATAATCCGGGTCTATCAGGCCAAAACCGCATGTGGCAGCGCTACCCACGACAATGGGCCCGCCGCTCATATTTGACGGGGCCATAAAATTCGGGGACCCGAACACCGACAGAAAACGGTTGAGGTAAGGCGCCATTCCGCGGGTGGTGCCGGAACCGAACACCACGGACTCCGCCCCCCATTTTTCCCGCGCATTCAGGAGTTTTTCGGCAATCACGGACAGGGCATTGTCCCATGAGCTTTCTTCAAATTGCTTGCTTCCCTTTTTGCCGATACGCAGCAGCGGGCAGGTGATCCGTTCCGCATGATAAATGATTTCCATGGCTGCCCGGCCCTTGGGACAGACATATCCGTGGCTAAAGGGATGGGTTTTGTCGCCTTTTACCCCTGTCAGTTTTCCGTCTTTAACCTCAAGCAGCACCCCGCACCGGGAGTGGCACTCAAAACAGATGCTCTGAATTATTTTTGTATTCATTGGCATTTTATCTATCCTTTCATTTAAATTGGCCTTTTAAAAAATGACGGGCCGATTTAATCATATCCTGATTATAGCGCCGGACCTGGTCTTCATCTATGATGAACGTCCTGAAGTGTCTAGACCCTTCAATCATGGTCATGACCACTTCGGCCGCATGTTCCGGATCATCTGCACAGATCACCCTGCTGTCGATTAAGAACACAAACTCCCGGACCAGAAATTTTTTAAACATCCGGTACAGATCCCTGATTTTCCCATGAATTTTTTCGTTGTGGAAGCTCACGGCAAGGACGGCAAAAGAACCGGCAACATTAATCTTCTCATAGTATTCCCGGCTCCAGATGGCTTCCAGCAGACGCATCAGACGATCTTCCGGGGCAAGATCCTGTGATTTGAAATCTTTTAACAAACCGCCGTACTCATCAATTACAAAGTCCACCAGCGCAAGGGTCAGGTTCTCCTTATTCCCGAAATAATGCAGAATCAGACTGGGATGAATTTTCATGCGTTTTGCCACTTTGGCGATGGATGCACCTTCAAAGCCTTGTGCCAGGATTGTTTTATAAAAATGCTTTACGATTTTGGGTTTTTGAATGTCCGCGTTTAATCTTTTTTTCATTATTTTACTTTATATTTATTGAATATGATTTTAATTAATTTGCTCCTAAAACACTTTTAAACTGATTAATACCTAAATCGAGAGGTTTTCAAGTTTGCCGTATATTCAAGAAAAATGCTGTTTCGCTATAGTCAGCTATGCGAGACGGCATTTTACGCCGAAGATGCGGTGAAATTGGAAATCCCGGCGAGTTTAAATGTTCTGGTCCAGAGCATCTTTTACTTCTTCCCGGATAGTGCCGGTGCTTTTTGCCAAAAAAGCTTCCAGCGCTGTTTTATCTTTTTTGCGCCCGATTCTGCCCAATGCCCAGGCGCACATGGCACGGACCCGGTCATCCTCATTTTCCTCAAACCCGAGAATCAGGTCATCCGTATACATCGGATCCCGGGTATTGCCCATGGCCCGGGCCACGTTCATCCTCCATCGCCACAGGTCATCCGAAGACATATAAAACATATGGGGCCAGATTTTTGCTTCAAAATACGGCTTATCCATATGCAGCAACGCAGATAGTTCAAAAGCCGATGCCTTATCCGCAACTTTTTCGTTTACGCTAAGATCGCTGGCCAGCCAGGCGGCATTTCTGGGGCAGACATTCTGGCACCGGTCACATCCGTAAATATATATTCCCATGGGTTCTCTGAGTTCTTTCGGGGTCAGATCGGAGCCAAAATAAGTCAAATATGAGATACACTTTCTGGGATCAATGGTACCGTTTCCTTTCAAAGCCCGGGTCGGGCAAGCGGCAATGCATGCATTCCGGCACCAGTCCGGGCACCCCATTTCAAGGGTGGGCTCCCCGGGATCCAATTTATGATTGATCACCACGGCAATGGGCAATACCCAGGAACCCTGCCGGGCCACCTTATTGGAATAAAACAGGCAGTTTTTTCCAAAAGTGCCCATTCCCGCACGAGCTGCCGCCACCCGGTGGGGCAGATTAAACGGAACTTTGGAGTCTATACCGTTATCGCGCAAATAACTTCTGAATGCCTTGATCCGCTGGCTCAAACCATCTTTTGTCACCCGGTCATCGTCTAAATAACAGCGCCCGAAATGCCCTTCCATGTGCCGGGGATACGCCTGACGAAAATATACTTCCATGAGGACAACGACCGTTTGCGCATCTTCCATAATTGCTTTCGGGTCCGTTCCTTTCATTA
This sequence comes from Desulfococcaceae bacterium, assembly GCA_030145385.1. Taxonomy (GTDB): domain Bacteria; phylum Desulfobacterota; class Desulfobacteria; order Desulfobacterales; family Desulfosalsimonadaceae; genus SURF-3. The sequence continues at coordinate 3,873 of JAQYVU010000126.1, forward strand.
AGTCAAGCCCAACAGCCTCGGCCCAGCCGTATTCGTCCTGTCTACCTGCTAAAAATTCTCTATGGGTTTCAAATGGCTCTGCGGTGGTGAACCCCACGTCCTCAAACCCGAATTCTTCTGATTTCTGTATAATTTCTTTTTTTGAAATCATAATTTATTCCTATCAATTTAAATAATTAAAATCCAATTAAATAAAATTAATTAACTGATCGTTCAATTAATTATACCGGCGAAAAACTCTATGTCAACCAGGATTTTTTTCAACATGATAAGAAGTGCAAGATCAAGAAAGCCCCTGCCCGATTCCGATGTAGAATCGGGCAGGGGAAATCAGTCATAGAGGGGGAATTTTTTATGACCGATTAAAAAAAGTTAACAACAGAATTTATAAAACAAGTGGTAGATTCTTCCGTCTTGGTGGTAAGGTAAGTTTCATAAGAATACAATGAATCAGCTGCTTCATTGTATGCCTTAGCCCGATAAACATACTCTGTATTGTTATCAACACCGGTATCTTTAAATTCAGTGATATTGGCACCGACAGTCGCTACAACAACATACTCTTCTTCTTCGGCGTCATCATCATCGTCGTCATCGTCATATAGTTTCCGCTCGATGATAAAGCCCAGTTCATCCCAGGAATTATCCTCCCATTCAAGTTCGACCCAATCATCCGAATAATCTTCAACATCGAGGTTCGATGGCGCGTCCGGGGCCATACCGCCGATAAATGCACCCAGTGCCACAGGGCTGTCAAGCTCTCCCCCAAACTGAAACTCAGTCACGGATAAATTGTCAATTCGAATCTGGTTCAGACTTCCATCGCCAAAACATGATACATAGACAGCGTCTCCGTGTTTGGGGACTGCGATACCCATGGGGGTATCCCCTACAGAAAGTGTTGATTCAACAGACAGGCTCTCCGCGTTGATCACGGAAACCGTATTGTCTTCAGTATTTGAGACAAACAAATACTCACCATCCGGAGAGACAGCAAGGCCGAATGGCGCAGCACCCACCGCAACCGTGCCGCTGATTTTATAATCACTCGCTTTTTTAATCTCGTACTCACTGGTTGTAATCACGGTAACCGTATCACCGTCATGATTGACCACATAAAGATATTTGCCGTCCGAAGACATCGCCAACCCGACAGGCCCTTTGCCCACATCCGGAATCGTGAACGCTTCTGTTGCCGACACGACCGATACGCTGTTATCCAGGTAGTTGCTCACATAAACCATTTCGCCATCCGGGTCCGCGACAATCCCCCAGGGGCCGTTTCCCACGCTGACAGTACTTGTTACCGTGCTGCTGGTCGTGCTGATTATTGAAAGTGTATCACTTTCATAGTTCGCCACATACACATAATATCCAAAAGGATCGACAGCCACCCCGCGAGGTTCCTTGCCAACCGAAATAGTGGCGAGAACAACATCTTCCGGATCATTAATTTTTGAAAAATCAATTACCGTTACGGAATTATCTCCGGAATTGGTGATATATCCGTAATTGCCATACGGAAAAATGGCAGACCCGTAAGGTGATTTTCCGGTCGCAACGGTGGCAGTTGTTGACTGATTATTTAAAGAAATAATCGTCACCGAATTTGAGCCGTTGCTTGGCACATAAGCAAACGTTTCGCCATACCCCTTTCCCGCCAAAACCATTACCAGCACAACAATCAAAAAGGGCCAGCTCCCTTTTAAAATTTTCATAAATTTCTCCTTTTTCAAATTTAATAATTTTCTTTTCATGACCATAATGAATAAAGTTCCTGAACCGATTTTTAGAAAATCGTAACAAGAAATACCAGCATCCCCGGTCCTGATCTGCATCTGACTGGCCAGAGGACCCGTTCTTTTTAAAAAAAACAGAAGCCGTCACCGGTATCTTTGTTTAACAGTCGTAAAGCCCGGAAAAAAGGTTACAAAAAAATTTGAACGATCTTCCAGGCATTGGTACACTTGATTTTAAAAGATAAGTTTGCCATTTGGCGATAAAAGAGGTATATTGACAGGTCAAATTTACAGACATTAATTGATTAACCTGCAGGCACATGATTGAAAGATCACTCTCAAAGGGGACAACCCATGCATAAATTGCCGATTACTGAACGAATCCTCGAAATCGCACTCAAGCATGCAGAAAAATTGTCTCCATCACTTTAAAAATCGGTGAACTCAGCGACCTGGAAAGTGAATGGATTCAGCAATACTTTTATTATTTAAGCAAAGTGGACTATCTGCCCTTTCGGACTTTAATATAAATCTAATAGAAAAATGGGTTGAAAAACTGAATCCGAATATTAAACTTTTTAAAGTTTCATGCCAGACTAAGGAAGAATAAACATCCGGGTCCATTGGTTAAAAAGAAGCGTTAATGGGTACCTATCCATTGATGCCATTTAACAGGTTGCTGCAAAAACTACTCAATTATTGCATTTAAAACGACAAATATTGTCTATATTTCAAGATTTTACTTGACAAAAAGATACTTTTTCCATTTAATATATAGGAATAATTAAGAATTTGCCAAATACAGACAAAATTAATTTTCACATGATTTAAATTAATAGGTCGATCATGGATGAAGAAAACAAAAGCACTGAAGAAGATCAGGACTATCAGGAAAGCTTTGATGATACTTTTGAGATAGGCATACCTATTGAAGACACCTTGAGCCCCCTGCAGAAGAGTGAATCACCGGCTATCGAATCGGAAATCGAACCGACAGACGCCAAAGAGAGTGTTGGAAAAGATATTCCTGACGGGGAGTCGTCCGGCCCCTCCCTTTTTAACGAAATCAAAGATCAGCTTAAAGACCTTGCCGAGGCGTTTGAAAGCAAACTAAAATATGATGAACACAAAAATAAGATAATTGATGACCTGCATCAATCCCTTCAAGAGCATCGGGAAGGCCTGGTCAAAAAATACCTGCACCGCATCATCACGGATATCATTAAAATCGTTGATGATATGCGAAAATTTACATCACACTACAAAAATCAGCCGGCTTCGGATGAGACAACAGAAAGACTATTTAAATACATAGAAAATATTGCATCTGATCTTGAAGATCTTTTTTCATGGGAAGGCGTTGTGCCGTTTACCTGCAATGGAGATATGGTAGACCCTGCCCGCCAGCGCATACTCAACAAAATTGAAACAGATGATCCGGCAAAAGACAAAACAGTTGCGGAGCGACTGCGGCCCGGTTATGAGTGGGACGGAAAAGTAATCCGTCCTGAAATGGTATCGGCTTATATATACCAGACGCAATCAACTGCGGAGGATAACAGCGACTAATGACGGAGCAAACAAAGCGAATTTTTGGAATTGACCTTGGCACAACTTATTCTTCAATCGCCTATGTCGATGAATACGGCAAGGCAGTCATCATTCCAAATGCCGAGAATGAACGCGTAACGCCTTCTGTTGTCTTTTTTGACGATGACAGCATTGTGATCGGCGATGTGGCCAAAGAGAGTTCCAAGCTCTACCCCAATGAAGTGGTCAGCTTTGTAAAACGCTCCATGGGGGAACCCAATTTTATTTTTCTGCATAATTCGGAAGAGTACCGGGCCGAAGAAATATCCGCATATGTGTTAAAAAAACTCGCTCAGGACGCCGAGCAGTATCTTGGCGAAACTGTCACCGACGTGGTAATCACCTGTCCCGCTTATTTTGGTATCAATGAACGCGAAGCGACCCGTAAAGCCGGAGAAATCGCCGGATTTAACGTCAGACACATTATCAATGAACCCACCGCAGCAGCCATTGCCTATGGCTCGCTGGATTCCAATGATGAGCGGATCGTCCTGGTTTATGACCTTGGCGGCGGCACATTCGATATAACAATGATTGACATCCGCAAAAATTCTGTTGAAGTCATCTGCACCGGCGGCGACCACAATCTGGGCGGCAAAGACTGGGATGACCGGCTTGTTGCACACATGGTCGAACTATTCCAGAATGAAACCGGGACGGACGAAGACATCTTAGATGATCCGGACACGTGGCAGGATCTCCAGCTTTCAGCGGAAAAGGCGAAAAAAATTTTAAGCCAGCGCCCCAAGACCCCGATTTCCGTAACGCACGGGGGTGAACGCGTCAAGATGGTTATCGGCCGTGAAAAATTTGAAGAAATCACCGAAGACCTGCTTGAAAGAACCATTGAATTTACCAAAGAAATGCTCGAAGAAGCCAAAAACAAAGGTTATCAGAGTTTTGACGAAATTATACTGGTCGGCGGCGCCACCCGTATGCCCCAGATCAAAACCCAAATTGAAGAAAATTTTTCCATTACCCCGAAAGTGTTTGATCCGGACGAGGCGGTCGCAAAAGGCGCTGCGATATATGGCTGGAAATTAGGTCTTAACGACGGCCTGATTGAGCGGGTGTCCCAAAAAACAAACAAGCCCATTGAACGGATTGACGATATTTCGGTAATGATCGAAAGCAACGAACTTTCGGCTCAGGATTTTAAAAAAGCAGCCCAGGAGGTGGCAGATCAAACCGGTTACACCCTGCCGAGTATTGAACGATCAATGCTCAAAGTCAAAAACGTGACCAGCAAAAGCTTTGGTGTCGTCGCACACACACCGCAGGATGATGAGATTGTATTCAATATTGTTTTGAGAAACACCACGGTTCCCATTACCCTGAAAAAGGATTTCTACACGGCGGTCATGGACCAGAAAACCGTTTTAATCCGTATTATGGAAAGCGAAACCAGCCGCGTGGAAGTGCCGCTGGACCATGCAGTCGAAATAAAAACCGCTGTATTAAACCTCCCGCCAAACCTGCCGGCTGATCTGCCGATCGAAATCACATTTACTTTAAATGAAGAAGGCCGGCTCCATTTAACGGCAATGGAAACTACTGAATCACGACAGGTAGAAGTAATGGTGGATACCGCATCCGTGATCCAGGGAGAAGATCTGGAAAAAGCTATAGCCAGATCCCAGAATCTTGTTGTCCATTGATCATTTTACACTGTATCTTCAAAATCAATCCGGCAGTCTTTTTAAGATTAAATGATCCCCATGCAATGCTAAAACTCATTAAAGCTGAAATTATAAATAAAACCTGAGCAAAACCTATGCAGCGTGAAAATTATTATATTATTCTTGAACTTTCCGTGGACCCGCCGGAAAACGATCGTGGCGTCATCGAACAAGCCATCCAGAACAAAAAAGTTGAGTGGAGCCGCCTTCGCAACCATCCGACCAAGGGTCTTCAGGTACAAAAATTTATCAACATGATTCCGGATATCCAGCAAGTCATGCTGGATGACACCCTCAGAAACAAAGAGGCACAGGCGGCTGCCGAATTTATTGAAGTCGGCAAAGAAAACAAGATTTCAGAGATTGATGGCCACATCGATATACTCATGGGCAAAGGCTACATCTCCAAAGAAGATATTATCCGTCTTGCCAAAATTCACGGTCTTTCTCAAAATGAAATTAACGACCGGATTACAGCAAAAAAAGATGCAAAGTACTCACGCATTGACCAGCTCATCAGCCTCCGGATGGGGAAAGGATATATTACTGAAGATGAAATGGGCAAAATTGCAAAGAAAAATGCAATGGACGTTGAAGAAATCCGAAAACGCATCCGCTGCCCCATTGTAAAAGACGATAAGGAAAGTGATCATCTCAAAATCAGACCCCTTGACAAATCCATTGAAAAAGCGATCAACGACAATCTGAAAGTCGTGGGCAAAACCTCCCTGTACGACTTTCTAAGGCTGTCCGAGAATTCGGATCTTAAGGTGCTTCAGGAAAATGCCGGCAAAAAAAAGAAAGACCTGGCAACCATCGGCAGAAAAGATGCGGTTCTAACAGCGGGCGTCACCCTGGCCGGTCACTGCCTGACAATATTTAAAAACAATGATACCCGAATCGCATACGACGTCAGCCTGGCCAGAGCCAAACTTGCGGCCCTGGATTCGGATATTAATATTGCGGCAATAAACAAAAAAATACGGCATGAATATTTTGACGCACTGATAAAAAAAGCCATAGAATACGGCATGGACAAGGAAGAAGCTGCCAGCTATATCAAGTCCCACTGCCGGGAAAAACAATACCGCATAGAACAAAAGCCTGAAAAAAAACGTCTTTATATTATTGCCGCTGCCGCAGCCGTCCTGACGACAATGGTCATAATTGCAGGTTTTCACGTTTTTTCAAACATCCATCACAAAAACGTCCTCAAATCCGAATACCAGCTACTGGTCAAAAAAGTTGACGCTCAAACCGACCCGGATCAAAAAATTCGATTACTAAAAAAATACGTAACCACGCACAATAAAGGCGAATATAGCGTTGATGCAAAAAGCCGGATCAGTCAGGCCGAACTTCAAATCAACTCAAAAAAATTCGATCAGGTTTTAAAACAGGCCGACCGGTTAATTGAAACGGAAAACTTAGATGACGCCCTGGCTCTTTACAAGCGGCATCTTACGCAGGGATTGCACAAGGAAAACAAAAAAACAGTCAATAGTCGAATTAAAGATGTTTTGGCTTTGATCGAAACAAGAGATTTTGAAGAACTTATCAATGTCTCGCTCAAAGGGGAACCGGACGAGAAAATCAAGATTTTTCACAAATATCTCGAAACCCGGCCGAACGGAAAAAACAAGGAACAGGTTCAAGCGTTAATCGCTGAAATGAGCGGAGAATACTTCATTTTTGTAAAAAAAATGCTGGCCTTTTATGAACAACATGAAAAATGGGAAGAGTGTGTCCGGTTATGCCAAAACTATATTGACATCTATGACAACAGCAATTCCGATCAGTTAAAACAGCTGGTTCCGGAATACCAGGAAAATATCCGGAATGAAAAAATTTATATCTCTCTGGTCGAAAAAGCAGATAAACAGGGCACCAACTATAATGCCGCCGTTCAAATTTTCAAGGATTACCTGGAAGCCTACCCGAAATCATCGATTACAACAAAAATCAGGAATAATATCGAACGGCTGAATAATTCAATATCCATTCAAAATATAAACCGGGCGACAAATGCCATGCGATTACAATTTGCCGCGACCAAAGGCCGATTTATTGAAAAAACCCAGGGTATTATCATGGATACCAAAACCGGACTCATGTGGAGCATGCTGGACTCAGATATCACAAATTCCGACACCTGCCTTACTTATCAACAGGGGAAAAAATATGTAAAATCCCTGACCACAGGCGGCTTTACTGACTGGCGCCTGCCGACCCCCGAAGAACTATCCGTCATATTTAAGACATCGCCCGCGTTTCCTGTAAGTGGCAACAAGACTTACTGGACATCTGAGAGTTATACCGGATATTCCGACGGCTGGCAGATCCAGGTGGCGACATTTTCATCAGAAAATTCAACCCAGTGGGAGATTGTCAGAAAAAACGCTCTGGAATGCGGTGCTGTCAGGGCGGTCCGCAAACCTTAATCAGGTGTTTAAATCTCTACCAAAGACCGATTCACTTAACAATTCGATCACCGGCTCAAGAAATCCGTCCGCATTTATCGTTTTAATCATACGGAGATCTTCATGGTCATTTCGAGAAATCAGCTTTTTCGCTTCATTTTGAATTGAAAGCGTCAATTCCTCGGCATCTTCGGCACTCCGGAAAATACGGGTCAATGCCATGCGCACATTGCTCGATCGTTTCAGGTTCATCATATCCAAGCTCTGGCGCAGCATTTTCGCATCTATGGTTTCCAACCGCTCAAGAGCTGCTTCAATCGGGGACAGATCAACAGATTTTTCCGCCTTTACTTCAAACAGATCGGGGACACTCTCTTGTTTCGCTTCCTGAACTGAAAAAATTTCAGCACTATCTGTTTTATTGCCTTCCATGACAATGGTTTCATGAAAAAAGACAGACTCATCAATATCCACACGGGCCGTATAAACATACCGATTATTAGAAGATTGCACTTCGACAAATTCACTGATATCAGCAAAACCGATCTCTTTAACAAGAACATCCCGCAGCGTATCTATATCATGTTGCCGCTTATCAGTCTCCTTCTCACGTGTTTCAAAACGGGCAGTAATTGAATTATCATAGGTTTCGACATAGATATACACAGTATGACCGGATTCAAAGTCCGCCCGGAAGGATCCTGCCACTTCCAGAAGGTCCGCCCTGCCCGCCTGAATGTTTTCCCTGATAATAGCGACTTTGTCTTCTAATGTCTGGTTCAATTTAACAACCTATCACTTACATTTGATCATGACAGCAGCTGATTTTAAAAATTGAAAAAGAATCGAAAACCGATACCAAGTGTCCAAGTCCGTCAGAAATTATTCTAGCACGCATCATGAAATACTTCCTGCCACAGCAGGTCAATAATGGGATCAAGAAATCCATTGACGCTTAATGATTTAACTTCCTGAAGTTCTGCCCGGTCTTTGGGCGACACTATTTTATTCGCTTCATTTTGAATCGCAATTTCCAATTCTGCCACCTCAGCGGCACTGCGAAAAATCCTGGTAACTGCCAACCGGACAACACTTGATCTTTTCAAACTCATCCTGTCCAGGCTCTGGCGCAGCATTTTTGCATCAACTGTTTCCAGCTTTTCAATCGCCTCTTCCGCCAGCGACTTAACGACTTTCAGCCGACAGTCATCTGCTAAATCAAAATTGAGTTCAAACGCATCCGGATTACCAATTGCCGAATCGCCAAACAGATCAACGTCATCCACCAGTTCAACTTCATCCACGATCTCTATGGCATCTTCATTGATTTCAATCGGCACATCATCAAAATAAATTTCGCCCAACACCAGAACAGAATTATAAACATACTCTCCGCCGGATTGCCTTGACAGTTTGAACGCTTCAACGCTGGCAACCCCGCCTAATGAGGCAGTCAGAGAATTCTGTGTCGATTCGACATAGGCCTGTCTCCTGAGCGGGTCCGATTCTTTGATTTTCAACCTTGCGCGAATATGATCCGGGCTGTTTGTTAACGTAAAGATATCAAGATAATATCCGTTATCCAATCTTATCCGAATACCCCTGTTCCCCTCAGTAACCTTAAGCCCGGCTGCTTGCAAGGATTCTTTGATTACAGATACTTTATCTTCTATTTTCTGATTCATCAGAAAACCCAAACACTCCCCAAACACTCCCCAAACACTCAAAGACGGCTGCAATCATCCCAACAAGGACTGCGTCAGCAAACACTGAAGCTATAAATCCCAACCGTTTCCCAACTTAGTGTAAAAGCAGTAGATTTATCATCATAACACCGGCAAATTGAGCAGCCGGGGCTCTATCTCGCACCTGTTTAATTTCCGTCAACTCCGGACGGCCAGAGATAATAAAATCCTGCACGATTTAATATACTTGTATCGGGCAATCCCAAATCAATCAGCGAAGATTTCATATTACCATACCTTGACTGGGTGTTATAGAGATTATCATCCGGATATTCAACACGACGATATACAACGACCCGGCTGTTTTTATCCAGCTCGGCAAGTTCCCTGGTACGGGAAATCGCATCACTAATATAACCGACTTCATCGATTAATCCGAGAGTTAACGCTTCGTCAGCAAGATATATGCGGGCCGTGGAAACATCTTCCACCGCTTCAGGACCGATATTCCGGTGCTCGACTACCAGATCCATAAACCGCTTTCCAAGTGAATCTGTCAGGCTTTGAAAAATTTTTTCTTCCGCATCCGTCGCCTTGCGAAACGGAGACCCCATATCCTTGTTTTCACCGGATGTATTCGCCGAAACACTCACGCCTATTTTATCCATCAATTCATATAATTTGGGCTGCAGAAAAATTACTCCCACGGAACCGGTCACCGAAGTGGGATGCGCCATGATAAAATCAGTCGGAAGCGCCATGTAATATCCCCCGGAAGCGGCAACATTCATGATTACGGCTGTCACTTTAACACCGGTCCGCTCTTTGAACGACCGAATTTCATGGTACAAGATATCACTGGCTGTCACGGATCCGCCCGGAGAATCAATTTTAAAAAGAACCGCTTTAATGTCCGGGTCGTTTTCAGCCAGCCTCAGCTGTGAGACAATATCCTGGACCATGCTGGGTTCAGTAACAATCACTCCTTTTTTGGGTATATCGGATATGATCCCATACACCGGTACCATCAGTATTTTTTCTGTTTCATCCCCTTCAAGGACAAACTCTTTTAAAGGATCAGATGCATCCGTAAATAACTTTAC
>JAQYVU010000127.1 GCA_030145385.1 Desulfococcaceae bacterium
CATGCTGGGTTCAGTAACAATCACTCCTTTTTTGGGTATATCGGATATGATCCCATACACCGGTACCATCAGTATTTTTTCTGTTTCATCCCCTTCAAGGACAAACTCTTTTAAAGGATCAGATGCATCCGTAAATAACTTTACGGTTGGAAACATGCACCCATTGATCAAAAGGCCAGAAATAAACAAAAATATATAAAAATATCTGACTTGCCTCACAATTTTCCTCCGCTGAATAGATATTAAATCATTACAAAAATAGACATCAGCACATATATTATTTTAAGCACCTGCAATAAAGATCAATACCGGCGTTTGCTGTTTGGCAGCCCCCCGACTGTCGCTTATTCCGACCTGTACCGCATTTTAAATAAAAATAATACTATATGGATTAATTAATCTCAAGAGTGAATACCCGATATATTCAAAGATCAGATCGAAGATCATCCATACGGGTATTAAAAACCGGGATTTTAAATACGATACGGACTTTGAATACGTGCAAATGTTGCTTGATGATAAATACTTATCGCATCATGAAGAAACGAAGTATGATATGCCTTGCTCCGGCTATTTTTTTGGCGAAGGCGTCGGTCTCAAAAAAAAAGCAAGGGATACGTTCGTAAACCCTTGCTTTAAATCTGTTGAATGGTGGAGCTGAGGGGGCTCGAACCCCTGGCCTCATGACTGCCAGTCATGCGCTCTCCCAGCTGAGCTACAGCCCCGTGTGGTCGAAAACAAACTAATAAAATGAAATTTTTCTGTCAATAAATATTTTACCAAAATTCGCGTATGGCACTCAATTTTTTCATTTGGAGCTGATCAGACGCAGATAAATGGCTTCAAATCAATGATATTTTATTGACAAGTTAAGCACTTAATAATAAATACATACCACTTATTGTGCGATTTATCTTCAATAAAATTCTAACAATTCAGAATAATTAACTTCTTTCTGATTAAAAACCATATCTCAGATTTCAAAGGGGAATTCAATGCTAAATGCAATGCGAGAGAATGCCGGTTCCTGGATCATCAAAGTCCTTCTGGGAATCATTGTAGTGGCTTTTATCTTTATGGGCGCTGGATCTTTTAATGCCAGGCGGGCATCAAAAGTGGCAACCGTCAATGGTGATTCGATTACCGTAAACCAATACCAACAAGCTTATTACAATATTCTTGAAAACCTTCGTTCCCAGTTCGGAAACCGTTTAAATGATGATATGATCAAAATGTTCAATATCAAACAGCAGGCTATAGACGGACTGATTGACACAACGCTGCTTCGCCAGGCAGCCGAAAAAAACGGTTTGAGAGTACCGGATGCAGAACTCGCAGAATCAATCACCCGAATTCCGGCATTTCAGAAAAATGGCGCATTTGACAAACAGCGCTATAAAATCCTCCTTGGCCAGAACCGTTTAACGCCGGAATCATTCGAAACCATTCAAAAAGAAGCCATATTGATGGACCGGCTGCGTTCAATGATAAACAAAAATGCAAAAGTATCTGAACTTGAAATTCGTGAATGGTATAACTGGGAAAACACTTCCGTCGACATCGCCTATGTGGCTTTTAAGCCCGAGACATTTAAAGACATTGAAATAACCGACCAAATGCTTGAGGATTATTATAACGATAATAAAGAAACTTATAAAACCCAGCCTCAGATTCAGGCCCGGTATGTCAGATTTGATCCGGAAGCCTACAAAGCGGATGCAGTCATCACGGATGAAGAAATCCAGCAATATTACTCGGATCACGAGGATGAATTTAAATTACCGGAAACCGTTTCCGCGCGCCACATCCTTTTCAAAGTAACAGAAGATGCTGACGACAAAACCATCGAAGATGCCCGGTTAAAAGCAGAAGACGTTATGAAAAAAGCAAAATCAGGAGAAGATTTCGCCGAACTGGCAAAAACCTATTCTGAAGGCCCATCCAAGGATAACGGCGGCCAGCTGGGCGCGTTTAAAAGCGATGAGATGGTCAAACCGTTTTCAGATGCGGCATTTTCAATGGCCGTCGGCGATATCAGCATACCGGTAAGAACCCGATTCGGATGGCATATTATTAAAAAAGAAGCACATAACCAGGCGTCAACCATGTCCATAGAAGATGCCACCGGTCAGATAACAGAAAGACTGGCGGATCGAAAAGCCAAAAACATCGCCTATGACGCCGCGGTATCGCTCTATGACATAACCTTTGACGGAGAAGAATTTGTAAAAAATTCCAAAGACAGCGGCCTTGAATTGGTCACCACTGACTTTTTCACAATGAAAAAAGGCCCGAAAGGTATCGGAAATGCATCCGCATTTGCGGATACCGCATTTAAACTGCCAATGATGGAGCTCAGTGATATCACTGAAATCGGAGAATCATATTACCTGATTCAGGTCACCAACAAAGAACCTGAAAAGATACCCGCGCTTGACGAAGTAAAAGAAGATGTAATCCAAGATACAAAACGGGCTCAGCAGAAAATAGCTGCCGAAAATACGGCCGAGAAATTCCTTGAAAAAGCAAAAACCGCCGGCTCGATTGCTACAGCTGCAGAAGAAGACACCTCGATTAAAATAAAAACAACCGGCCCGGTGAACCGAAAGGCATCTGTGACAGGCATTGGTAACGACAAAATGTTGATGGCAGCCGCATTTAAACTGACTGAAAGCAGTAAGTTGCCTGAAGCGGTCGTCCAGGCAGAAACAGGGCTGTATGTTATCGAGTTACGAGAAAGAAGGCTCCCATTGAAACAGGGCCTGAGCTTAGCGAAAAGCTACATCCGTGACCAGATATTATCACAGAAACAATCCGCACTTTACAGTTCCTGGGTCGCCAACTTACGTAACAACAGCGAAATAACGATTTCCAAAGAATTTATAAACGACTAAAATCAAAACATTTATTTTCTTTAATCCGCCACAACAGATAAAAAATAAAGTTTTACGAAACCATACGCACTAAAACATTTTACAAACGCACTAATTAATGATATTGAATAGTTATTGATAGTATTCGCAAAGCGCGCGCCCGTTGTAAATAAACAAAAAATTTAATGTTTTTTTAATAAAAATATTTTTTTAATAAAACGGACAATCCAAAAAGATCAAATGGGCGAGAAAAAAAAAGAAAAGAAAAAAAAGCAGGTTGACACATCCAACGAAATTACCGTTAAACGCTGTCCGGAATGTTTTGTCAGCCTGCCTTTAGATGTCAAAGAATGCTTTTCATGCCATTCGAAAGTCGGCAGTGTGGACAAACACGGCAAGGCAAGAAAGGGCGTTAACTGGATATCCTATATTATCTGCATTCTATCCTGGACATTTTTTTTTGTTTATATCAAATGGGCCTTTAAGCTGTAAAGCTTCAAAGGCCCTTTGCTTTACTTAGCCAGCATTGCCCTCATCATATCCGCGGTATTTTCTGCATGATCCGCAATATTCCCTATTATCTCCGTAAGCTTAACAAGGTGCTGCAGGGTTATAGGGTCTTGTTCATATTTGAAAATCTTTTTAATCAGCGCATATTCACGCTTATCCGCTTCATGCTCCATCTGTCTCAGGTTGGTAATTATTTCTTTTACTTTACACCGTTGTTTTTCAGAAAAATTCTTAAAATAGATCCGAGCCTCGGAAACCATGATGGTCAATTCTTCTATGGGCTCGATCACCGCATCGATTAAAAGGAAAAAATCCTTTTCAGCATATTCCGGAATTCCGGCATCCGGCCGAAAGGAAAGCCAGTTGATTGCCGACTTGACCGAATCCAGCACACTGTCCTGTTCTCTCAAGTACCTGAATAACTGAAATTTTTCCACCGGCATCATCACGCCCTTCGGCAAATGCCCCCGAATCCTCCGTTTGATTGCATCCGCTTCGTTCTCAAAACGTGAAACATCATGTCTGAGTTCTTCAAATGTATCACACCGGCTTGACGCATAACATTCCATGGCCTGCTGAAACGCCCATGAACACTCCTTCACTTTTTCCGCATGCTCCTGTAACGCATCAAATGGCGAAGCAATAAACATAGAAGAAAACGGTATACGCATATGGCGCCTCCTTTACATAATAAACTCTATAATTTTAAACAGAACCATGCAGGTTGCCGCTGCCACGGGAACAGTGAGCACCCAATATAACATAATTTTAAATATGATGCCAAAATTAACCGCTTCAATTCCCCGGGCCAGCCCGACCCCCATGACACCGCCGATGGCGGCATGGGTGGTTGAAACCGGCAAACCCATTTTGGAGGCAACAAGAACGGTGGTCGCGGCTGAAAATTCAACGGCAAACCCCCTGGTATTGCTCAGTGTGGTAATTCTCTCCCCGACCGTTTTGATGACACGGGAACCGCCCATCGCGATACCAAACGCAATCCCCACACCACCAAAAAGCAATAAGAACAGGGGCACCGGAACCGTGGCTCCCACTGACCCGGTTTTAACGATAAAATAAATAACTGCCAGGGGGCCAATGGCATTGGCCACATCATTGGCTCCCTGCGCCAGGGCCACATAACAGGCAGTTCCAATCTGTATCAGTTTGAAAACATCCTCTGCATCACCATCTTTTTTTGATTTCAACAGCCTTTTGATCAGGTATTTACAGGCAAATCCCAGTACGGCTGCTATAGTCAGTGAAATCGCCGATGCCGCCGTGGTTGACAGCTCAACGGATTTTCCCAGGGGGGTTTTGAACAAAAAAGACATGGCACAGATAAAAATCGTAAGCCCGATAAAAAAAGGAGAGAGTTTCAATGCCGTTTCATACGACCTTGAACGGACCAGGATAAGCCTTACGATTATTTTAAACATAAAAAACCCGATGATCAGGCTGAACACCGGGGAAATGATCCAGCTCATTACAACAGCACCCAGCTTTCCCCAATTGACCACGGAAAAACCACCGGCAATCAGCCCGAAGCCGACCATAGCCCCGACAATGGAATGGGTCGTCGACACCGGCAAAGACTTCCAGGTTGCAAATGAAACCCATAATGCAGCGGACAAAAGCGCAGCCAGCGCACCGACCAGAGCCATATGCGGATCACTGAGAACCTCTGGTGATATGATGCCCTTGCGGATCGTATTGGTGACGTGGGAGCCGATAAACGTCGCACCAACGATATTTAAGATACCGGCAATAAAAATTGCCTGCCGCATTGTTATGGCCTTTGCACCGACCGCCGATGCCATGGAATTGGCGACATCATTTGCGCCGATATTCCAGGCCATATAAAAACCAATGATAAAACCAAAAATCAAGATAGGAAGCTCAGCCGACATTATCCTGCCAATTATTTCAACTTTTTAAATAGTTATCAGAAACAAAAACCTAATCAAAACCTAATCGCATATGCGAGCGGCACCAATTGTGCCGGTATTATCATAGGGCCAAAACAACATCAAGGCAAAATCCTGCTTCAAACCACACATTGACTTTGCACCCCCTTTATACTAATTCAATTTTGACATTTCATAAATTCAATTTATCTTATTCTTTACAGTTGCCCGAGGGTGTGAAATTCGGTTCTCAGGTTAGGAACGAAACTTTCAGCCGCAAAAAAACACTTTACAGTTTTATGGTTTAAAATTCAATCATGACTCAACTATTTGATAAAACAATTTTTTATAAAAAACAGCAACACAATATATACACCAAAACACCCATGCAGGATGAAATCATTATGAAACGAATCGGTTATCAAAAATTATTTTTTTGTGCATTTCTGATCATCATATTTACCGGCTGCAGCACATTATCCCAAAAACCGTCACAAGATACGAAAACAAAATTTCAGCAACAAAATAAAGATATTACCCAGCCTGACGCAATATTCAATCCCACACGTTACTGGGCCCATGCTTCCAGTGACCTGAAACCGGACCCGAACGTTATTTTCAAAGAACTGCCCAACGGATTCAGGTATATTTTAATGAAAAACAGCCGGCCGGAAAACCGGGTCAGTATGCACTTGTTTATTCAGGCTGGCTCCATGCACGAAAAGGAAAATGAGCGCGGTGTGGCCCACTTTCTTGAACATATGCTTTTCAACGGATCCGAAAACTTCAAAGCGGGTGAACTGGTCAAATATTTCCAGAGTATCGGCATGAAATTCGGTCCGGATGCCAATGCGCACACCGGTTTTTACAGCACCGTGTACGATATTGATTTGCCCAAAGCAGACCCCAAAAGCATGTCAGACGGTCTTTTGGTAATGAAAGACTATGCAGCCGGCGCTCTGATTCGGGAAAAAGAAGTAAAGAAGGAACAGCCGATTATCCTGGCCGAAAAAAGGACCCGGGATTCTGTTGACTACCGAACATTTGAGGCGACATTCAAGTTCGAGCTTCCGGATGCACTGCTTTCAGAACGCCTCCCCATCGGAACCGAGGAAGTCATTCAGAATGCTGACCGGCAGTTGCTCAAGTCTTTTTACGATACCTGGTACCGGCCCGAACGAATGATGCTTATCATGGTGGGTGATTTTGACACAGAGGTCGCGGAACCTCTGATTATTGAAAAATTCACCAGCCTGTCGCCAAAGGCTCCGGCATCGTCATATCCAAGTCCCGGCAGTATCAACCACACGGGCACCAAAGCGTTTTACCATTTTGAACCCGAAGCCGGTAATACCAGTATTTCCATTGAAACAATATCCGAACATATAACCCCGCAGGATACGGTTGAACAGCAAAAAATTCAGCTCCGATCCGCAATGGCCAACCATATTGTCAATAAGCGGCTATCTGAAATGTTAAACGATCCGGACACGCCGTTTACCCATGCCATGATCAGTTCGGGAAATTACTTAAATTACCTGAAAGGAGCGGACATCAATGCGGACTGCGCACCTGAAAACTGGCAGGACACGCTGACATCCATTGAACAGACTCTGCGAAAGGCGCTGACATACGGATTTACTGATTCTGAAATCCAACTGGCGAAAAAAGCATTTACCGCCCAGCTGGATAAAGCAGTCAAAGCCACAACAACAAGGGAAAGCCGGCATCTTGCAAGACAAATCTTGCACAGCCTGAATGCCGGCCAGGTTTTTCAAACCCCGAACCAGAAAAAAGAACTAAAAACACCTTTGATTGCGGCAGTTACTCCGGAAGAACTTCACTCTGCATTAAAAAGTGACTGGGATACCGGCAATCGATTAATAATTATCACCGGAAACGCCGACCTCAATAATCAGACAAATCCAAAATTAAGCCGGATACTTGACACATACACCGCAAGCATGGCAATCCCGGTGGAAAAACCTGAAGAAAAAAAACTGGTTGAATTCCCTTATCTTCCGACACCGGTCCAAAAAGGTAAAATCATCTCCCAAGAAGACATCACTGACCTGGGGATCATCCACGTGGAATTTGAAAACGGCGTCCATTTATATGTCAGGCCAACGGACTTTAAGGCCAACGAGGTCAAGGCCGCGCTGATTTTCGGAAACGGACAAAAAGGAGAACCCAAAGAGAATCCCGGCCTGGCCGCCCTCACTCGAAAAGTGGTGCAGTTAAGCGGCCTGGGGCAGCTCTCCCGGGATGAACTGAAACGGGCACTCACCGGCAAAAACACCCATGTTGCCTTTCAGGTGGATGAAGACCATTTTGCCCTTGCCGGCAATTCCGTGACCGATGAGATCCCCCTTCTGTTTCAACTTTACCATGCCTATATAAACGATCCGGGGTTCAGAGCGGATGCGTATTCCCTGGCCCTGGCCCAGTATGCCCAGGACTACGACTCCCTCAGGCACGCCATTAACGGCGGCATGGTTTTTGAGGGTTCCCGGTTTTTAGCCGGCGGCGACACCCGGTTCGGGCTTCCGGACTTTGATACTTTCAAAAGCAATTCACTAACGGATATCCGAAACTGGCTCTCCCCTGAATTGGAAAATGCGCCTTTAGAGATTTCCATTGTGGGGGATTTTGATCCTGAATCGGTCATTGATCTGGCCGCCACATACCTGGGCAGCCTGCCGCCCAGAACCGAAATGGCAGTTGCCAATGATGACCGACAGCCAATATTCCCGGCCGGCGAATCACTAACCATTTCCGTACCAACCGTAATCCCCAAAGGATTAGTGACCCTGGCTTACCTGACCGGAGATTACAAAAATATTCACCAAAACAGGCGGCTGTCCGTATTATCAGAAGTCATCAGCGACCGGATGCGGATCAAAATCCGGGAAGAAATGGGAGCCAGCTACTCCTCCTATGCATATAATGCCCCAAGCCGGGCATATGACGGCTATGGCCTGTTAAATGCCGTGGTCCAGGTAAGCCCTGACGACACCAATAAAATCATTCAGGCACTTAAAAGCATTGCCGATGACATTGCATTGCTTGGACTGAGCGATGACGAGTTAAACCGGGCAGTCAAACCGATTATTGAATCAATTAAAGAACGGGTCAAAACCAACGGATACTGGCTGGACAGTGTTTTAAAAAGAGCCAGCCGCTATCCGGCACAATTGGACTGGTGCCGGTCGTTTCAGGAGGATTACGCAGCCATCACCAAACAGGATGTCAATGATCTGGCCCGAAAATACCTCGTCAATTCAAAAACCGCAACGGTTGTGATCATCCCGACCACCGGCAAAGCAGCGTCCAAGCCGCCGGTATCGGATTCCGTTACTCCGGTAATTCAGGAATAAAAAAACAACTGAAGGCACGGTTTTGGCAGAATTTAATCTGATCCATACCCCCCGCCACCTGGGGTTAATATCAGAATGCTGTCACCTTTTTCCGCCGGAATTTCGTTTTTCCCGCCCAGGCTGACCTGTCTGCCGGTGGCAAATGTAAATATGTTCCTTCCTTTTTTCCCTGCGTTTCCGCCCTCCAGGCCATAGGGTGCAAACACCCGTCTTTCCGAAAGAATGGCCACATTAAGGTTTTCGAGAAATTCAATCTCCCGGATCAGCCCGTCACCCCCCTTAAAGTGCCCCTCCCCACCGCTTTTTTTCCGAAGGCAAAACTGTTTGAGCAAAACAGGAAATCGTCTTTCCAGAATCTCCGAATCCGTGATCCGTGTGTTGGTCATATGGGTATGAACACCCGACTGTCCGTTCCATGAGGGACCGGCACCGGCACCGCCGCCGATTGTCTCATAATACCCGAATTTTTCATTGCCAAAGGTCAGATTATTCATGCATCCCTGGGAACCGGCTGCTGCTTTAAAGGCTTTTAATATCACATCCGTGATCCGCTGGGATGTCAGGACATTTCCGCCGACCACTGCGGCATTCTCGGACGGCGCCAGCAACGATCCCTCTTCTATGATGACTTTGATGGGATTCATGCACCCCTGATTTAAGGGAATATTTTTTTGGACAAGGCACCTTAACGTATAAAGAATAGCGGAATAAGTTACCGCTTTGGGCGCATTCAGATTGCCCCACAGCTCTTTTCCGGTGCCTGTAAAATCAAAAACAGCAGTCCCGCTTTGGGCGTCAATGGTCAGACGCAGCCGGATCGCACTGCCGTCATCCAGATAATCTTCGGCAATTAAAGTATCCACCGGCTTCAACTTCCGCTCTTTTGAAATGCGTTTGAGCATATTTCTGACCGCAGACTCGGCATTGTCCTGAATGTGGGCCATATAGGCCAGCACAATATCTAAAGAATAGTAATCAACCATCTCAGTCAGCAGCTCAATGCCCTTTTGATTGGCGGCCACCTGCGCCTTCAGGTCCGAAATATTGTCCGACAGACGCCGGGTGCCGCTGATTTTTCCCGCACCCAATTTTTGTTTGATCTCTTGCGGCAAAAGCAGAAGCCGGGAAATTTCCGTTTCATTAAAAACACCGTTTTCCACCAGCTTGAAACTTTTAATACATGCGCCCTCTTGTTCCAGGGTGCGGGAAAACGGCGGCATGGATCCGGGGGAAATCCCACCGATATCCGCATGATGCCCGCGACTGGCCACAAAGAAAACCGGCCGGCGGTTTTTCCATACCGGCGTGATTACGGTGATATCCGGCAGATGGCTGCCGCCGGACGCCGGATGATTGGTTACCAGTACATCACCGGGCCGTAAATTATCTTTCTGAATCCGGATCTGGGTTTTAACGGCTTCTCCCATAGCTCCCAGATGCACCGGCAGATGGGGCGCGTTGGCCACCAGCCCTCCTTTGCCGTCAAAAACAGCGCAGGAAAAATCAAGCCGTTCCTTGATATTGGTGGAGATGGCGGTTTTTTCAAGGGTCCGCCCCATCTGTTCGGCAATGGACATAAACAGATTGCTGAAAATGGAAAGACGGATGGGATCCGCACAGATGGTGTTTGTTTTGCTTTGTTTTGCCGGAACATCAATCACCACATCCCCGTATTCCGAAATTTTTGCTATACACTCCGGTTCAATCAGAATGGTGGACGTATCCTGCATGATAATGGCAGGTCCTTTGATTTTATTGCCCGGCCCCAGATTTTCCATAGCATATATGCTGGTGTCATGCCATTTGCCGTCAAAATAGCAGGGCTTAACTGATTCAGGAACCGGTTTTCCATGTGTTTTTGCAATTCTAATTTTACAAATTTTGCCGGATCGCGCAACCGCCCGGACCCGGATATCATCCACAATAATGTCACGGTCTTTTAAATCAAATCCGAATTCCCGGACATGGGCGTCCCTGAAAACCTGCGCAAACCCCATTTGCTTGGTTTCACGGATCATCATGGCCGTATCCGTGCCCTGGTATCTCAGGTTCAGGTACTTTTGCATCCGGATATCCGTATTCGAAAAACCCTGGTTTTCCAGTTCATCAGACGCGGACCGGGCCAGCGCTTCCAGCCGCCTGTTCAGATCGTTCATATGAAAGTCCGCGTAAATCACCGCAGCCGGTTCCTGCCTTTCGGCCACAATGTCCGCCAGCCCCATGCCATAGGCCGACAGAATGCCTGAAAAACGGTGAATATGGATCCTTGAAATCCCCAGTTCCCTTGCAATAGCGCATGCATGCTGCCCACCGGCGCCGCCGAAGCATGCCAGCTCATGGGTCTTGATATCATACCCCCGCATGACGGATATTTCCCTGATGGGCCGCACCATGACTTCATTGGCCACCCGGATAAATCCTAAAGCAACATCTTCGGCAGACAGCGGCTTCATGCCCCGGTTTTGATAATTGCGGTTGATCGTTTCCGTGATGCGCCCAAATTCTTTTTTAACGCTGTTATAATCCAGAGGCTGATTCTCGGTGGGGCCGAATATTTTGGGAAAATAATCGGGCTGAAGCCGCCCAAGAAAAAGGTTGGCGTCCGTGATGGAAAGATAGCCGTTTTTCCGGTAGCAGACCGGTCCGGGATGAGCGCCGACGGATTCCGGACCGACTTCAAACATGTTGTTCCTGAAAAAAAGTCGCGACCCGCCGCCGGCTGCCACGGTTTTGATATGCATCTGGGGCGCCTGAATACGGACGCCGGCGGTCCGGGTTTCATGGACCCTTTCAAAATCGCCCGAAAACCGTGAGACATCCGTAGATGTCCCGCCCATATCAAAACCGATGACCGGTTTTTTCTCCGTCTCTTTCCAGGTGGTCATGGCATAACCCACCACCCCGCCCGCCGGACCGGACAGAATGGCATTACTTCCCTTAAAAGACCCGGCCGGCACCAGCCCGCCGTCAGACTGCATGAAAAGAAGATGGGTGTCTTTCAGGCCACAGGCAAATCCGGTCTTAAAACTTTCCAGGTATTTTTTGATATGCGGGGTCAGGTAGGCGTCCACCAGCGTAGTATCCCCTCTGGGCACCATCTTGACCATTGGCATGACCTGGTGGGACATGGAAATTTGCGTAAACCCGATTTGACGGGCGATTTTTCCGGCAATCCGTTCATGGCCGGCAAATGCATAGGCATGGGTAAACACAATGGCCGCACTTTTAATCCCAATATCAAATGCCTGTTTCAGCTGCCGATATATTTCGGCCTGATCCGGTTTTTTCAGGATAATAAATTTTTCACCGGTGGTGCCGGTCACAGTGCCGTCAGCAATATCATCTTCACGTTTCAGCCGGACCCGTTCGTCCACTTCAATGACTTTTTTGTAAAGCAGGTCCGGTTTCCTGATCTCAAGATCAAATATTTCCGGCCGGTCCTGGTTGCCGATTTCCAATAGATCTGAAAATCCCCGGGTGATCACCAGAACGGTATCCGCACCTTTTCTTTCAAGCAAGGCATTGGTGGCCACCGTGGTTCCCATCCGAATCCATTCAATCATCTCTGCTGAAAAACCCTGTTCGGGAAATGACCGGCCGGTGGTTTTTTCCAGAATCCGCCGGATACCTTCTCGTGGGGCATCCGGGTAATTTTCCGGGTCTTCGGAAAGCAGCTTGACCACTTCAAACCCTTTTTCACCGGGCACTTCAGCATACACATCCGTAAAGGTACCGCCCCGGTCCACAGAGAACCGGTATTTACCGGTTTGGGTGGTGTTTTCCATGGATTCCCTCAAATCAAATTGAAATTATCAATTTTAAACCAACTGCATTTTGATTCCGCGTCATCCGCCTGTTAGAAAAAATACACCACGCTCAGCAGAATCTCATGCAATGAAAGATCCGCCTCTGTCGGCGCAATGGTCAGGTCCAGGGTATTGCCGGGCCGAACAATATGTGCCGATCCGGTATCTGTTTCGATTTTACCGGCATCGCAGTAACGGTAGGCCAGTTCAATGGACGTATTTTTACTTAGCATATATTCCAGACCGCCCGTGACCCCATACACGAATCCCGACCAGTCCCCGTCCGGTGTTATGGTCACCGCATCGTCTGCGATGGTGGGGAAACGGTATGTCATTCGGTCAATGCGGTTATATCCCACTCCCGCGGAAACGCCGACAAACGGGCTGACCGGCCCCCACTGGAATACCGGGGAAATCCG
Organism: Desulfococcaceae bacterium; assembly: GCA_030145385.1. GTDB lineage: Bacteria > Desulfobacterota > Desulfobacteria > Desulfobacterales > Desulfosalsimonadaceae > SURF-3. Next base: position 12,893 of record JAQYVU010000127.1, read on the forward strand.
CTCAAGATCCGCAATCCATGAAATCATGGCCGTCAGGCTTGTCACATCCCCATCCACGGGCTGCTGGTTCAGGGGAACATTCAAAAAGTTGGCATCCCCTGAAAATTCAAGCCCCGGCCGCCAGCCGATGATTACTTCCGAATGAAACCAGTCCGACTGCCACCTCACGCCGCCTTCCATCATGAATGATTCTCCCAGATCCCCCCGGGCACCGATGGACCGGCCATCCTCCCCAACGGCATCGCCGAATAATGCGGGCGGATCCGTTGAGGCAGAATTCTTATCGTGAAACGCCGTATCTTCTGAAATTGCAAGCCCCATCCCAACGCGCCAAAAAAAACAGGGATCTGCAGCGGATGCAGAGGCAGCCGGCAAAATAAAAACCGGTAATAAAAGGACGATCATAATAGTTGAAATGGTAAAGCGCATACAATTAAATTGTTTTTTCCCGATCATCAGCTAATTTCCTTTGTTAATATAGTCTGGCACGAATTCAGCATGGTTCATAAACATTTTCCGCTGATCAATTCTTTTTCAATAATATTTTTTTTGTGATACACCTCGGCAGGCTTTCCTGATGGTGCGTCACGTAAATCAGGCTAAAGTCCTTAAATTCAGCCATTTGATCAATCAAATTCCTGAATTTCACCTGCCCCTGGCGGTCAAATCCCAGGCAGGGTTCGTCCAGAATTAATAAATACGGATTTTTAACCAGTGCCCGGGCCAGCAGACACAGCCGCTGCTGACTGGCCGGCACCTCAGACAGCGGGGACTCTTTGGTTGATGACAATCCTATGATATCCATCCACTGTTCGGCAATTTCTTTGTTTTCCTTCCGGCTTCGTGCAGTCTGACCAATGGTATCATAAAACCCCGACTCGACCGCCTGCAGGCAGGTATAGTGATAAGGAAAGTATTGAAACAGCTCCGGCGACATGAATCCGATTCTTTTTTTAATGTCCCAAATGCTTTCACCCGTGCCGCGTTTGCAGTCAAACAGCACCATTTCATTGGCATAAGCCTGCGGGTGGTCCCCGTTGATCAGGCTCAGGAGCGTGGATTTGCCTGATCCGTTGGGGCCTGACAACGCCCAGCGGTCTCCTGGCCGGACCTCCCA
>JAQYVU010000002.1 GCA_030145385.1 Desulfococcaceae bacterium
TACTCGCCCAACAGCGGCGGACACATGCGAATACCTATACGATTGTTAACAAATTCGATATTGCAGATCGTCAATTGCCGGTTTTTGTCAAAAAGCAGTGCAATCACTGCAAGGAACCGGCCTGTGCGTCCGCCTGTTTTGTCAAGGCGCTTAAAAAATCGGAAACCGGTGCGGTTGTATATGATGCATCTCTCTGCGTTGGATGCCGTTACTGCATGATCGCATGCCCGTTTGATATCCCGGCCTATGAATATGACAATGCATTCACACCGGAAGTCACCAAATGTACCCTTTGCCAGCCGAGAATCCTGAAAGGGCAGCTTCCCGCGTGTGTTGCCATCTGTCCCAAGGAAGCTTTGACATTCGGCAATCGGAAAGAATTGATTCAAATTGCCAGGCAGCGCATTAAATCACACCCTGACAGGTATGTGGATCATATCTACGGTGAACATGAGATGGGCGGCTGCAACTGGCTGTATATTTCAAATGTGCCGTTTGCAGATCTGAATATGCGGGAAGATTTAGGCATTACACCGGCACCGGCCATGACCAGCGGTGCTTTAGCCGCTGTTCCGGTTGTTGTCAGCCTCTGGGTTGTTTTTATTACCGGCATCCATGCAATTTCAAAACGTAAAGAACAGATGGCTGAAAAAGACAAACAAAGTGCTGTCGACGTAGTTCTGAAAACAGAACAAGCCCGTTTAAATGATACCGTTGAAAAACTCAAAGCAAAAGCTGCCGAGGAAAAAGAAGCAGCAGTAAAGCGGGAAGTCAAAAAAGCACTGGACGAAGTAGCAGAAAAAGCTTTGGCTGCCGTGCCTGATTCGCCGGAATCGTCTTCGAACCTTTCCGAATCCCCACAAACCGGAGAGCAGGAGCAAGAATAAATGTCACAACCTACACAACCTTTAAAAACGGTCTTAACCCCATTTAATATTATTTGCGGCATCATCTTACTGATCGGCGGCATCATTACGATTTTAAGATTTACCCAAGGGATCGGTGCGGTAACCAACCTTGACGATAACAATCCCTGGGGTATCTGGATCGGATTCGACCTGTTATGCGGAGTGGCCCTGGCTGCCGGCGGTTACGTGACATGCGCCACGTGTTACATCTTCGGCCTGAAAAGATTCAAATGCGCCGTCCGACCGGCGATCCTCACCGCATTTTTAGGATATGCGCTGGTCGTCCTGGCTCTTGGCTATGACGTGGGAAGACCCTGGCGACTTCCGTATCCGATTTTTCTCTCCCAGGGGACGTCATCGGTACTGTTCGAAGTGGGGTTATGTGTAATGCTTTATCTTTCCGTATTATTCTTCGAATTCATTCCCGCGGCATTTGAATGGCTGGACTGGAAACGCGCTCGTTATATTATCGGCAAAGTATCAATGGTGCTGGTCATTTTCGGCATTATTCTTTCCACACTGCACCAGTCATCTTTAGGCGCCCTGTTTTTAATTGCGCCATCAAAGCTTCATCCGTTATGGCACTCCGGCTATATAGCGGTTTATTTTTTCATTTCCAGTATTTTTGCCGGCATGTCCATGGTTATTTTTGAACATATGGTGGTCGACCGGTTTCTTCATGACAGAATTGACGAAGAGCACGATATTGAAAGCAATAATGTAGCGCTGGGTTTTGCCAAAGCCGCTGCATTTCTTATGGCCGGGTATTTAATGATTCAGGTAATGGGCATTGCCATCGACAATGACTGGAAATATCTTGGCACTCGATGGGGGCTGTGGTTTCTTTTTGAAATGATCGGTTTTGTCGGGCTGCCGGCGGTTGTCTATGCCATTGGTGTCCGGGAACAAAATATAAAGCTGATCCAATGGACGTCTTTCTGGGTTGTGCTCGGAATTGTTTTAAACCGGCTGAACATTTCACTGGTGGCCTTCAACTGGCAGCTGCCCTTAAACCTAAGATATTTCCCCAGCTGGATGGAAATCATGACAACCGTTTTTATTGTGACCCTCGGCATTGTGATTTTTAAATTCATTGCCATTCGGATGCCAATCCTACACGAGCATCCGGATTATCCGGACGATCATTAATTTTAAAAAACAGGAAAGTAACATGGAACATGACATTCATACACTACAGGATTTTATGACGCACACCAAGGGGATTGCGTATCTGTTGATAGCCGTCGCCTTAGTGGCGCTTCCGTTATTCTGGAGTTTTTTGACGGGCAGAGACGACAAAAAAAAGACTTTTTAAAACGATACATAATATATTAAAATTAATAAGTTCTGATGGCAAAGAAAAAAGTCCCAAATTTAAGGCGCGCAAATCCTGAGTGATGATTGGTACTTGTCGTACCATGAAAAAACGAAGGATGTAGCGCAACACAGAAGTTGGACTTTTTGCGAAGCCATCAATTCCGCATCCCTTTTAAGGAGCATGCTATGTATAATTTGCTGACCGGTCCCGGATTATGGCTGTCAATTGGAATATGCCTGGTTGGGCTGTTTGTCCGGGGCGTGCTTTACGTCAAAGGGTTGAACTGGCAGCTGGATCGCGTCGCTTATACCGCTCACCCAAAAGCGGGAATCAAAGGGGCTCTGCGGTCAATCTTCTTCTGGATCCTTCCCTTCGGCACCCGCAGCTGGCGAACCCAACCGTTTATGACCGTCCTCTTTTTCGTCTTTCACATCGGTGCTGTCTGCATCCCCCTGTTCCTTTACGCACACAACATGATGTTCCAGGAAAAACTGGGATTTTCGTTTGTTTCAATGAATCAGACGGTTGCGGATATGATGAGCTGGGGAGTTATTATGAGTGCGATCTTCCTGGCCATTCGCCGCCTGGTTCTGCCGGAAGTCCGGATCCTCTCGACCCCATACGATTATCTGATCCTGTTTCTTTCAGCAGCGCCTTTTATTACCGGTCTTATCTGCCGCTATGAAATCGGCGATTATTCATTTTTTCTCATCGTTCATATTATCTTTGGAGAAATACTGCTGATCTCCATTCCGTTCACCAAGCTGTCTCATATTTTGCTGTTCTTTTTATCCCGCGCGCAAATAGGCATGGATTTCGGAATTAAGCGTGGCGGGATGAAAGGCAAAGGCATGGCATGGTAAATGCCGGCTTTCAAATAAGAGTTTGGGGTGTGTTATCGGTCGGGGATATACGAACCAGTATTATCCCCTCCCTGCTGCCTTCCCAAAACGCCTATCTGAAAGAATGGAAAAGCACGACAAAGATTTCATTTTTGGAGAACTAAAAAATGTCCGAAGGAACACTTTGCAATAAAATTCCGATTCAAACCGATGAAGCGTTAAAAATACTGCTATCCGATACCGGCGGCAAACAATATTACCAGGAAATGAAATCTCTGGATGTCGACACCCGTCTGTTATGGGAGACCATCGGCAAAACCTGTAAATCCCGCATCCATACCTGGCTTAAAATCTGTGCCCACTGCGGTATGTGCGCGGACAGCTGTTTTCTTTACCGGATTAATGACCAGGACCCCAAACAGGTACCTGCATATAAAATTCAATCTACTCTTGGTGAAATTATCCGGCGTAAAGGCAAAGTGGATAATGCCTTTATGATGATGGCAATGGAAACCGCCTGGGCAAAATGTACCTGCTGCAACCGCTGCGGCCTGTATTGCCCGCATGGCATTGATGTGGGGATTATGATGGGCTATCTGCGCGGACTTCTCTACCAGCAGGGATTTGTTCCATGGGAGCTTAAAATCGGTGCCGGCATGCACCGGGTCTATCATGCGCAAATGGATGTGACCGATGATGATTTTACCGAAACTTTCATATGGATGGCCGAAGAATATGAAGAAGACTATCCCGGCCTGACAGTACCGGTGGACAAAGTCGGAGCGGATATCATGTACACGGTCAATGCCCGCGAAGTCAAACATTACCCTGAAGACCTGGCTGAAGCCGCCATTTTATTTCATTTAGCCGGGGAAGACTGGACCGTTCCGAGCAAGGGCTGGGAACAGACCAGCCTGGCCATGTTTGCCGGAGACTGGGCAGCCTGTAAAATTCAGGTGGAATCCGTTTATGACGCGATGGAACGATTAAAACCCAAACGCATGATAGGGACCGAATGCGGCCATGCCCACCGGGCAACAGTTGTGGAAGGACCTTACTGGGCCGGCCGAAAAGATGGTTTACCGCCGGCGGAATCTATTCATTATGTGGAGTGGCTTGCTGAAGCACTGAGAACCGGTAAATTAAAGATCGACCCGAAAAAACGCATCAAGGAACCGGTCACACTCCAGGACTCCTGCAACTATGTCCGAAACCATGGTCTAAAGAACATTACCCGGGAAATCATGAGTTATATCGTGGAACCGGGTTACTTTATCGATATGGCCCCCAACCGGGAACATAACTACTGCTGCGGCGGCGGCGGCGGTTTTAACGGCATCGGACTCTATCGTGAACAACGCAATAAAGCACTGATCACCAAGCGGGACCAGATCCTCGATACCGGAGCAAAGCTGGTGATAGCCCCCTGCCACAACTGCTGGGACGCTATCCGGGATTTGGAAGAGGAATACAGCATCGGCATTCGCTGGTCTTTTTTAAAACCTTTACTCATCGGGATGGTTGAAATTCCTGAACACCTTAAGCCGAAAGAATAGGACGCGGTCGGCGTTTCAGCGACTGCTTACCCAAAAATGAGGTGATCAAATGTTTAAAAAAATTTTATTTGCCACTTCCGCCACAGAGGCCTGTGACCATGCAGCCCGGGTCGCATTTGATATGGCGCAGCGATACAATGCCCATATTGATGTATTCCATGTTCTCGGAATCCCCACGCGGGGCTACAGCCAGGTTGTTGTTGACGTGACTACCGGCGAGGAGGTCGCGCTCGATGACAATTACCGTGACCTGGTCAAAGAAGAAATCCGCACCTACTATGATCATCAGATTGAAAAAACGGAAAACTGGTCCATTGATGTGGCAATCGGCCTGCCCCACCGTGAAATATTAAGGATCGCCCGTCTCATGAAACCGGATATTATTGTTATGGGCGGAAGCACCGGTGCATCCGGTTCCTATGCACATAAAAAGATTGTCACCGGTTCGACATTTCAACGGGTGGCCAAAGCCGCCCGCTGCCCGGTGCTGGTCATCAACCGGCCGGCCGCATCTTTCTGGGGCGGTTTTTCCAACGTGGTGTTTGCCACGGATTTTTCAGACGCTGCAGCCACTGCTTTTGACTTTTCGTTTAAACTGGCCCACACGCTGAACTGTGAATTTCACATATTTCATGCACTGGATATTACCCGCATCCAGATGAATAACCTCCACACCCAGGATTATATTGAAGACCAGATACGAAAAGCCAGTCAGCAGCTCCGCTTCAGATATGTTTCCCGAATGGAAAATTTCAAACAATACGCCATGGCAGTATGGGAGGGAATCCCGTTTGTTGAAATTGTAAAATATGCCAGGGAAAAGCACGCTGACTTGATCGTCATGGCCCATAATACACATAAAACAGAGGATAATGACTCGCCTCTCGGGAGTGTAGCAGAACAGGTCATCCTGAGAGCCAACTGTCCGGTCATCAGCATTAACAGGTCTGTCGGCAAAAAATAATAATAGGCTTCCAGATAATTATTTTGGGTGCGTTATCGGTCGGGGATATACTCCAAGTATTATTCCCTCCCTGCTGCCTTCCCAAAATGATTATCTGGAAGCCTATTGACAATCCATTGACAAATCGAAACATCGGCATAATTTTTTTTAACCCCAGGGGGTTCATAATGAAGAAAAAAATATTAATTATTGAAGACGACCCTGCTGTTGTCGATTATCTGACAACTCTTTTTGAGGATAACGGTTATACCGCATGTTCGGCAATGTCCGCGCAAGACGGTTTTGAACTTGCTCAGAAAGAACGCCCGGACCTGATCACACTGGACCTGGAACTGCCGGATGAATGGGGGCCCCGTTTTTACCGAAAGCTGTCTTCGGACAAAGGACTAAAAAACACACCGGTTATCGTGATCAGCGGCCTTTCCGGCAACAAATATGCTGTCAGCAAGGCTGTGGCAAGCCTTTCCAAACCTTTTGACAGGGATGAACTGTTAAAAATTGTTAAAGAAAATATAGATTAAAATGTCCGGCATTATATTAATCATTGATCATGATATGGAACTTGCGCAAGCACTGGCTGTTTATCTTGAACGCCAGAAATTTGAAGTTCGTCTGGCCGATTCCGCCAAAAACGCTCTGGACATCATCAAGCACCTGAACCCCGCAATCATCCTTGCAGACCCCAATGGTCCGGCCTTCCCGGATTTTGACGTTTTACGACAGATCAAATCGCTTAAACCGCACAGCCGGCTGATCATCTATTCCATGCCGGATGTTCTCGAAAAGACCATGGATTTCTTTCAAACCGATGCCTCAGACTATATCAAAAAACCGGTCAGCAGCATTGAACTGGATCTTTGCCTGAAAAAAGCAAAAAAATGGCTGGCTATGGAAGAAAAACTTGAAAACAATTCCAGGGAAATTAAAGACCTGAAAAACGCCCAGGCACTTTTACAGCAGCTCTTTGATGAAGTGCCCTGCTATATCACCGTTCAGGATAAAAATTACAGGATCACGGCGACAAACCGCCTGTTTAAACGGGATTTTGGTCATGAAATCGGGGAATTTTGTTATAAGATTTATAAACACCGAAGCGCCCCCTGCACTGACTGCCCGGTTGCGGCAACATTTAAAGACGGACGGCGTCACCAGACGGAAGAGGTTGTGACATCAAAATCCGGTGAACAATATCATGTGCTGACATGGACAGCCCCCATACGAAATGAAGCCAACCAGATTACCCAGGTCATGGAAATGGCAACAAACATTACGCAAATCAGGCAATTACAGGACCACCTGACATCCCTGGGGCTGATGCTGGGGTCCATGTCCCATGGCATCAAGGGGATGCTGACCGCTCTTGACGGCGGGATTTACCTGATGGAAACCGGTATTAAACGCCAGGATCCGGAAAGGACCAGCCGGGCATTTGAGCAGGTGCGCGAAATGGTCGAGCGCATCCGTAAAATGGTTTTAGACATTCTTTATTTTACTAAATCCCGGAAACTTGAATACCAGGAAATAGACCTACAGGAACTGGTCCGGTCAATTACTGAAATTATAAAACCCTCTGCATCGCGTCATGGCATTGAATTTGATATTTCAAGCCCCCCATTTCCCCTATGCATTGAGGTTGACCCGGACTGGTTTCGATCCGCGCTGGTCAATTTTCTGGAAAATGCCGTGGATGCCTGTTCGTCAGACACAGCCAAAGATCCGCATTACATCAAATTTAATATATATTTAAAAGGCAGTGATCATGTCTGTTTTGAAATCAGGGACAACGGCATGGGCATGGATCAGGAAACAAGAGAAAAAATGTTTACCCTGTTTTTTTCATCCAAGGGTTCGAAAGGTACCGGACTGGGGCTGTTTATCTCCAATCACGTGATCCGTCAGCATGGCGGCACCCTTGTGGTTGAATCCGAGGTGAAAACCGGATCCCGGTTTGAAATATGTATTCCCCAAACACGTGCGGCAATAAAAATTAATACAGAACTCCATCTGATCTCTTAAGGCTACCGACAATGAGACTGACCACCAAAAGCAGATATGGTACACGCATGATCCTCGATTTGGCCATGCATTCCGAAAACGGGCACATCCCCTTGAGTGAAATATCCAAACGGCAGAATATTTCCTTAAAGTATCTTGAAAAATTAATCCGAAAACTCAGAGATGCCGGCATTGTATCCAGCCGGCGCGGTCCAGCCGGCGGGCATATGCTGTGCCGTTCTCCAAACCGGATTACTGTGGGTGACATTGTACGGACTCTCGAAGACGGCTCGGCCATCACCGACTGCTCTGAAAAAGATGAAAAACTCTGCGGTATCTGCAACCAGGCCGGCGAATGTTTATCTCAATGGATCTGGATTGAAGCCAGCAAAGCAATGTTTGAACGGCTGGATCAGATCACCATTTCCATGCTTTTGGATAACCGGCAAACGTTTATACAGGATGCGCGCACTTACATTACAAAACGCTGACAAATTCCTATACAACGCAGAGAGACGCACACTCCTGACAGCCATCATCTGAAGAAAAAAACCCTGCGCTGCGGCTATAAAAATCAGATTGCCGCTAAAACAGCCCGTTCAGCACTGGACAATGCACCTTCAAGGTAGCCGCCCAAATGATCTGCGGTTTCTGTGCCGGCAAAGTGAAAGGTATCATCCCAGATACTTGTTTTTCCGGAAGGCGGCAGGAACTCGGGATGATTGTGGGCAGCCCGCTGGTCATATTCAGTGGCTGTAAATTCTTCCCTTGCCCAATCATGATAATAAATTCGGACTGGCTGTCCGGCCTCCTGTCCGTATAGAATGGTAAGCTGGGCAAGGATGGCCTGGATCATGGTTTCTTTATTTTTGCGCCGCAATGCCGGGATGCCGACAAATCCGGTCAGCCCATAAAGCCTGTTTGACTCACTGGATCCGTCATGAATCTCCCCCAGGGGCCCACACAGACTGAACCCCTGGCCGGAAAGACCGATCTTTCGCCAATCCGCCTTATCATAAAGGGCAAAGAATTTTGCCTGTCCTGCCATCCATGTGCTTGATTTTAACATTGCCTGGGTAAGATTGTGGGACAAATCAGGTGTAAACAAAATGGAGCCGGCGGCAAGCCGGGGCGGCAAAGCGAGAATGATTTTCGATGCCTTCAGCCGGCACTTGGGTTCCTGGTCATGACGCCCCACAATGACCCGAACACCATTGTCTATCCGTTGGATTTCGCAGACCGGATGATTCAGCCGGATGACATCTTTGGGAATCCGGGCGCAAAGCCCCTTGACAAGTGAGATCATACCACCGTTAAGACGCCATCCGGGCGGTTCCATTGGATACCCTTCAATGGTTTCAACATGGCCATCCCTGGCCTGGAATCGGCCCTGGCCTGTTTCAAACTGAGGGTATCCTTTAAGACCCATTGTCTGAACCAGCGTTTTTATCTTAGGGTTGATCATCGGCCAATACCAGGATGGTCCCAGATCAGCAAAAAAGCCTTGATGCTCCGGACTTAAAATTCTGCCCCCCACACGGGATCGGGCTTCAAGCAAAACAAATGATTTTTTCTTTGCCGCCAGCAGAAAGGCGGCATAAATCCCGCTGAGCCCGCCCCCAATGATGATGGTATCAATTTTTTCCATATACATATCTGCAGTAGTCCTCATTTTTTCAGATCTCGATCGAACCGTCAGGTCCTTTTCAAAAGCGTTATGCGCCTGTAAAATTAAAAAATCAATATTTTCTACCTAAAATATGCAAGCATCCTTTGGCCGAAGATGTGATATCGGGGGGATTCTATCGATTTAATCGCTTTTTTTATAATAAATCGTAATGGATGTCCCCCGATTTAAAAAAATGATCCGTAGGCCTCTGGATGAATATCGACCGGGGTCGACCGGGGTCGGACCACACTAAGTGACATATATTATTATTTATAAGCATTGATTTAAGGCTTAAAACATGGCAATATTTTACTTTTCAGGCCCCAAAAGAGCAACATAGGAAAACCGAAAAAACAAATCGCTAAGGGCAAACAGGCATTATATTCCCGGCCACGTCGCCGAATTCTTGAAAATGGGCAGACTATTCAAATCCGGGAGAAAAGGGAATCCTATACCCTTCTTTTTAACGGTGAAAAGTGCAATATAGCCCCTGAAAACACCCATTATTGGGAAGCGAAGGCTTGATATTAAAGAGACTATCGTGGTCCGACCCCAGATCCGACCTATTTATGAATAGGGCCACTGAGCATCAGGCGATTGATTTGATTTTCAAACCCGGCCGCGACCGGTGACAAACCAGGGAGATGAATGTTGAGTATCTCGGATTTTATAGTTCCAAAGTGGAAACACAGTAAACCGCAAGTTCGTCTGAAAGCGGTTCAGGCGATGGACAAAAATTCAGCGGACTTGCTCGCAAAAATCGGTAAAATCGATACGGATTCGCGTGTAAGGCTTGCGGCGGTTGAAAAAATAACCGATATGGAATTGTTGAATGATATTTTTTTGACCGACCCGGAAGATGTGGTCAGGCAATCCGTGGAAAAACGACTCAATCCGATGGTTCGGGATATGATAGCCGACACCCCTGATGCGGCTGCGCGCGGCAGGATTCTGGACCGGCTGGACAATCAGGAGACGCTGATGTGGATCGCCGGGGAAATCAACAATCCGGATATTCGTCTTGAAATACTGGACCGGATCGACAAACCGCGTCATCTGTGCGTGATCGCACAAAGCAACTGGGGTATGAAGGCAGGAATGACGGTCGTTGAAAAACTTTCCGACCCCGGACATCTCGAACAGGTGGCCCGCAAGGGGTCCAACAAAAAAATCAGGAAACTGGCGGAAACCAGGCGCCAGGCCATTCTTGCCGAGTTACATCCCCCCTCTGCTGATGAAATCAGAACACAAGAACTCGAAGCACTTTGTCACAAAATGGAAAACCTGATCCAATCGGAACCATCGGATGGATGGGATGCCCAGGCCGCAGAGCTGGAACTGTCCTGGGAGGCTCTTGACCCGAAAAAGGACCATGAATTACGTTGGCGTTTTGACGCGGCCGGCGAGGCAATCGAACGAGAAAGCATTCGGCTAAAAAAAGAGCGCACTGTGCGCGCGGAATGCGAACATCTTTGTGCGTCTATTGAAAAAATGCTGGCCCCGTTCGACGATGATGCAGACCGTTTCAGACAGCTTCAGGAAGACCGCCGGCAGATCGATCCCACCTGCGTACCGGAGGCGGTTTACCGAACATTTGCGGCGCGGTTTGGTGATGCCGTTGACGCTTATAAACACACACGCGACCGCGTGTTAAAGGACAGGGAGCTGCATCAGAACCATATCGAGCGTCTCCGGGACTGTTGCGTCAGGATCGAGCAACTGGCTGAAGCGGACGCTCCCGAGGTTGCCGGATCAAGCGCGCGGCCAGATCAGCGACCCAATCAGCAACCGGATCAACTGATCCAATCCTGTCAGAAAGACTGGCAGGAAGCCTGGTTTGAATCACCTGAAACCGCCCCCATAAAGCAGCGCTTTGATCGTGCTGTTAAAACCATTGAGCAGAAACAGGCGGCGCACAAAACAGCGGTCGAGCAAAAAAGCCGGGAACTGCACGAACGGCTCATTATGCTCTGCGAATCAGTCGAAGAAGCGCAGGCGGCTATAAATCCGTTTGACGCAGAAGCGGATGTAAAAGCGGCCCAACAGGAATGGAAAAAAAACAGCCCTCTGCTTCCCGAGGTCGGAAAGGAGCTGTCACCCCGGTTTCAGGACGCCTGCAATCTTTATTTTGAAAAACTGTCGGAATTCCGGACCAACCGGGACTGGGAAAGATGGGCAAATCTGAATCAGAAGAAAGCCCTTTGTGAAGTGGCCGAAAAACTGGCTGAAGAAGATCCATTGAGCACAACGGCCGGAACAGCCAAAAAAATACGGGACATCCAGGCGCGCTGGAAGGAGATCGGTCCGGTATCCAGGAACCAATCAGATGAGATATGGAATCGGTTCAGAAAAGCGTGCGACCGGGTATTAATCCCCTGCATGGAACTAAAAACAGCGCTGTATAACGAAATAAGGGAACTGGCGGATTCAGAAAACTGGCAGGAGACAACCTTGAAAATAAAGGCGGTGCAAAACCTCTGGAAAGAGATCGGACCGCTTCCCCGGGCAATGGAAAAAGATCTGCAACGCTCTTTTCAGGAAACCTGTGATCGCTTTTTCACGCGGCAGAGGTCCTTTTATGAACAGCTGGATGAAGAGCGCCGGGAGAATTTAAAGCAGAAGCGCCGGCTCTGCGATGAAGCCGAAGCCTTGTCCGAATCAGCTGATTTTAAAAGTACCCTTTCCCGGATAAAAGAATTACAGGCCAGCTGGAAAGAGATCGGACCGATTCCCAGGAGTAAGTCAGACGCCCTGTGGAAGCGTTTTCGTTCGGCCTGTGATCGTTTTTTTAACCATCTGGACGAGGAAAGGCTTACCAACCTCCGGAAAAAAGAATTGCTTTGCAAGCAGGTCGAGACGCTTGTCGAATCCATGCCAGACAACACAGAGGACACGGTGGACGCGGAAGACACGGTGAACCCGGATTCAGAGGATAAGGAGAAAATCTCTAAAATCCGCCGCCGTATCATTGATCTGCAAAAGGAATGGAAAACCATCGGACCGGTTCCAAAAGAATCTGACACTGCGATATGGGATCGTTTTCGAAAACCGTGCGACGCGTTTTTCGACCGTTTCGAGGATCATTTCGCCGCAGTACAGAATCAGCTGTCTCAGAATCAGACATTGAAAGAAGAACTGCTGGCCGAGGCCTTGCAGTTATCCGAATCCACGGAGTGGAAATCCACCAGGACAAGATTGATCGAGCTTCAGGCTGAATGGAAACAAATCGGACCCGCGCCCAGAAAAAGCAACCAGAAACTCTGGAATGATTTTCGTGCCGCGTGCGACACCTTCTTCAACCGAAGCAAACGGTTTTACGAGGACATGGACCAGCAGCGGACCAGCAACCTTAAACAAAAATCAGACATTTGCCTGCACATGGAACTTCTGGCAAAGGTGGTTCTGGACAAATCCGGGATCCAATACGACCCGAACGTTCCCATGGCCGAGCAGCTCAATATCGCCCTCGACTATAAGGATGAAATCTTCGTGGCCGGTGATTCCCGGGCAACCCGGGAAAAGGCTTCCAGAAAGGTCCAATATCTCCAGGAACGCTGGAAAGCCATCGGCCCTGTGCCCAAAAAAGATGACAAGGATATCTGGGAGCGTTATCGCAGGGCCTCAAAGATATGCAGTGGGTTTTAATTCTCTTCCGGGACATCCGGGAGGAAAGAGCATCCTATAATCCCCTTTTTGACGGTAAAAACTGCGATATAGCCCCTGAAAAAACCCAATATTATAAAGAGAAGGCTTGACATTAAGGAGATTAGTGTGGCCCGACCCCGGAGCCGAAAAATAAATATTATTTTAAATAATGTCCTTTCAGAAAATGGACACGCCTCAAGGGATGACACATGATTTCCTGGTACTTTCCCGCATTGCTCGCACTGCTGCTGATTGGGATTCAACGCTTTTTTTATAAGGTCGCAGCAGAAAAAAAGTATCCCACAGAATGGGTAACCTTTTCATTTATGGCCACCGTCACGCTGTTGAGCACGGTGGCATACTTTTCTCAGGATCACAATGAACCCGACATCGGCTTCCTGTTGGTCGTGGCCCTTATTAACAGTGCATCGTTTCTTGTGGCCACGGTATCACACATTGAAGCGCTTAAATATGTCCCGGCAAACATCACCTACAGCATCATCCGTTTAAACGTGGTGGTAGTAGCAGTTTTTTCAATTTTTTATTTCAAGGAACAGGTTTCCCTGCTGCAGATTCTGGGCCTGGTTGTTGCCGTTGTCGCCATGATTTTGCTGACAACACAAATGGGAACAGACACACCAGCATCGAAACGGCGACGGCAGGGAGCGGTGTTTATTTTTCTGGCATTGCTGGGTGGTGCCACGGCAAGCATTTCATCCAAATTTGCGGCAATGTATTCGGATAAATTTGCCTTTATGGCCATGTCGTATCTAATGGGGATGATCGGGTCTCTGGGAATAAACAAGGCCTTGTCCTATGAAAAGGCCAGGCAGAATCGATCGGGTGCGATGGGCCTTGGTTTTCTCATGGGCGGATTTAATTTTGCAGGATTCTATTCATTTTTATATGCGTTAGAACGTGGTCCCCTATCCCTGATTGCAGCCATTGTTGGAATGCATTTCGTAATCGCCATTGTACTTTCTGCAGTTATTTACCATGAGAAAATAAAACCGGTTGGTTTCGTGGGGATTCTCCTGACAGTGATATCAATTATCTTGATACGAATTTGATTGTCAACCATAGGAATAAAAGCGGCATCACACACTGTTCATGTAACAAGACTCAAGACCAAATTTGCCCCCTGTATTCGGTGTTGAGAGCTGGCGGAAGTAATTCACAAATTAAAACTTTTTTCTTTGCCATCTGCTTATGACTTTTTAATGGCAAAGCTTCTTTGCCCGCTATGAAAAGTTGAGGACATACTTTCAAAGAAAATGTACAATAATAATTATTTGGTGAAGGCTGTCACGCAGTCTAAAAACTCACGCACTTTTTTACAAAAACAAAAATGAATAAATGCTTTGTTACGACTTCCTATAGATTGGCATGCAGTATTTTTTCAGGTAGAGGGCGAACACGCTTCCAGTCGCTAGATGTATGCTCTGCTCGCCAAAGATCAAAATTTTTCTGCAAGTTAAGCCATAATTCCGGCGTCGTACCGAAAGCCCTGGAAAGTCGTAAAGCCATATCCGGTGTTACAGCCCCTTTTTCATTCAGAATTTTTGACAGGGTTTTTCTGGATACACCGAGCTTTGAAGCCATATCTGTTACCGATATTTCTAAGGGCAAAAGATAATCCTGCTTTAATATGCAACCAGGGTGTGTTGGTTGTCGTTTCATTCTCTTCATGACGTTAGTTCCCTTAATGGTAATCATCGTAGTTAACGATATAGGCATCACCATTTATAAATTTAAAAAATATCCGCCAATTGCCGGAAACTCTCACTGAAAATTGGCCTTTAAGGTTTCCGGTCAATTTATGCAGATATGCCCCGGGATAATTCATATCAATAATGTCACTGGCGGCATCGAGTCGGTCTAAAATTCAAGCTATTTTTTCAGCATGTTCTGGCTGGATTCCCTTTTTCTTTCCGGTATAAAAGAACGCTTCAAGCCCTTTATGTTTGAATGATTTAATCATACCGGAAAAATGTAACCCATGAGGTTGCAAATGTCAAGATTTTGAATTGGGGATGAATATCTGCGATACTTGTTTGACAATATTGTGTTTGCAAAGACTGAAACGGATTATAAAGCGCTCCTGCCGCAAAATCTCACCCAGGAAAAAATCATTGCCTAAACTTATCGGTGTGCTTGATTAAGTGGGATCTGGATCTGGTAGGATCTGGGATCTGGGGACACCTTACTTAACTATTGACTCTATCCTGATTTGTCCCCTTGCACCCGGGCACTCGCCCCCTGTCTTGTACCCGGGGCGGCTCTACCCCCCTATACCCCTGAAAACAAGGCATTTCCAGATTGACACACAAGCCGATTCATGCCATAGATATCATTGCTAACAGCAAAATCCTTTTTTTTATTTTATGTCAACGCAAAAGAACACATCGTCCCATCGCCCATGATTTTCGTGGAAACATTTTCCTGCATTCAACTTAAATAGGGAGTCCTGGAATGAATCTTACGCTTAAGCGCTTTTCCAAATTTTCATTAAAGAACAAAACCGGCCCTGTCTGCATGCTCGTCTTCACCCTTATGCTTCCGGAGGTTCATAATGATAAAAAAGAGTAAAATTATTTCTGCGGTTCTGTTTTCGACGTTCATCTGTGTACTGATGCTCTCTTCCTCGGCTGCCGCTCAGGGAGCGGACCCTCAATCTGCGAATATCCAGCAGACCATTAAAAGCAGTATTGAGGATTTGGGTTATGTAGTGGATTTTGACGGAGATGTCGACTCCTGGCAAAATGAAACTTTCTGGGGCTATAAGGCCAGCGCTGTTAACGGCTATCTTTTCATAACGGTATTTAATTTTTATAACGAGCAAGGTGCAATTGATACAATGGGAAGCTGGTGTTCGGCGTCATTCAGCTCCACCACGCTGCATGGTTACCCTGCCTGTTATAACCTTAATTATGCTACGCTTTTAGACTTATCAACTGAAGCGGTCTATAATTGGCGGGCCGGACATCTTTTTTTCTCTATTTCTCTCAGCCCTCCGGAAGAGTTAACTCAGTCCGCTGAAACTGTCTATGCGAATGCCCAAAAATACGGCCTCTTAAACGATGGAACGGCAGGTCAGGACGCGGACGGTGACGGCGTCTCTGATGACGAAGACCAATGCCCGAATACCAGCGCAGGGGTAGCTGTTGATGCGAACGGCTGCCCCGTTGCTCAGACAATGAATATAACGATCTCCACAGACAAAACCGCTTATGCGCCGGGTGATACTGCCGTGATCAGCGGGATGGTGTCAGATGTAAATGGCGCTTTGACCGGTGTTGCCGTTTCAGTTGATGTCAGCGGTACCAAACTTTCAGCCACCACTGATGCATCCGGTAATTACCATGTCAGCTTTCCAGTCCCCGCCGGCGGCAGCCAGGTTTCATACCCGGCAACGGCAACGGCTTCACATGCCGGCTACCCGAATGCCAGCGCTGCCACCACCTTAAGTATTCAGGATGCGCTGATTGTTGAATTAAACGCGGATGCCGACCATTACCTGATTGGCGATACCGTTTACATTACAATTGTTGTTAAAGACACCCAAGACAGCGGCGTGGCTTCGGCCGATCTGGATATTACCGCCACAAGACTGGCTTCCGGAAATACCAAAAATCTGACGGCAATTACGGATGGATCAGGGGAAAGGCTCTGGAGTTTTACCTGGGGACAGGATGACAGCGGAAATACCATTGCCGAAGGAAAACTTCAAATCGATGTTATCGCGTCTAAAAACGGTTATGCAAACGGCAATGCGTCCAAAACACTGTCCGGCTGCGGCGATCTTGATAAAAGCGATATAGAGGACTGCCTGGATTGTCCTGAGGATTGTCAGTGCACTGATAAAGAAATCTGTGACCCCTCCGGCCGATATAAAAATTCGGAAACTTTTTGCAGTCCTAAGGTAGCCTATGTATTCATTTCCAAAGGATTGGGGTGGTATCATGAGTGGTGGGTTTCCGATGACATCAAATGGATACGGCGGTATTACAAATCCCTGGGATATACCGTTCCACCGAATATATATGTGTCCCACATCGATGGAATTGCAAAATATTTGTCACGTCCTTCAACAAAGGCAATCGCCTACGCCGGGCATGGCGAAGACCCCGGCGGCACCCCAACCATCGAAGTTTCAGCGGCAACATCAGGGGCGTATCCGATCAAAAGCGCGATTGATGCGACGAGTAAAAATCCGGGCGGTTTTTTATATATCTGCCAATTTGAAACATACGCGGCCAAATGGGTTGACAGTAAAGATAAAATAGAAAAAATTGCCCAGGGTCAGATCGATCATCCAAACCTGGAATATGCGTACCTGTTTTCCTGTTATTCACTGGATAATAACAGCCTCAGGAATTATTTGCTGAAAAGCGGCGGTACTTTCTGGGGTTATAAAGGGAAACTGCCGGGCAACGGAACTTTGACGAAATCCATCAAACCTTAGGGGTGATTATGAAAAATATATTCTGTTATAAAAATTTATCAGTGACGTTATTTTGCCTGCTTGCCGCATTTACGCTGCTTTTCCTGACCCCGGGCCGGGGAACAAGTGCAGAAACAACTGAAACAGCCGAAACTGCCATCACGGATAGTTTAATCACCGCCGGCATCGACGTCACCTCTGTCAGTGTTTCCGGCACCAATGTGGCCATCGGGTATCGGCAATCGATTTCGGAATTTACCGGCATCGATGGAATGCTGACGAAAATCGCAACCATTCTGGCTACGGTATCGGATACACTGACCGGCAGCTATCAGGTAGAGATTCATCAAACCTTTGATGATGGACAGATCATGGAAGTAATCGGCCAGTCTGAAGATGGGCAGCCCTATCTTGACGGCAGTATTTCTTCAGCCGTTTTTCAAGAAAAGCTGGAATTAAATCCGCAAACCAGGGGGCCGATGTTGACCGAGGGTACCTGTAACCCGGGGCAAGGCGACAACTGCCAGAACAACCCGGCATGTGAATGTTACCCGGGAGAGACATGCGATCCGGGCAACCCGGCAGCTGATGAAAAAGGTTGCGTTGCTGCGGCAGCACCTCCCAATTCCCATTTGTCCGGCACTCAATATGTTTGTGACACGGGCTATGAATGGAACAGTGATCTTAGCGCCTGTGTTCCAGAAATCACCTGTCCGGCAAACGCGTTCAAATTTCAGGAAGAATGTCATTGTGATGACGGCTATGAGTGGAATGCAGATAAAACACAATGTGTTATTCCTCAGGTAAGCAGCGGTGATGGTGATGATGGTGGTGGCGATGATGATGATAGTAATGACAGCAGCGCCAGCTGTTTTATTTCATCCGCCTTGAAAAATCACTAACCGAATTATTATCACATCCCTGGGCAGCCCCATAGCATCACAAACAGGGTCGGTCCAAACTAAATATTTATAAAAATCAAATAAGGCCAATGGATAATATCATATTATCCATCGGCCTTATTATTTCCTGTGGAATTATGGAAACGCCATACTTATTTCTGTTTTTTTGGCCCGGGTTTCTGAGGCCTCAACCGCCGGTTCAAAAGAAGTTCCACTTTTTCAATAAATGAGGCCTCCCCCAAAGGACGTCCGGTTCGTTCATGCTTCCTGAACACTTCCATTTCCGCTGCCTGCGCATCAACAGCTAAAAATTGTTTCCAACTCTTGTTGACCATCTCACCCAACGGCTTTGTTTTGACAAGGACATCATCTTTGCCTTTTATATGCGCGCCAGCACTGCTCCAGGGCCACTTTTCCGGTTTTTTAACCAAACCTGCCCGGACCGGATTTAATTCCACATATCTTGCGCATGTCAAAAGATATTGTTCGTCCATGATAAATGACGAAAACCTGCCTTGCCACAAATGGCCCCGCCATCCCTCACGAAAATTAATACGTCTTGTATACCTTCGATGCGCCTCTCCAACAGCAAGATTTAAAGCCTCTTTTGCCGATGGTACTGCGATAAGGTGAATATGGTTCGGCATGAGACAATACGCCCAGATCTCCACCTGATAACTGTCGCACCATTCCGACATTAATGCCAGGTAGGTCCTGTAATCCTCATCATTAAAAAATGTCTGCTGCCGCCGGTTCCCCCTCTGCGTCACATGGTGGGGAATTCCCGGCACCACTGCGCGTGCCATTCGTGCCATTTTTATTTAATGACAAATAGGATTTTCTTTGACAATAATTAAGTAAGGTGTCTCCAAATCCCGATCTTGTCCCTTGATTTCGGTATATTCAAGTGAATGTGATTGTAAAATTTTTGACTTGATTATTGGAATTAATAACAATATAATCGTATTATAAAAAGTGCTAAATAAAATATTACAATGAGGTTTATTATGAACACTATAACAGCTAATCAATTGAAAACGAAAGGCATATCCGCAATTGAAAGTAGCCTTGATAATGATAATGAATTAGTGATTACCGTTCGCGGTAAAAAAAAATTTGTTGTTATGGATATGCAGCATTATAACTATCTTCGAGAGTGTGAACTCGATGCAGCTTTGCATGAAACAGAAGCTGATTATCAAGCAGGAAAATTTGTTACGGAAAGTGTTGAAAAACATATTAAAAGAGTAACGAAATGACATATAAGGTTATATACACAGATAGTTACATTAAAAGAGCAACAAAATTTTTAAAAAAACATCCAGACCTCATATCTCAATACGGAAAAACGCTCAAAATACTGGAAAGAAATCCTGAACACCCTTCTTTAAGGTTGCATCAATTAAAAGGCAGGTTAAAAAAATTACATTCAGTCTCAATCAATATATCTTACCGAATTACCTTAGAATTCTATTTCAAAGACAAAGAAATTATTCTTGTAAATGTTGGACATCATGATGATATTTATTAACACAGATCGGGTGTCATAAAAGATTTTGGCAAGCAATCGGGGGACATTTCATGGATTAAGTAAGAATGCCCCTTGATTTTTTTGAAGATAACAATAAGTGAATTGTTCTTTTATTCAATCGGTTATAAATAAATCACAAATCAAGATGTGATTCCATTCTCTTATAGTATAATCCGCTATTACATAAAATCATAATCACCTAACTCAACCGGGGTTCAAATGTCGAACGAAGAAAATTTCACATCCTACCGCCCCCAATGGCGCACTGGAATAGGTTTTTTATTCGCTGCCATTGGGTCCGCAGTCGGCCTGGGTAATATCTGGCGGTTTCCATATATTGCCTACAAAAATGGCGGCGGTGCTTTTTTAATTCCGTATCTGGTAGCCCTTATCACTGCCGGTATCCCAATTCTCATGCTTGAATTTGCTCTGGGACATCAGAAAAGAGCGTCCGCACCCAAAGCCTTTTCGTTGATTAGCCGCAAATGGGAATGGGTCGGTTGGTGGTCGGTCATTTTTATCATGTTTGGTATTATGGCGTATTATACAGTAGTGATCGGCTGGTGTTTTAATTATCTTTGTTTTTCATTTGCTCAGTCATGGGGCAGCGACCCCAATACCTATTTTTTCAATGATTTTCTGCACACCTCATCCGGAGTCTGGGATATAACCGCTCTGAATCCGATAATTCTTGCTGCAGTTGCCCTGATCTGGTTCATTAACTGGGCGATTACCTATCAGGGCCTGGAAAACGGCATTGAGCGAGCAGTAAAATTCATGATGCCTGTGTTATTTGTTATTACTGCAATTATCGTGGTCTGGTCAGTATTTCTTGAAGGCGCGGGTGAAGGCATCCGATTATATCTAACACCGGACTTTTCAAAAATTGCCAATGTGGATGTATGGGTGGCTGCCTACGGACAAATATTTTTCTCTTTGTCCCTCGGATTCGGTATTATGATTGCGTATGCTTCGTATCTGCCCAAAGGAGCCAACATATTAAAAAGCAGTATCATTGTTGCCTGTACCAATAGTTTTTATGAGATGTTCGCAGGTTTTGGGGTCTTTGCCGTTTTAGGGTATATGGCATTCAAACAGAATATTCCGATCCAGGAAACGGTTACCAGCGGCATCGGCCTTGCTTTTGTCGCCTATCCCAAGGCCATTTCCATGCTGCCGTTTGGAACTATTTTCGGGATTCTGTTCTTTTTCCTGCTGTGTATTGCAGGAATTTCCTCTTCGATTTCTATCATCGAAGCATTCACCGCCGCCTTAAATGATAAATTCGCATTACCTCGCAATAAAATGATCACATGGCTGTGCATTCTCGGATTTGCAGAATCAATTCTTTTTACGACTGATGCCGGACTCTACTGGCTGGATATTGTGGATCACTTTATCAACCATTACGGCCTGATTTCCGTGGGGATTTTGGAAGCCGTCATTGTGGGCTGGCTGTATAAAACAGATACGCTTAA
The DNA here is from genome assembly GCA_030145385.1 of Desulfococcaceae bacterium. Classification (GTDB taxonomy): domain Bacteria; phylum Desulfobacterota; class Desulfobacteria; order Desulfobacterales; family Desulfosalsimonadaceae; genus SURF-3. The sequence continues at coordinate 21,253 of JAQYVU010000002.1, forward strand.
AGCACATATTCTGAAACAGCTGGGAGAATCCGGTACCCGACACCGGGCTGTCAGCAAGGCGATCCTGCAGGTATGGGTAATCTGCATTCGCTATATTACTCCGGCAGCTCTTGGGATTGCAATTATCAACAGCCTGATTACTGAATTTTCAAAACCCTATGAAGGATATCCGGTTTCCGGCATTATCGTACTGGGTGTGGGGTGGCTGCTGGTAACGCATGTTGCGGCTGTTCTTGTTTCGGGGCTGCCGTGGAAAAGAAACCGGTAAATGTATAATCCATGATGTGACAGAATAAAAATGAAGCGATTTTTAAGGCGGGCAGAATAACGCGATTTCGGGTCGGACCAAGCTAAATCGGGGGACACCATACCTATTTCATTAACAAATAAGTATGTCCCCCGATTTCATCGCAACATTTCAGAATTATATCGTTATTCAAATTAGTCCTTTTATAAAGAAAAAATTTTTGATATATGTCTCATTTCGCAATGAGGTGTGTGATAGGGAAATACAATTGATTGGGACGAAATTATTAACAAGACTCAAGACCAGACTTGACCCCTTTACTATAATCAATAATCAAGGTTTGCCCCAGGCTTTTAATGGGTGACCCCAGTGCCTAATAAATAGGTATGGTGTCCCCCGATTTATGAAACCTGTTCAATTTGAAGCATTGTATTATAGGGTTTATGCATATAATCACTAATCAAGATGTGACCCCGTTTTTCGGTTTGATGAGGGAGCATTGATGAAAGTCTGGTCTCTGGAACACGTAGTAGCCGCGTGCGGCGATGCGTCAATAAAAGATCCAAAGGGTGGGCTGATTCAGTGCTCTACTCTACCCAGATCTCAAGGTGTCCCCGGATCTAAGATTGTGATTTATCGCCGGAAGGCCTGTTTTGGGGGTTAAGGGATTTCTATATTTTTTTCTTGACAATACTTACCATGGATGTCCCCCGATTCCGTATGCACTCAAACTCCGACAATGTAGTAGTTCTCATTATCTATCATATAAATAACTCTTTTCATTGGATTTTTTTTGTGATAAGTATTTCTCGATTAAATGAAGGGTTATGGAAATTTTGATTATACCGCAATTGGCAATTGCAAGCTTAATCAATAATCAAGGTGACCCCATTTACTTCTTAATAACTTGGACTTTAAAACTTAACATGAGTTAATTTAGAAAGGAATAAATATATGATTTCTGGGACTAATAGAAGCACTCTCAATGATATCGTATTACAAGTTCAAGATGGTAGAGTCGTATTATTTATTGGCGCTGGTGCATCATGTTCTGCAGGTGGGCCTACTGGTAAAAAATTAACTCAAATGGTTAAAGATAATTTTGAGAATATTGATCAGTCCTTAGAAGACTTTATTGAAGTATGTCAAGATGTAATTGACACACCACCATATTGCCGTAATGATTTAGAAGGTTTTATTAAATCAAAATTAGACCTGCTCCACCCTTCAAAAGCACATCAAGAATTGGTTAAATATAATTGGGCTTCAATTCTAACTACTAATTTTGATGATTTGATTGAGGTTTCATATAGATTAGGAACTAAAAGGCTAAAGCCTTGTCAAGTAATTGACAAAGAAAAGTTTTCTGTTACCCCATCAGATCGAAGTAAATTGTACTTATTCAAAATTATGGGATCAATGAATGCCGCAGAAAATGACTCAGGAAGTATGGTATTATCGCGATCCGATTACAATAGAGCATTACTGAGAAGAAGAGAATACTTCAAAATTTTGGCAGATTTTGTGAAAAACGGCTCTTTGGTTTTCATTGGTTATAGCTTTGGTGACAGAATAGTTTTTGATGTGATTGATGAACTCATCGATATTTATGGGCGAGACAGGCTTCCGTGGAGCTACGCTTTATTTCAAAATTTGGATGAGATGGATAACAAAAAACAAGCAATGTTTTCGAGTAGAAAAATAATTCCTGTTGAGTGTAGCTTTGAAGCTTTTTTCCAATTTTTAAGTCAAAATTATAACCAAGCTAAAACAAGAACTTATTCTAAACAAAGAGTTTTAAGATGTAAAAACAAAGAATTAATTATTAATGATCAAGAATATCGACAATATACTGAGGTTTTCAATATTTTACATGAAGACAATGTTACGCAAGATCCAGGGGAAAAAGAAAAATTTTATATGGGAGCAAATAAAAGCTGGGGCGCATTTAAAAAAAATTGGGATTTTCAACGTGATTTATATATTTCACCAGAATATTCTATAAATCATAATGAATGTTTAAAAGATAGAATCTTTAATGAATTAAACAAAGTTGATATAGATAAAAATAAAGTAATACTGCTAAAAGGGATGGCCGGAACTGGAAAAACTACAACTTTAAAAAGAATAGCTTTTGATATTTATAAGAGCGGTGAAGCTGCTGTTATAATGATGAATCAAAACAAAACTACTTTTGACTATAAGTTGATTTCAACTTTTATTGAAAACCTTATTAAAGAAAGCAATAAAGGCATTGATGAAGCTAAAAAAAGAACTAATTTAAAATTAGTAATTATCATTGATAATGCAGCAGCATTAATCCGTCATGTCAATCGATTAAAAGATTACTTAGGGTCAAGAGGACGATCTGTTTTAATAATAGCAGCAGAAAGAACTGGTGAATGGGATTTAATCTGGAATACTTTCCCTTTTAAAATTTCTAAAAAAAATATTTATACTTTCAACGAAAAATTAAGCAAAAATGAAAAAACGAATATTGTTAATCATTTCTTTGATCTTGGCTTTATACCTTCAAACGGGTCATTTTGGGATGATATAATCGATTCAAATTATGAAAATTCTTACTTCGCAACAATATATTCCTTAGTTCATCCTTCCCGAAAACCGTTGGATGAAATCATAAAAGATCAATATCAAAAACTTACAGACTTGACCCAAAAAGCATATAAACATATATGCTGCTTTCACCAATTTGACATACCAATTAATCTTGAATTATTAGTGCGATCCTTGAAGTGTTCTTATTCGAAATTTGAAAAGGAAGTAATCTTAAAAGATGCATCTAAAGTCATTTTTGATGAAAAAGATGAAATCGGAAATATTTTTTATATGACTCATAATCGTATCATTGCCAAAAAGACAATGGATTTTTTCCATGGAGACCCAGAATTACAAAAAGAAATTTTTATAGAAATTTTGAATGAAGCTATTTTAAGTAATAGAGTTGAAAGAGAAATTTGTGAAAAACTTTTAATTAACTACATTGGACCTAATTCAAAAACCCAATTTTTTACAAAAAATCAACAACGACAAATCTTTAGATGTGTATGTCATAATAATCCTATTAGGAGCCTTTATCATCATTGGGGGATTCTAGAATCTGACGATAATGCGTTGCCTGAAGCTGAAAAATTATTGAGTGCTGCTCTTGAGATGCCAAACGATACGATAGATTCTTATAGAGGAGAATCAGATCAGAATATTCTTACATCTCTTGGAAGTGTTTATTCTCAACAAGGTTTAGCGTTTGTAAAAAAAAACCTACTTGAAAAAGCCACAGAATATTTTCAAAAGGCTGAATTCTGTTTCTCTGATGCCAAACATGGTGATTTCCCAAATGTTTATGCATATCATAGCCATGCATATATGTGGTTTCAGCAAGGAAAAAGTATTAAAGATGAAGCATTACGAATTAGCTATTTTACTAAAAGTATTGAGATATTAGCTTTAGCAAAGGATAATATAAATCAAGAAGACCTCCAATTAGTTTATGAACTTGAAAATTCGCTTTGGAATGAAATCGGAGATAAAGAAAATATCGAAAAAAACCTTTTAATCTTAAGAGACCGATTTCAAAGTGCCCAAGGCTACTATCTTAGTACTCAATTTTTATATAATCAAGCTCATCAATCTGAAGGAGAAGAGAGACAAAAAACCACTAAACTTGCGTTACGAAAAATTGAAAAAGGTCTCAATTTTTTTCCAAATGATGAACATTGCCTTCGGTTAAAATGTAAGCTTTTAAAAGAGGTGGCTACTACAAATCTAAAGGACTTTTATGATTGTTTATTAAAATGGAAAAGTGTTTCAACACTGCCTAGTGCCTGGTTATTATATGAATTGGGGAGGTCTTCATTTATACTAGGATATTATGAACTCTCTGAAAAATATTTTCGTGAACTTGAATCAGGTGTAGGGATGGGACATAGATTAAGGTCCCATGGTCGGCATGCAATTTTAGATAATAAAAACAACAAAAAAGTTTACGAGGGTACAGTTCAAAAAATTCAATCTTTTCGTGAAGGTTATATCCGTTGCAATTCCTTAAGGGACTTAAAATACGACATTCCGTTTAGGCCAGTTAGCGCAAGTTTCACCCCTTCACCGAATGATATGGTTCAATTTTTTATTAAATTCAACTATCGTGGGGCCTTAGCTGACCAAATAAAAAAGTTATAATAACTTGTATCACTTGTTTAGAAAATAGCAGCAACAATATAGTTCCGTGGACACTATACTTAATTATTGAACAGTGGGATCAAATTTTGATTTTTGATTATGCTTACCAATAGAATTAATAATAGAAAAATACGTGGTGCGCCTTCCTCCCATTGCCACGCAGCCGAGGCAATTTTTTTCATCGGAAAAAGGGAGCACGCTGTCTGAGCGCAGCAAGTTCGTGATCCCGCCGGTGAAAAGAATTGGCGAGGGAAGCCGAAGGCCAAGTTGCAGGGTGGGCTTTTTTGGTTCTTTTTTGCCCACCAAAAAAGAACATGAAAAAACAAATTGAACATCGTATATTGAATTAAAGCCGGATTGAATCAATTTTATATTGGATTTTCGAATGCCGGGAAATGCAGGAATTATGCGTTCCCACGGAGGACCGTGGGAACGAGAAAATGCTATCCACCGGCAATGGGTTGAAAAATTTTGATCAGGGCACCGTCTTTGAGAGGAGATTTTTTCTTCAAAACCCTGCCATCCATGCTGACGATTCCCAATCGTTTCGGCGCAAGATTTAAATAAACCAAAAGATCATCAATAGATGCTTCATCCGCGATAGTGACCTCAAGGCCGCTCAAATGATCATACCCGTCAAAAGAGCGGCCCAGTGTTCCATATAATTTAACAGTCAATTTCAATTACATCCTCAACGACACATCCTCAATGACACATCATTTTTCAAAAAAGTTAAATGTCGTATCCATTTCCTGATCCGAAATAACAACTACTTTGTTATGCGGGGGGAGCGGTTCTTCATAAAACATTTTCGGCAGGCGATCATGCTCTTTTGTGAACCCGGCTTTTCTGTTAAATTCAACTTCTATTTGAAGGACTTTTTTTCCAATATTATTCCAATCTTCTTCGGAAAACGGTTTTCCTGATTTTGCCGCTACCATTTTACAGACATTTCCAACACCGTCAGGTGCTCCAAATCCGGTCTGGGCAAAGTCGCAGATTCCCACTGTATCAACGAGAATCATATGTATCTGGGCATTCCTGGATGCCTCTACCTGGCCTTTAGAAGAGAATCGATCCAATGTACCGCCAAATTCTTCGAGGTTGGCGTCAACCACCCAGCCTGCCGTATGATCACCGCCCATGGGACTTGTCGCATACGTCACGGCCATGCCATTGAGCACCCTGGGATCATAAGCGGCTATGCTCTGGCCTTTCACCACCGGAACCCTGTCGTGATTAAAATGCTTGCCCACCTGCTCGGGGCCGTGCCCGATAAGTTTTCCGAACTCCGTGCCTCTGGCAACTTCTTCAACCATTTCAATGGCAGCTTTGGCATCACCAAATTCACGGTACCCGGCATCCATCGCAACGGCAATTGCCACTCCGGTGCTAATCGTATCCAGCCCGATATCATCACAAAGAAAATCAAGTTGTGCAATGGTATCAAGATCATTATTACCCAGCATCCCTCCCATTGACCAGATGGTCTCATACTCGAGAGAGGAGGTGACGTATTTTCCCTGCTCATCCACATATTCATTGGAACAGTTGATGATGCACTGGGCACATCCTTTATGTCTTTGTATCCCGCCACGGCGTTTAATAATCCGGGCCATGGTTTCGCCGCTTAATTTATCCGCATCTTCAAACTGGCCTTCTCTGGCATTCCGGGTGGGAAATGCGCCGGCTGCATTAATAGGTTCAACCAATACGGCTGAGCCGAGTTCAGCCAGTGCTTCGGTAAATTCATCTGCCAGAATTGCCTTGGCAAATATCTTGGCGCTGTCTTTAAACGTTTTGATGTCAGCAATGGGTTCGGCATTTTGGGCATTTTTTTCAACAACAATCGCTTTTAATCCCTTGGACCCCATGACGGCACCGAGTCCGCCACGTCCGGCAGCACGACAGGGTCGGCCGTCCCTGTCTGTGGCCTGGATGGATGCCGCAGACAATTGAAGCTCGCCGGCAGGACCGATGCAGAGCATGCTTGTATTGTCTCCATGGGCATCATTGAGAACGGTCACCAGCTCATATGTCCTTTTGCCCCAAAATGCGGCTGCATCCAGCAAGGCGGCATTACCCGCCTGGTCTATTTTTAAGATAAAAAAATGATCTTTTTCAGGTTGTCCTTCAATAATGATGGCTGAAATGCCAATATGCCCGAGGTCTGCGGCAATCGTTCCACCCACATTGCTTTCCTTGATGCCGCCGGTCAAAGGGCTTTTTGCCCCTACGGACAGCCGGGAGGAATTAACAAGGGATGAACCACTCAAATATCCGGGCGCAAAAATCAATTTATTTTCAGACCCGAGGGGATCACACATTGGCGGCACTTCTCGGTTAATATAAAAAGATGTCAGCCCGCGCCCTCCCATTCCGGTGAAAGCGGGTTCGATATCTTCAGTGAGGATCGTTCCTGTATTCATATCGATCCTTATAATTTTCATGGTATTCCTCTCTGGTAAATACTTTCCTTGTTTATGCGAAAATCCCGACAATCGCTCTACTTAGGAAAAAATATCCAATTTGATGGACTCATAGAAAGTCGGTTTTAGACGGCAAAGTACAAAAGCTCCAAATTCAAGGCGCGCAAATCCTGAGCAATGATTAGTAGTTAGCCTACTTTGAAGCCGCGAAGGATGCAGCGCAACAAAGAATTTGGACTTTTTACGAAGCCGTCATATTTCATCCATTGTCGCGATGATACTCTCTTTAAGAATATCTACAATCTGATCAGCGCCTGCTTTATCAATAATCAACGGCGGGGATAATATACATAAATTTTCATACGGCCGGACTATCAGTCCTTTTGCCTGACAAAATTCATCCACCCGCTGCGCTACAGCGATATTCTCATCCTCATTATCTGAAACCACGCATTCCACACATGCCATTAAACAAACACCGCGAACATCACCGACAATGGAAAATTCCTTTAAGGTTTCCAGGCGTTTCATGAAATAAGCGCCCACTTCCCGGACATGTTCATTTATTTTATCCCGCTTCATAATCTCAAGATATTTTAAGGCAGCCGCACACGTCACCGGATGTCCGGAATAGGTAAATCCATTGGTATAATAGGAGTTCTCACTGGCAGCGTCTCCGCTGATTTGCTTAACCAGCTTTTCTGAAATAATAGCCGCACCCAACGGCTGATAACCGGATGAGATGCCTTTTGCCACGGTAATAATATCCGGAACAATGCCGAAAACGTCTTCAGATGCAAAATAATGCCCCAGCCGTCCAAAAGCGGTCACCACCTCATCGGAAATATACAGCACGTTGTATTCTCTGCAAACATCCAATGTCTTTTTATGATATCCCGGTGGCGGGACAATCACACCGCCCGAGCCCATGACCGGTTCGGCAATAAAACACCCGACCTTATCCGGGCCGATCTCTAAAATTTTATCCCTTAATTCGCTGACCTTCAGATCACAAAAATCCTCTATGCTCATTGCCTCCGGTTTTTTATAGGGATTGGGATCAGAGGTGGAATGAATAATATCGGTCACATAATCGAAATAGCTTCTGTCACATTTTTTACCATTTAAGGAAGCCGTTAAATAGGTGCTGCCATGATAGGCATTCTCACGATAAATAATGTGTTTTTTTTCAGGTTGGCCCAGACAATTAAAATAATAATGAACAAAGCGGATCGCTGATTCAACCGCTGTTGAACCGCTGTTTGTAAACTGGAAACAGTTCAGATCACCGGGCGTTAATTTGCTAAGTTCAGATGCCAATTGGATAGAGGGAGGACTTGTCATGGCACCGAATGGCGTATAATACGCCAGCTGAACACACTGGTCTGAAATAGCTTTTGCCATTTCTTCGTTTCCATACCCCAGGTTCACACACCACATACCGGAGATCGAATCAATATATCGGTTTCCCTCATTATCAAAAACATGAATCCCTTTACCGGATTCAATAATCATAGACTCCGCATCACTGCCCAAATCCGACCACGGATGGATAATGTGCTTTTTATCTTTTTGTGCAAGATTCATATCATTTGCTTTAATATTCATATTTTCTTCTTTAAAATTCATATCTTCTTCTTTAAGATTCATAACAACCTTTGGCTAACTCGTAAAAAATCGATTTCTGATGGCAAAGAAAAAAGCTCCAAATTCGAGGCGCGCAAAGCCTGAGTGATGATTTGTACTTAGCGTACCATGAAGAAGCGAAGGATGCAGCGCAACAAAGAATTTGGACTTTTTACGAAGCCATCATTTAAAGTAACAAGTTTTCCGAGACCTGCCCCCGCATACAGTGATTAGACATCATGGAAGACGCATATCCGCCCGCATTGATAAAAACAAGGGGATCGCCTTCCGTTATCTGATCCGGCATGGGAAAATTATCTTTCCAAACATCGAGCGACTCGTTGATATTGCCCACAACCGTAACGGGTTTCATCTTGTCTGTCTTTTGCTCGAGAACCACCGGCTCACAGGGCAGCCCGTAAAACGACGGTTCGATGGCAAGATTAAACCCGCCGTTCACCCCGATAAAATCCGTTGCCCGTTTTTTCTCTACTGTATTGACCTCTAAAACCAGAATGCCGCTGTCTTTGACGATGTAATCTCCGGGTTCAACACAAATGGTCAGGCCTTTATCGCCAAAATGGGATTTTATAACAGCCGCCCAGGCATCCAGATCCAGATGCGCATCATCTGCGTCATGGGGAACACCCAGTCCGCCGCCCAGATTAACGAACTTTAAATCTTTGACTTTGTCCGTAAACCAGTGTGTGGCATCTAAAATTTCATTTAATATGGATAATTGATTGTTCAGATAACCGCATCCGGTATGAAAATGGATGGTATCCACGATCAAGTGATTTTCTTGGGCAAGCCGCAACGCTTCGTCAAACTGTTCACGATAAATACCAAACTTAGTGGTTTTATCTCCGCTGTATCTGAGCGTTTCATTATCCCGGTAACCGATACCCATGGCCGGGTTGACACGGATGCCGATTTTGCGATTAGAACAGAACTGACCCAGTCGCCGGATGGTGCTCAAGGAATCACAGTTTAACGCCACATCCGGATTATCGGCCAGCAGTCTCAGCTCATCATTGGTCATTGCGTGAGCCGTATAGGAAATTTCACTGCGTTCAAAACCGCAGGAAAAAGCATGCAATAATTCAGCCGGAGAACATATATCCGCACCACACAAGCAATTATTTTTAATATACGTCAGGACAGGGGCAAACCGGTTGGCTTTGATTGCATAATAAATTTTATAAGCATCCAGCTGACTCAGGGCATTATGCAGCCGCTCGATATTTGCAGCAATCCGGCGTCCGCTATAGAAAAAAGCAGGAGTGTTCGTTAAACCGATTAAATCGGTTACTGACTTTCCTGAAAAAAACAACTGCCCGTCTTTATAACCGAGGTCGTCCCTTTCCCACCACAAACGGTTGTTTTGTGGGATCATCCACACTTCCTTTCCAGGTCGCGAAGATATTTTCTGCCTGAATCATTGATCGATTCTTTTCGACCGGTCACCCATCTCCGACAGTTTATCGCACCGCATGCACAGGGAAACTGCCTGAATAAGATATCTTCGGTTGAGGCATAATCCATTGTCAACGCCTCTCCTTTTTGAATATCCTGCAACGCCCAGATTTCAAGTTTGTTCATATCTAAACACACAAGCGGATCACACGAATGCAGCAAGAGCCCTGAAAAGTGCGGGTCGTAGAGATGCAGGTGGGGGGTAATCTGAAGGGTATGCTGGAGAATGTACGGCACCGTAATCCCCGTCATTCTGGCAACCATCTCCCCTTTTTTAAACCGGCGTTCTACATAAATGCCGTTTCCTTGCGTTTCGCAATGGTTAATTGTGAAATCATCAATAACTGGATAGTTTTTGCCGCTTTCCAATTCGTAAGGATAGATCATTGTGTCCTCTTTTTTGGTTATATGTAATAATTAGTCTCTGAACGAAAACCCTGAAATTAAATTGTCATTACGAGGAGTGAGGAACGAACGACGAAGTAATCCCCTGTCGATAAGGAGATTGCTTCGGTCGTACCTCCCTCGCAATGACAGTATATGTTCAACTTTTGGACTTTCCGTTCAACCACTAGTTAGTTAAAATAAAAACTTACCTTTTAAAAAAGAAAAAATATGGCTGATTCCGTGGTGAATCGCCCGGTGTCCCGTCAATGATGAAATGATGTAAGATTGCGCAGTATTTTTTTGGGTCTGCAAGGCGCGACTTGATGAGCATAGCGGGCTACGTGATTCAAGTCGGAACAAAGCAGACGCAAAAAAAGACAAGCAATATACATTAGTTCAGAGTTGACGTGACACTTAAGCTGCTTTCACTATTTTAGCTGCTTTTTGCAGAGCCTCGACTTTATCGGCCTGTTCCCACGGAAACATGTCTCTTCCAAAATGACCATATGCAGCGGTCTGGCGATAGGACCAGTTTTCCGGTTGGGTCAGGTTCAGGCTTTCGATGAGTGCCGCCGGACGAAAATCGAAAATGTCACTGTCTTTGACGATCATCTCAATGATTGACTCATCGATAAGTGCTGTCCCGTAAGTATCGACATTGATGGATACGGGTTTTGAAACACCAATGGCATAGGCGACCTGAATTTCACATTTTTCAGCCAGGCCTGCTGCAACGATATTTTTTGCCGCATAGCGGGCATAATAGGCAGCCGAGCGATCCACCTTGGACGGGTCTTTTCCTGAAAAAGCGCCGCCGCCATGGCTCCCGACACCGCCGTAGGTGTCCACGATAATTTTTCTTCCGGTCAGCCCGGCATCCGCATAGGGTCCGCCAAGGTAAAATGTGCCGGTCGGATTAATAAAGTATTCGGTATCTTTTTTCAGAAGTCCGGTAGCTTGAAATTCATTATTGATTACTTCGATCAGGTCTTTGCGAATTTTTTCCAGGGGCACCTCATCGGTCTGGTGAGAAATCACCACGGATTTGATAAATTCCGGACGGCCGTTATTATATCCGACAGATACCTGGGCCTTGGAATCGGGTCTGAGATATGAAATTTCTTTTGATTGGCGCATGTTCTCAAGGGTCTTGAGAATCCTGTGACTATAGGCGATCGGCGCGGGCATCATTTCCGGTGTTTCAGATGTTGCATACCCGAACATCATTCCCTGGTCTCCGGCGCCCTGCTCATCATAGAGTCCTTCGCCCTGGGTGACTCCCTGGGATATATCCGGTGACTGGCCGTGGATTCTGCTGACATACTCAAAATTGTCACCGCAAAACAAAAGACGTTCATCATCATAGCCGATTTCATTGACCACCTGGCGGGCAATTTTTTCCGGATTAATGTCTTGCCATCCATTGCATGTAATCTCGCCCACATTGGCGACCAGATTATATCCTGCCATGGTCTCGCAGGCCACACGACCTTGGGGATCTTTTTCAAGGCATGCGTCAACGATTGCGTCTGAAATCTGGTCGCAGATTTTATCCGGATGGCCGCTGCCCACAGACTCTGATGTAAATACATGCTTGCTGCTGATCTTACTCATAATCAACTCCTTTGAAAATTCTATTTATTGCCCGTCCATAAATGCCTAATTTGCCCGATATCTGCGTTATGCTCAAATTTTTATCCTCGGAATATAAACCATATGCCTGTGGTAAAATTTTTCACATGCCTTGATCTCGACCAAATTTATCTATTTCTGGATGGACACTAACTAAAGAAATATATCCACTCAAAACCGGTTCAGTTCAACTTTGAGCAAGGTAATTAAGATTTAAAATTCAAAACAAGATTTATGGTAATTGCCATATTCATGCCACATATTCGTCAATCTTGTTAAGTTTTTGATATTGATTGGAATAATATTCTAATAAAGAAAGAATAAGGAGTGTGTGGGCGTGGGTTTTTATTGCGGTGTATATTTTTTATACAGTTTCTTCTATTGTGTTTTATTTTATGTAAACTATTGACACAGTGCGTTATGTTTAGGATATAAAGTAAAAATATTTATTTACAAATATTATATAATAATCATACAATGTTTCACTCAAAGCAGCTGGTCGGTTAAGAATGAAAGTCCCGGTTTTGGATTTGTATACTTTTTATACACACGTCATTGCCAGGGGAAAAAACAGAGATGAATTTGAATATGAATCGTTTAAAAATTCTGGTCGTGGAAATCGGCCAGGTTGTTTTCAACCAGGTCAGGCGTATTTACAGTGATCAGCCGACCCGGATTTTCCTTGCTAAAAGTCTTGGGCATGCCTTTGAAAAATTTGAAGAAATGACTTTTGATATCCTTATTATCAATGGCTCGGCCCTCAGGCACAACATCTACCACTCAATCGACCTTTTAGAAACCATATCCGATAATTGTTCGATTACCCAAATCATCATCCTGGCGGAAAAAAAAGATCTTACAGCGGCATCCTCTGCGTTGAAAACCGGCTCATGCCAATATTCAAGACTGCCGATCGACGACAACGAACTCAAGATGTTAATTGACGCCGCGGTGTACAACAGACCTGAATTTGGAATGAACAATCTGTTAAAAGATGATATCAAAAAAATATCATTCCATGACATGGTCGGCACTTCCGGACTGATGAAGGAAGTTTTCAGACAAGTCCGTCAGGCCGCCATGACAGATATTCCCGTATTAATCAGTGGTGAAACCGGTACGGGAAAGGATCTGGTTGCCAATGCCATACACCAGATCAGTGCGAGACAGGAATATCCGTTTATCCCGATCCACCTTGGGTCGCTGCCATCCGAACTGGTCTCGAGCGAACTTTTCGGACATGAAAAAGGTGCTTTTACCGGCGCATGGAAGCGTCACAAAGGGTCTTTTGAAAAAGCGAAAAAAGGGACAATCTTTCTTGATGAAGTCGGAACCATTGACCAGAAAAATCAGGTAGCGCTTTTACGCGTTTTGGAAACACAGTCTTTTAACAGAATCGGTGGAACGGTTAATGTTAAAACCAATGTCCGGGTGGTTGCCGCAACCAATGAAAATCTCGCTGTTGCGGTAGCAAAAAACAAATTCCGGGAAGATCTTTTTTACAGGCTCGATGTTTTTTCGATCATCATCCCCCCTGTAAGAAAAAGACCCGGAGATATTTCCCTGCTGGTGGATTACTATCTCAAGCGGTTCAATGACGCTTACCAGAAAAACATCATGGGGCTTTCACCGGAATGTATTTCCATCATGGAATCTTATGAATGGCCGGGAAATGTCCGGGAAATTAAGAACATCATCCACCGGGCAGTGGTGATGTGCGCCGAAAAGGTGCTTTTGCCGAAACATCTCCCCAAAAGACTTTTAGAAGGCAGCGGAAACAGTCATCCGGTAGATATAAAAGTCGGGGACTCGATTGAAGAGGCAGAGATCAAGCTGATTACGGAGACCTTAAACGTTACCATGAACAACAAAAGCCATACCGCCAGGATATTGGGTATCAGCCGCAAGGCTTTGTATAATAAGATAGAAAAATATAACCTGATGCTTTAATTCAGATGGTTCTTCCAACAGTTTTCACTATCAAAATCCAGCACACTTTTTGAACAAAATGTTTGCTTTCACCTATCTTTTCCGGTGACATTCGCCGCACATGACAGGACCTGTCTTTTGCTTCAGGTGACACCCACCGCACTGCAGATGATACACCCGGATCAGATCCGCCATGGAATCCTTCATTTTTGAACAATGACATTCCGAGCATTCCATGCCGATGGAGTCATCATCATCCAGCCGTTTCCCGTCTTCAAACATATGATGGCACGCATTGCATTCTTCAATTGCCGCATTTTCATTATGCGTGTCATGAAAAAAAACAACCGGCGGGCGGGTCTGATTTTCAAAGGCGCTGTCATTGACGGTTTCAATATCTTCCTGTGAAAATGCAGCAAACGCTCCAACCAGCAGAAATAAAATGGAAAAAACTGAATAAAATAAAATTTTAGTTTGTTTCATTGATGATATTTTCCGGAAAAATTCAATTGCCAGGCAGAAGTTATGCTTTTGCTTTGTCATTTTTTTCCTTGATCACCATTCGATGCTGGACGTTCCATGTTCAATGTTCATTTTTTTCTGCCTTCTGCCTCCAGCCTTCTACCTTCTGCCTTCCACCTATCCACCTTCCCATCATTCTTTATCCATACACTCATAGATTACATCCCCCAAAAACTTAATCTCCATGCCCAGGCCATAATGTTTCACAATATCTTCAAGCCCGCCAAAACAATTATGGCACGGCGCGATAATTGTTTTGGCACCCCGGGCCTTGGCATCGGCCAGCTGGTCAGCCTTGACACGGTTACTCACAACCCGCTTATTTGTATACGGCGGACCGCAGTTGATCACACCGCCGCCTGCACCGCAGCAGTAGTTGTGCTCCCGGTTCGGGTGCATTTCGACAAACCGGGAGCACGTTTCGTTGATCACGTAGCGCGCCATTTCATGGAGTCCGCCGCCGCGAACCACATTGCAGGGATCATGCAGCGTGACCGGCGCGTCATATTTCTGATTAACCTTCAGCTTCCGGTCTTTAAACAGCTCATAGTAAAATTCAATGGCATGCATCACCGGCAATGGCGACATTTTCCAGCCCAGATGACGATTCCCGACATCATGAACGGAGCGGTATGCGTGACCGCATTCGCCCATGACAATGCGTTTTGTTTTCAAACGCATGGCGGTTTCAAAATGCACTTTTTTTAAGCGTGCCACCATTTCTTCATCCCCGGTATACATGCACATATCACTGTTGTCCCATCCGGGGGTGGCCGGCATTGTCCAGTCCATGCCGGCGGCATTCATGATCACGGCCGCCTGGTAAATCATCTGAGCGCGGAATTTCGGTTCCGGCCCGATCACGGAGTAAAAGATATCCGCCCCCTGCTTTTCAAGGGGAATCCGCAAATCCGGAATTTCATCCCGCGCCTCGTCTTCCTGCCAGTGAAGGGTATCGATCCATTCATCGTCTTTCACCCACATCTGGTTCATAGTGGCAGCATGGCTGTGGGCCGTGTCCTGAATATACTGCGGAACAACCCCCAGTTTATGGCATATCCGGCGCAGAAACAGCATCAGGTACGCTACGTCAATTCCAAAGGGGCAATACATCACGCACCGTCTGCATAAATTACACTCGGTAAACGCAATTTCAGCGGTTTTTTTGATAAAATCAATGGAAACGCGCCCTTTTTTCCTGATAATTTTATCAAGTGTTTGTTTAACCTTTCCGGCCGGAGAGAATTTCGGGTCATGATCATGGGATAAGTAGAAGTGGCAGGCGTCGCTGCAAAGCCCGCAATGGACACAGGTTTCCGTATATACTTTCAGACGGGCCCCGCCCTCTTCTTCAAGATGCCGGCGAATCACCCGGCTCACCTGATCCGGGGTCAGTCTTTGCGCCCCTTTATCGATACCTTCATCCGGGATGGTTGAAATATTTTGAACCGACCGTTTTGTCATTTGTCCTTATCCTTTGGCGGTTAAATTGATGGACTCGAAAAAAGTAGCATGATGGCTAAGTTAAAAATTCCATATACAAGGCGCAATGGTTTTTCACCCAAGATAATACATTTAGTATATCGAGGGGTTGAAAAATCACTGCAACGCCGTAGATGGGACTTTTAACGACGCCAGCAAATTACCAGTCTTTTGCATGCCTTACCGCACCGAATTCCGACCCCATATATCCCCGTGTAAACGGGAAAAAAAGCATATGACTCAGTCTTGTAAACGGAATAATCATCAGCATGATTTCCCCGGAAATAATATGAACGATCATGACTACCTGAAATGCGGCCCATTGATGATATGACCACAGTCCTGATATAAACGGAACGGCAACGGCTGCAAGAATCAGGTAATCAGATAAGGATGTCAGGTATCGGACTTCCGGAAGAAAAATCCGGCGCCCCAAAAAAAACAGACAGGAACCGATCACACTCCACGACATGATTTCCGCCGCCATATCCGGAAGCCGCCACCATGAAATATCCCAGGATTCTTTGAACAGTATGACATGCGCACTTAAAAAAATCGGAACAGCAAAAAGGCAGACATGGAATAAAAACGCAACTATTGTCATTGCCGGATGTTTTCGCATACTGACGCCGGCAAACGGTAAAATCCAGTGAACAATTGAGCGCAGTGCAAAAAAGATACTGATATAACTAAAGATCAATCCATCTTTTTTTTTGGCCAGCCGCCACATGGAAATCAGGCGAAAAAAACTTCCGGCCAGAAATACAGTAAATGCAACCCCCACCATAGGGCCCCTGAGAAAACTGTATATTTCATGGATCATCTGAGTTTACCTTTTAAACCAAAAGCGCTGACAATTTAAATACATAGCGGCAATATTGGCCTTCATTTTCTCCGCCAATACCTTTGACGAGCAGCTTGTCACTGTCCGGGCTGAAAACAGGCGCCCAGGCTGCGGTAAAATCAATTTTTAAAGGTTTGCCGTCAATAAAAATAAAAAAGCGCCCGTTTTTCTCGACTTTTGCCGCAATATGCCGACTGTCCGGACTGAAAACAGGTGCCCAGGCCATATCAAAGGTTTCATCCCAGCGCTTTCCATCTGCGGCAATGAGCCATTTGCGGGCGGCCCGGGCCGAGCAGGCGACTCTGTTGCC
This sequence comes from Desulfococcaceae bacterium, assembly GCA_030145385.1. GTDB lineage: Bacteria > Desulfobacterota > Desulfobacteria > Desulfobacterales > Desulfosalsimonadaceae > SURF-3. Next base: position 38,337 of record JAQYVU010000002.1, read on the forward strand.
ATCCGGACTAATCACCAAATCCGTCACCAGGTTATTAAATGTCAGGGACCATGGTTTGCCGTTAACGGCGATGGTCCGCTGCCCATATTCAGGGGCAACAATGGCGGCAATATTTTTACCGTCAGCACTGTATTGGTGATGCCATAGCTGCAAAAACCGCTCATCCCAGATTATTTCACCGTTACGGGCCAAAGCCCATCCCCCGGGCTCCCGCACCGGCGCGGTAACCGAACCGTCTGCCGGGTTGAACTGAGGTTTCCACACCGATGAAAAATTGTTATCCCAGGGCCGGCCGTCCACAACAATCGTGTAATCAAAGAGTGTTCTTCTTGCTTCTGCCGCCAGATGCCGACCGTCCGGGGAAAAATTCATTTCCCAGACATTTAAAAAATTATTGTCCCAGGTTTCTCCATTGACTGCCGCAGTATAGCATCCTTGCTGAAATTTGAAGATATCGCCGGAATTAAAAGGAATCGACTGAACCACGGCTGCGGTATTGTTACCATCATCGCTGACTGTCAGGTTAGTTAAGAATGAATATGCCTGTTCCCAGGCAGCGCCGTCAGTGACAGCAAAATATTTGTTTTCACTGACAGCCGCCACAATGATATGTTTTCCGTTTTTGCTGAAACGGGTATCCCACACGAAATCATACCGATTTTCCCAGGGTTGCCCGCCAACTGCCACGGTCCACATGCTGTCTTGTGAAACAAGAGCGACTGTCGAATTGTCCGGACCGAATCGCAAATACCAGATTTTATCAAAATAGTTTTCCCACAACCCACCGTTTTCACAAACAGAAAATTCGGAATCGCCTGTTTTAACAATGGCGGCAAGCATCTCGCCATCCGGGCTGGCATACGGCTCTTCGACCCATTCAAATGCATTTTGCCACTGACTTAAATCCGCAATGGCCTTTTTCCCGACATTCCAGTCCCATTGTGAATGATTCATTTCCGGCTCCAGATTCCAGGTAAGTTGCATCGAACAAAAATTCTTTATTTAAAATAGCATATTCTCATAATTTTTTTTAGAAAAAACTTGGCAGGTCAGAAGAATCTTTTATTGCTGAATAACTATTTATTTTTGGCATGGGCCTCTAATGCTTTCCGATTGGCAGAAGCGGCCTTTTTTTTACGGGCAGATAATTTGGTGACAAGTTTCAACGCTTTTTTTGCCGTAGATGCCGCATTATCATAATTGCACGCTTCTAATACTGATTTTTTCGCGTCCGTCAGAATCGATTTTCCGATTGTCGTACGGGCAATCACGGATGTCCACCCATCCTCGGCCCCCACGCCCCCGAATGAGATATCCGCCATTTCCGCCGCATAATCCCTGCAGAAATAGCATGCGAACCGCTTCATGAATTCAAGCTCATCCAAAATAATCCGGATATTTTTCCCATCCTTTAAATGAATCATCAGGTCTTCTTTGATATTGATTTTTTTTACATTCTCCCAGTCAAATCCCCCGATTGCGGAAAGCTGTTTCCGCTGTTTTTCAGCAAACACGAAATTGCCGGAACAAAACAGCCCGAAACAATATTTTATGGTTTCGGACGGCACCAGACAAAGCGCCTGCATACGCCTGACCGTTTCAATCTGGCATGGCGTTCCCACAAAAACCAGCCGTTTTACCCCCTTTTTAATCACCGCGCCAAAAGCTTCAATTGTGGAATATGTCAGATATTGATCACTGTAATTTTTCATACCATGGGATGTGTCGAAAAAAAAGCCAGCCGCATTTATTATTTCATCCCGGGTCAATGCCAGATGGGGTTCCCGCCGGAACCGGCCCGTCGGCCGGGTAACAATAGCGCCGTCGATTAAATTGTCATCAAACAATTTTAAAATCAGCCCGGTGACCACGCCGCCGTCGGTAGCTTGCCGATGCACCTGCGGATCAGTCGCCCGGGCAACTGTCAGTTCCAGAATCCTCCCGATGGGCGGTTTCCAGTCCACATTCTGTCTTGTTTCATCAGTCAGGTCATCGATTTCAGGGCAGATGGCATGGCATATACCGCATTCAATGCACCTGGTTACATCTTTATACCTTGGCCGTCCATTATCATCGAGCTCCAGAGCGCCATAGTTCACTGCACTGCAAAACGTTACACAGCCGCCGCACCGATGACAAAGTCCGGGTTTTTGAACTTCTTTGACAAGATCTTCAAATGTCTTCATAACCCCTCCGGGATTTCCGCTTTCACCGCATCTACGGCGTCAAATGCTGTTTCGCATCGCTGACTATAGCGAAACAGCATTTTTCTTGTATATGCGGCAAACCTGAAAATCCTTCATCGCAATTAATGCTCAATTCACCAGGCACGTTTCAATCATATTCAAAATCTGTGAAGTTTCAAACCCTTTTAAGAAAATAGCGCCGGAACGGCAGGAAGCGCAACAAAGACCGCACCCCTTGCATAACGTTTGCTCAATCTTTGCTTTGCCGGTCTTGTCATTGAATTTCGGTGCGCCATAAGGGCAGATGGCAATGCATATGCCGCACGCACTGCAGATCCGATCTTCCACATATGCGACCATGCCGCTGACCGAAACACTTTTTGAAGACAGAACCGTCACTGCCCGGGAGGCGGCAGCCTGGGCCTGGGCAATCGATTCGTCAATCGGTTTCGGTGCATGGGCCAGCCCGCACACGAAAACGCCTTCGGTTGCAAAGTCACTGGGCCTTAACTTAACATGGGCTTCTTCAAAAAATCCGCTGGCGCTGACCGGCACTTTATATAACTGGGCCAGCGGATTATCCTTTTCACCAACGATTGCCGAAGCCAGCACCAGCAGATCCGTGTTGATTTCCATTTTACGTTTAAATACACAATCAACAAAGCCAACGTTCAGATCGCCGTTTTTCTCCCGTACTTCAAATTTTTGGTCAAAATCATACCGAATAAAGTGAATCCCTTTTTCGCGGGCCCCGCGGTACAAATCCTCCCGCAATCCATAGGGTCTCATATCCCGATACAGAATATAGACTTCACAGTTAATATTTAACGCTTTTATACTAAGCGCATTTTTGATTGACTGGGTACAGCAGACCTTGGAACAATAAGACCGTTCAGGAATCCGGGAACCGACACACTGGACAAAAACAATATTTTCCTTACTTTTAAACAAAGATTCATCCGCAAGCCGACATTCTAGTTCCATATTGGTAATTACCCGGGGATCTATGCCATATCGATACCCTTCCGGCTTAGACTCTGATGCGCCCGAGGCAATAATCGTCACCCCGTGTTCGAAAACCTGTTCCCCATGATCCGATGCCACAGTGGTTTTAAAGCTGCCGATAAATCCTTCCACCTCTTTAATTGAAGCATTTAACACAACCTCGATGTTTTCATCAGAGTTCACGTCATCCATCAGACCGGACACGTATTGCCGGATATTCTCATTTTTCCATGTTTTTCGCAGCAGCCGCGCCTGCCCGCCGAGTTTATCCGACTTCTCGATCAAATATGTTTTAAATTTCTGAATCGCCAGCGTTTTTGCCGTCACCATTCCGGATACGCCGCCGCCGATAACCAGTGCGGCCGATTTGATATTTAACACCGGATCTGCCAGCGGCTCATGCATCATCACCTTTGACACCGCCATTTTCAACAGATCCTTGGCTTTGCCGGTCGCTTTATCCTTATCTTCCTTGTGTACCCAGGAACACTGATTGCGGATGTTGGCCATTTCAAACAGATATTTATTCAGACCGCTGTTGATTAATGTCTCCTGGAATAAAGATTCATGGGTTTTAGGGGTGCATGCCGCCACCACCACCCGGTTGAGCTGGTGCTCCTTTATAATTTGAGCCATCTTATGCTGGGTGTCCTGGGAGCAACTGAACAGATTCTCTTCCGCGTAAACAACCCCCGGCAGTCCTCGGGCATAATCGACCAGGGCCGGCACATCAATGTATCCGGCAATGTTTGTTCCGCAGCAGCAGATAAACACGCCGATATTGGGCGGGATGCCGCGGATATCAGTTTCCAAAGGAATTTTTCGGGTGCGGGTCTGCGTCCATCTGGCAGTGCTCAGCCGGCTTCCGGCCACCCCGGCCGCCGCACTGGCATCAATAATCGAAGCAGGAATATCTTTGGGTGCGGCAAAAGCGCCGCACACATAAACTCCCGGCCGAGAGGTCTCAACCGGCCGGAAGCTTCCTGTTCGCGCATATTTGTATTGATCAAGACGTATATTTAACCGGTTGGCAAGTTCAACCACAGACTTGTCAACTGTCAGGCCGACCGACAGCACCACCATGTCAAATTCTTCTTTAATCCGCCGGCCTTCTTCATCCACATAACGGACCACATGCATCTGGTTTTCATTGACAGGATCAATGCCCGGGATCCGAGATTTGATAAACCTTACCCCCAGCTGATCTCTGGCATGGTTATAGTACTGTTCAAAATTTTTCCCGCATGTGCGGATATCTATATAAAAAATTGCAGCATCCAGATTTTTTCCCTTGCTGTGCTCTTTGGCTAAAATTGCTTCCTTGATGGCATAGGTGCAGCAGACGCTTGAACAGTATCCATGGCCGTTTTGATGAACATCTCTTGACCCGACACATTGAAGCCAGGCGATTTTTTGGGGTTCCTTATTATCCAAAGGCCTGACCAGATGTCCGCCATAAGGACCCGATGCAGCGAGAATCCGCTCAAATTCAAGGCTGGTGACGATATTCGGGGATTTTTGGAACCCGTACATATCATAGGCAGCCGGATCATAGGCGCAGCTACCGGCTGAAAGGACAAGGGCCCCCACATCAATCATCTTTTCCGTCAGGTGATCCTCAAAATTAATCGCTTCTGCCGGACAAAACTTTTGGCAGGCCTTGCATTTTGATTTTATCAGATACATACAATGGTTGGCATCAATGGCATATTTTAAAGGAACCGCCTGGGCATAGGGAATGTATATTGCTTTTCGCTTATTCAATCCCTGATTATATTCATTTGAAATTTTACGGGGACATTTTTCAGCACACAGTCCGCAGGCAATACATTTATCCACATCAACATAGCGCGGATGCTGATTCAGTTTGACCGTGAAATTGCCTTCCTCGCCGGAGACTGCCGATACTTCAGACAGGGTGAGCAGTTCAATATTGATATGTCGGCCGACCTCGACCAATTTGGGCGAAATAATTCACATGGCACAGTCGTTTGTCGGAAACGTCTTGTCCAGCTGAGACATCATCCCCCCGATTGAGGGGGACCGTTCCACCAGATAAACGTAATAGCCCGAATCCGCAAGATCAAGGGCTGCCTGCATACCGGCAATACCCCCGCCGACAACCATCACGGAGCCTGTTTTTTTCTCTGACATGTTTTTTCCCTCAGTCATAAATGATGATGGCTGCATAAAAAATCCATATTATTTGTATCACTGAATTCTTCGTCACTGCAAAGCAGGCGATTCTTCCTCAGTCATAAATAAATATATGCCGCTGAGATCCAGCTGGTTTTTTTCAATACCAAGCTTTTCTGCATCGATCCCCATGGAAAGACCCAGCAGCTGCGGATAGAGGATCGGTGCCAAAGGTTTGCTGTCATTTTGATTTTCACAAACCTGTTTCTGAATTAAATCCATCTGAATATGGGTAAACGGACAGGCAGTACAAAGGTAGTCTGCGCCTGCCTCACGGGCATCGATGACTTTACGGGTCATCATTTCAATGGCCAGTTCATCATTGATCCCCGTCAGCGGCGCACCGCAGCAATCTGTTTTCTTTGCCCATGCCACGCTGTGTGCGCCTGTTACCTCAACTAAGTGATCAAAAAGTTGAGGGGAAACCGGATTGTCGAACTGTGTCACCAAACTGGGGCGCAATGCATGGCAGCCGTAGCTGGCGGCAATGGAAATATTCTGAAATGGATTTGTGATCTTTGCTTTTAGGGCTTCAATTCCGACATCATTATGCAAAACACCCAGTAAATGTTTTATATGAAGGGTTCCCTGATATATCAGGCCATCTTTGGAAAGGATTTTCCGGATTTTTTTGTTCAGATTTTCATCATGAGCCAAAAGATATTGTGCCATTTTCAGGTTGCCGTAACAGCATTTACACATGACCATCATATCAACACCCGACAGTTCTGCTAATGCCAGGTTTCTGGCTGCTGATGCGACAAACGCCTCTTGATTCTGATTCCTTACCGGATACCCGCAGCAGTTGAATTCCTGAATCCCGTAAAGACGGATTCCCAGATTCTGAAAAACCGCAATAGTGGCATCCGCATACTGGCTCACACGTGCCGGGATATTACAGCCGACAAAAAGTGTATAGGTCATGGAATTAAGGTATCCTCTGGTTTGTGCCCGAACCAAAACCGCCAATTTCCCCAATTTCCGGTTTGTATTTGGGTTGGCCTCAAATTATAATCCTTGAAATACGCTATGTATTCCTCCGGTTAAAATTATCGCCCGCCTTGAACTTGAAAAAATTTTCAGGTTTTTGCTCAGGCACTAATTTGTTTGCTGCATAATTTTTCAAACTGTATAAATGATCACAAACCAATACATTTTGGGGGCAGTGTTCCTGACACTGGTAACACGTCAGGCAATACCAGATCATTGCGGATTGGGATGCCGGGTCAATCAGGTTCAACCCCAGGCTGCACATAATCTGATGGGGCAGCATGCCGAGAGTTTCTTCAGGTTTTTCATAGCTCGCTACCACCGGACAGATGAGTGTACAGTTTCGGCAATCAAAGCAGGCTGCAAAATCACCTGCACAGACCGGTTTTTCGGTCCTGCCGGACTGGATTGTCTTTCCAAACACCAGGGGCGCTTCGTCTTTAATGACCTGATTCCCGTTTGAGCAAACAGCGTTTAAAGCTTCCATTATGGGTTGCGCATAAACGGGCGTTGCATGGATTGGCCTTTTGTAAATCCCGGGACGGGATTCCCGCTGGATTCCTCTGACAAATGAAAATGGTGACAAAATACTCGATTCCGGCACATGGGATTGAATCAGATCTTCCCTGACATTTACCCACAGATCCTTGAGACCTATGCCGGACGGGCAGTCGACAGTACATCGTTCGCAGCTGGTGCAGACATATATTCCCTGGCAAATGGCGTCTAATTCCTTTTGATTTATTCTCCGTTTCCGCATCAGATTTTTCAACGCCCTCATTTTCTCTGACGGGAGTATGTATTCATTGCCGATCACCTCGGACATCATTGCCGCGGAACAGCTTTGCGTGCAGACACCGCAATGGGTACAGGCATCAAGCTCCATTGCGTTGATGGTGGCAAGGTTTTCAGGAGCGGATATGTCATCATTCCTGACAGCACTGACAAACATGCTGACCGGCACTGAAACCATGTGAAACATCTTGGTGAACGGCAATAGTGCCAATCCCAGAAAACAGCTGACAATATGAATATACCAGAATAAGGTCACCCCCCCGTTCTGATCCAGCCATACGGCAAACGGCTGAACAATTTGGGCAATGCCATACCCCAAAAAACCCCATTGATTCGAAACATGACAGGACATGCAGTAGGTGTCATTGACTTCATCACCCAGGGATAGAAGTTCGGCATCTACAGGAGCCGCTATCGTGGAGGAGACCAGCGCATAATTTTCAACCCAGAAGCCTTCCAGCGCAGTGATCTCTTCTTCATCATACAACCCGGCATAATCAGAGAGCATGCGTTCAAATTCTGAATGGGACGTCATTGTCAGACCCTCAAGAAAGATTCCTGAGAATATGATAAATGCCACGATAAAAATAGCGTACGCATCCATCCGGGTTGTCTTTATTCGGGTTGTTTTTATGCGCAGCTGCTTTTTAAAAAACCGCCGGCTAAGGGCAAGAAACAGGCCAATTACAACCATTGCCCCGAAAAAGCTGCGTAAGAATAAAAAAGGATTGATCGTGGAATAATAATCAGGAAAAAGCCGCTGGGTTATCATATCATCCAGCGCATGCATAAAAAGCAGGAGCATAAACCCGTAAAATATCAATATGTGTGCCAGCCATCGGAAAAACCCGGCTTTCACAAATATCCGCCGCTGAAAAACAACGTCTGAAATAAACGACTGAAATAATTTGAGGACTTTTAAGCTGAATAAGACCCGAAAAATTGCTTTGAACGCAGCGCTTATCCTGCTGGCAACCGAAGATTTTTTGCCATAAACTCCGACTTTAAGCACAAACCAGCTGCCGATCCTGTACCCCAGCCCCACGATGCAAATGAAAAGCGAGCTGTACAACAATATGTTAAACGCAAACATATGATTGGACATATTATTGCTCCCGCTTTTAAAAAAATGGCTTTAATCGTTATTCACTGTATTTTTCTTCCAGGTCTTTTTTCCACCCCGGTCTTTTTTTCCGGGACTTTGCTTTTTCAATGGCCTGCGAAATGATATCCATCAACAGCTCTTTATCGACCGGTTTTTCAACAAACACATCCGGCGTGAAATATTTATCATCCCGATATTGCTCATACTTGACGCCGAGTTCCCCACTCATTCCGGAAATTCCGACAATCGGAATAAATTCGGAATCCGGATCACTGCGCACGGCCTTGCAGACTTCATAGCCCGAGAACAGAGTTTCCATCATGACATCCAGCAGAATCACATCCGGGTGCTGATTTTTTATCAGTTCAATTCCCGCTTTGCCGTTGTCAGCGGTAAACACTTCAAAATCATTTCTTTTAAGAAATGTTTCCATTGTGAACAAATAATCCCTGTCATCATCTACCACAATCACCTTCAGTCCTTTTTCCATAATACCTCCTTGCTTAGTTAAATGTATTATGAATCATCCCTGAGCTTAAAAATTATCCTGAATAAAGCCCCCTGCCCTGTCGACGAATCAATTTCAATCCGGCCACCGTGTTTATTGACTATTTTATCAACAACCGACAGCCCGAGTCCGGTTCCTTTGCTTCCTTTTGTTGAAAAAAATTCTTCAAAAATATTTTTTTTGGTATTTTCATCCATTCCCATGCCATTGTCTTCCACTTCAAACATAAAATGCCCGTCATCGTAAAATCCGGTTCGCACAATGACAGAATGAGATTTAACGGACAGGTCATTCATACATGCTTCCATCGCATTCCATATCAGATTATTTAACATGCGCTTGATGCTTGCCGCATCAACCAGGACAAAGGGTAATGTCTTTTCCGGTTCAAAGATAAGACGGATGTCCAAAGACAATGAGCGGTCTTTAAATAAGTTGATCGTATCTTCGGCTAATTTGTTGGGATGTGCATGCTGGTAATTCAAAGGCCGGTCTTTAGAAGAGAAAAGAATATTCTGGGCCACATCCGTAATATCAAAGATATTTTTTTTGACAATATTCCAGCCCTTTCCGGCAAGAACCATATCATTGTCTTTGATCCCTTCATCCACCACATAGGCTCCGCCCTGCAGGCCTTCGAGAATGTTTTTAATGGCATGGGACAAAAAGGCAATGGATTGGCCGAGTACACTCAATTCTTTCCGGGTCTTTTTAAGAGCGGTGATATTGGTTAATAGTTCGATGACCGCTTCAACATTTCCCTGTTGATCCTTCATGGCAGAAGACTGGACAAATACCTGGCATATTTCTCCACTCAATAACTGGACCGTTTCTTCGCTGAAATGTTCCAGCCCGTCATCAAATGTCTTAAGCACAGGACAGTCTTCACACCGAAACGAAACGCTTTTATAAACACGATGGCAAAGTTTGCCCTCTCCATCGCCAAAGTCATTTTTAAAAGCCTGATTTGTATAAAGGATTCTCAAGCCGGAATCCTGAATGGAAATATAGCAGGGGATGGAATCAAGCATCCGGTGAACATCGTATGATCTTATGGGCATATCTTTTCCTGTCATGGCAAATGACATAAGCCCCCCAAAAAATCAAAATTTCGCCTTTATTCAAGCATGTTAACTGCTGCCTGAAATACCTGCTGCGCTTAATTTTACGGCCAGATCATAACTCGTGGCCTGCCAGATGATCAGCGGTATCCCGAAATCCTCCGCCCGTTGCCGTGTTTCATCGTCCGGCACAATCCCGTTTGTCAGAACCACCGCCGCCATTTCACGCATTTGGGCAACATTCATTACATTCTGATGCCCCTGAACAGTCAGCCAGATACACCCGATGGGCGCGTTTCCCATCACGTCACTTAACAAATCACCGCAATAACCACCGGCAACATTCCGATCCGCACCGTTTGCCCCTGCAACAATCTGCAGCCCCAGCTGTTTGATTAACTCCTTTACTTTCATCGTTAATCAGTCCTTTCTGTCTATATATCCGTCAACTCATTCAGACCACGCACAACAGGCCAAAAACTATCATGATAAAATTAATTACTGAAAAAGATAATTGAACGGTCAAATCAAAATTTTCTATTCAAAAGATTTGAAACGCATTTTTTGAAATTTAATAAATTGTATGCCGTATAGAGTGTGTTACCGAAAGTGATTCCGGTCAGATGCGAAAAGAACATGATGGACAGAGAAGTATTTGCAGCCGGCACGTATAAAATGTTTTTAATGCCATTGCTCCTGTTTGAAATTCCACCCTGCCTGCCTGAAATTCCAATTGGATATGAAAAATACCGTCTTAAAAGTGGTGTCGTCAAAACTTTGTTTTTACGATTTTATTGTATGAAATTTATCATTAAATTTCAATATATAATTAACCGTTGACGATTCGAAAAATAAATTTCGCGGCTGCCCGAAAATTGCCAGGCTTTTGGCAACCAACCCACTAATGACTTTTCAATTGGTCAACGCCATATATTTTTATTGCATGAAAAATCAAATAAATGGTATCAGGTTGGCATAATTTTGATATAAATGGTTTCGCAGAAACAGCGAAGAATTTATCCCGGGAAGCCAATAAACCGGCTTTTAACGTAATGAAACTTTTTAAGATTCGAATTCCATAATGATTCAACCCAAGATTTTACGCGCTCTGCGGCTTTATGACATGGTCTGGCGATTATGTATTCCGTTACTAAAACTAAATTCGCGCCTGAAAGATGGTTATGCCAGTCGATGCAGCGGTGACGGTTTAAAACATACGGATATCTGGATCCAGGCAGCTTCCGCCGGCGAAGCGTACCTGGCTTTGTCAATAATTGAAAACATGAGTCCCGTTACCCCGATTCATGTTCTGATTACGACCAACACCCGGCAGGGGCTCGATATTATAACCAATTCGCTTGATGCCGCCACCCACAGCAATCAAGTGACAGCAAGATGCGCGTATATCCCATTTGACCGCCCATCGGTCATGGACAAAGTCGTTCAACGCATTTGCCCGAAACTGATGATCCTGCTGGAAACGGAATTATGGCCGGGTCTTCTTTTTGCACTGAAAAAAAATAAAGTCAGAAGCATTCTCATCAACGGGAGAGTGACCCCCAAAAGCCTGCAGCACTATATGATCTGGCCTTTGCTCTGGAAAACACTAAGCCCGGACAAAATTCTTGCCATATCTGACGATGATGCCGACCGTTTTGCCACCCTGTTTGGGCAGAAAAAAGTTCAAACAATGTCCAATATAAAATTTGATCGTTTAAAAACAACGATTAATAAAACGGACAACCCTTTAACAGCGTTCCTGCCGTATGCCGCCCCCTTTCTGGTCCTGGGTTCTGTTCGCCAGCCGGAAGAATATCAGGTGGAAAGCATTATCCGGAAAGTCCAATTCAGTCTGCCGAAAACCATTATCGGGCTTTTCCCGCGCCACATGCACCGTATCAAGCACTGGGCGCAGACGCTTGACCGTCTCAATGCCAGATGGATACTCCGGTCCGAATTAAACCGCGAACCGGTTGCAGAAGGCACGATCATTTTGTGGGATACGTTTGGAGAATTAAATCCGGCATATGCCCTTGCCAAAGCGGTATTTGTCGGCGGCAGCCTTGTGCCCTTGGGTGGCCAGAACTTTTTAGAGCCCATGATATTCGGGATTACCCCGATTATCGGCCCGTCATGGGAAAATTTTGCCTGGGCGGGCAATGGTATTTTTGACCAGAGACTTGCGGTCAAAGCAGATAACTGGCAATCTGTTGCTTCCGGGCTGATACGCCAGCTTCAACAGACAAGCTCCGCTGACTCCCATCAGGCAGCTGCTATCCGCTACTTAGAAGCAAGAAAGGGCGGAACGCTTCAGGCATGTGATCTCATAGCGGATTTACTAAATCCTAAATCAGGTAAATGATTACTGTAAATTAAGGTTAATTAAATATGACTGACCACCCAAAATGTTACGGCATCATCCCCGCCAGATATGCTTCCAGCCGTTTTCCTGGCAAACCGCTTGCCGAGATTCACGGGATGCCCATGTTCTGGCACGTCTACCAGCGGGCAAGCCAATGCACGGAACTTGAAGCTGTCGCCCTGGCAACCGATGACCAGCGGATTGAAAATGCCGCAAAAAAATTAAACGTTCCGGTGATAATGACCCGTACCAACCATCCCAGCGGCACGGACCGTGTTTTGGAAGCAGCCGTTAAAATGGGCATCCCGGATGACTCTGTTGTTGTCAATATCCAGGGGGATGAACCGGCCATGCAGCCGAAAATGATATCTCAATTAATTGCTCCGTTTGCAAATTCCGCAACATGCGTTTCAACCCTGGCCCGGAGGATTGATTACCGCGTGGCTGAAAATCCGGATCAGGTAAAGGTGGTTATAGACAGAAACAAAAATGCCATTTACTTTTCGCGCTCTGTTGTCCCGTATCCCCGGGAAGGAGCGACAGATGAGTTTTTAGGACATATCGGTATTTATGCTTTTCGCTTAAATATTTTAAAACAATTTGTGTCGCTCCCGGTCGGAGCGGTGGAGGCCGTTGAAAAACTGGAGCAGCTTCGCCTTTTGGAAAACCGGATATTGATTCACGTTGTTGAAACCGAGCTGAAGAGCTTCGGCGTTGACAGGCCGGAAGATATTGCTAAAGTCAGCAGCATGATTGATATGAAACCATCGGCTGGATCTAAAAAAAGTTGACTTAACAGGCAAATAATACCATAAGAGAGCCTGTCTATCGAAAAAAATGTGACATAACCAATAGTTAAGGAAAACACTATGCCGGAGAACGTTTCAAGCCGAATTCACGACTTTTTCAATAACAAGAAAATCAGAAAAACCTTTCTTAAACTGCGGGCGCCGCTTGGAATATTGCTTTTCATCCTGATACTCTCCCAGTTAAAGCCCTCCTGGTTTTTACCGGGTCTTTTGGTTTCGATTCTCGGACAGGCACTTCAGATATGGTGTATGTCCACCATTAAAACCAAAAAAAAGCTTACTGTTACCGGCCCATATATGTTTGTCCGAAACCCCATGTACCTCGGCCGGTTTTTTCTCATTTTCGGGATTTTGATGATGACCGGCAATCCATGGCTTTTGATCCTGCTCACAATCGTATATTATTATTATATGGTGAACCGGGTCAATCGTGAGGAAAAGATTCTTGCAGAGCTTTTTGGAAAGGATTATGAAGATTTCTGCAGAGATGTTCACCCGTATCTGCCGGGCTTTAAACGTTTTGATCCCACCAAACTCCGGTCATTTAATAAAGAAAGTTTTGAACAAAACAACGTATTGACAAATATCGCCTTGCCGATTATCTGTTATTTTGTTTTGTATATCTTCACCTTTGTCTGGCAGATTTAATGGCGTCGTCTAAAGTTCCATCTACTGCGTTGTAGCGGTTTTTCGGGCACTCAATATACGACTTGTATTATTTCGGGCCTGAAAAATCGCTACGCCTTGCCAAATTTTATGTGATTGGTGAAACTTTTAACTTTGCCATTATCGACTTTTACCTTATTATCTTTGATGGTTTCAGTACCGGATCAACGCCTTCGATCAGTTTTGGTGCCCAGCGGATACCCTTTTAAAAACCACAGAAACCGTTTTTTATTTAACGATTCCAGATGAGCCCTTCTACTGTTGTCAAGAGAATCGGGCTTTTTCTTGCCCCAGTTTTTATATACTCCTGACATATCAATATCTTTCATTATTTTATGCAAAGGATGAGGGGTATTTTCCAAATTCAGGCTGGACTGGAAATCCAGCAGCGCCGGCTCGCCGTCATCAGTTACCAGAATATTTCTCTGATTTCGAATATCCAGGTGAACCATATTTCGCTGATGCATCATCTGCACCAGATGTTCAAACTTGTAGAAAAATTCATCATCAATCAATTCAGAAGCCGTTTCTTTTAATGTCGTACCAGGCTGAAACCGGTAACAAACCGCATAAACATCAAGAAGAAATGATTCTGCTGAAATTCCCGGGATACCTTTGAGCTTCTGCAATGCCATAAATTCTCTTTTGACCATAAAGCGCCCCCAGGTTTTCCGGATAAAGGGCGGACAAGGTAAAAAATCTTTAACCACCCATATTTTTCGACCGCGTTGGAACTGATAAAGATCCGCATTCCCCCAGCGTCCTTTGGCAAGAATACTAAACTCTACGGTTGCCAGATCCTTTCTCGTAAACGGTTTTTCCATCTTTCCTGCCCTTCTCATTCTTAACATCTAAATTAGTGCAATATATTCGAAATTTTATCTTTGATGAATTCTGAAAACTTTATTTCATCCTGTTTAAAAGCAACCCTGATTCCGACAACAATAATATCTATGGAGCTTTGAATTTTGCCGTCGATTTTAACATAATCTTTTTCCGTGGTCACCAGAAAATCTGCCGAACATTTTTGTGCTTTACCGGCGATCAAACGAAAATCTTTTTCCGTGTATTGGTGGTGGTCCTTAAACCCAATCGCACCAGATACCTCTCCTGCCATTTCCGCCACAGTTGCCTGGAACTCCTTATTTCTCGCAATGCCTGAAAACACGAACACGTTAGATTTTTTCAATAAATCAGAGTGTTGGGATGTATTGACAGACGAAATCCCATCCGCACTTTTCTCCGTGCCGTTAAAAACCCCGCACACATACGGCTCATGAAATGATTTAAATACCGGTTTTTCGGGCGCCATTTCGGTCAGACGATCAAAACTGCACTTTGAGTTGTCATCGCACCGGGTTAAAACAAACAGGTCGCTGCGAGAAATTCCGGAAACCGGTTCCCGAAGCATACCCCTTGGTAAAAGATACCCGTTGCCAAAAAGGGATTTATCATCCACCAGGACAATATTAACGTCCCGCCTCAGTCGACGGTGTTGAAACGCATCGTCAAAAACAATAACATCCGGCGAAAATTTCTCCACCGCTTTCATGCCGATCCGGAAACGATCAGCCCCGACCAGAACAGGAATCCCTTTTAGCTTTTGAGCCATCATAAATGGCTCATCACCGGCAATATCAGATCCTAATAAAACATTCTGCCTGTCACTGACGACGCCGCCCTTATTCTCGGCCTGCCCTTTATATCCCCTGCTGATAACAACCGGCTTATACCCGGCATCCCTCAACAGTTGTGCCAGATAAACTGTCATCGGGGTTTTACCGGTTCCGCCGACAGTTAAATTACCAATGGATATCACACAACAGGGAAGCTTTCCGGATTGGAGAATTCCATGATCATATAAAATCGCCCGAAGGCGAACAGCAAAACCATAAAGCGTCGACAGCATTATCAGCAAAAACTGCAACAATGGGCCGGCTGTCTTTTCTCCGGTCATTACTGCATGGACTTTCTGCGTTATTTTGTTCATTCACCGTCACCTGACACAGTTTTTATTCCAAATTATAGACCACAAGACCCGCAGCACAGAAAAAAATCAGATTGGCAATCCAGGCGGCAAACATTGGCGGAAGAACGGTTCCATACCCGAGGGACAGACAAAAACTATAAAAAGACCAATAAATAAAAATTGTTAAGATTCCATACGCAAAACTGATAACCATTCCTTCTTTTGTTGAGCCCCTTAGGGCCAGCCCTGCGCCAAACATGGAAATAATAAAACAAATAAACGGAAAAGCGGTTTTTGCATAAAAATCTACCCGATACTTGGCTGCATCATACCCTTCGCTTTCAACTTTTTGAATATATTGGTAAAGATCCATAAAGGGCATTTCCTCGGATTCCTTTGCCACTCTGACTAAATCCGCCGGCAGCAGTTCTATTTGACAGATTTTTTCATCATGGAACATCACCTGTTGTTCTTCATAAGAAGAATCCAGGTGCTGCTGAATCAGGCAATCAAAAAAAACCCAGTTGCCATCGATATATTTCCCTGTCCGGGCATTAATACGGCTCGTTAAACTGAAATCTTTGTTAAAATAAGCAATACTGATCCCTGAAATCTTCTGATCAGCCGGATTATAATAAGCAATATGTGTAATGGATTGATTGCCCCGAATCCATATATTTTTCCCCCGGGAAGTCGTCACCTTGGCCCCATCCTTCAATGCTTCAATCCGGTTTGACTTAACCACACTGATCGGGACAACAACTTCGGAAAAAATAAACAAAAGAACGGTTAAACATATTCCTATAACGGCAATCGGTAACAGAAGATAATGCAAACTGATGCCGCCGCTCTTTAATGCCAGGATTTCATTGTTTTTGGCCATTAAACCCAAGGCTGCCAGCACACCTAAAAGAACGGCAATCGGGGTAATCTGAGACACAATCAGCGGAATTTTATAAAGAAAGAAAGCGGCAATCAAAGACGGTGCAATTTCGGCTTCAATGAATTTATCGATTCTTCCAAAAAAATCGATGGACAGATAAATGACAATCACCACCCCGAGAACAATACCGAAGTATTTAAAAAAAAGCCGGCTGATGTACCTATGAATTACTGACATTATAAAATTGATGACCCGGTAAAAAATCAAATTCAGATGGCAAAAAAAAAGCCATCAACGACCGCTATTTTAAAAAAGACAAATCAATGCACGTTCAATTGGAAAACCGGACGCGAAAAAGATTCTGCACAATCTTTATTATTAACTGATTTATCCGGTTAAAGATCTCAACAGGTCGGTCATTGGCGGCTTTAATCAATAGAAAAAGCCCCAATCCGCCCATAATAAAATTCGGCATCCACATTCCCAAAACCGGTGAAATGTTTCCGGCTTCACTAAAAACCAATCCGGCAGACAGCAATAGATAATACATCAAAAATGCAATCAAACCGATACCGAGCCCGGCGGATTTCCGGGTCGATGAGGACTGGACTCCCAGGGGAACTGCCAGGATTCCCAAAGCAACACAGGCAAAAGGAATTGAAAATTTTTTATGAAATTCCACCCACACGGAATAATATTTTTTTGTTTTTGTCTTTTCGGTCTTCAAAAATGCCACCAGTTCCGTCAGGTGCATTTCCTTTTCGTTACGTTTTTTTTTTCTCATATTTTTGACCGCATTCTTTAAATCCAGCTGCAGATCGTATGTGTCAAATCGGGTGGAGTGAACTGCGCGGCTTTTCAGATTAACCTGGTTGATCACGCCATTGTACAGGCTTAATATAAAAGAAAGTTTGTCTTCACCATTAAAAATTCTGCCTTTGGGGGAAATAATGGTCGTGGAAAAGCCTTCGTTGCGCTGGTCTTCAATATAGATATCGCCCAGAGAATTATCCTTAAAATCAATTTTATTGACATAAAACATTACCCCGTCAAAGCTGTCATTGAATTGACGTTCCTTTAATCCGACATTAAAATTCGACTGCACCACATTCAACGCCATTTGCTTATAGGCCTCCTGTCCCCAGGGGATACCGTATATCGCCATATATGCGGTCAGCAGGGCATTTAATATGCTGAATAGTATCACCGGTGAAAGCAAATGATAGATACTGATCCCGCTTGCTTTAAGCGCCACGATTTCATTGTCATTGGAAAGACGCAGAAACGTTAACAGCACACTCATCATTACCGACATGGGGATAATATAGGCAAGAAAATACGGCATGGAATATGCCAGCATTAAAAAAAAAGCCATAAAGCTGACCTGATAGTTAACAATCACATTTGTAATTTCAAGAATCTGCCGCATTAGAAAAACAAAAATAAAGAACAGCAGATTCATGGTATATGGGGGGATCATTTCTTTGAAAATATAGCGATTAACTGCCGTATTCAATTTCATGATAATTATACTGTAACTTTCACGGAAACA
Source organism: Desulfococcaceae bacterium (assembly GCA_030145385.1). Taxonomy (GTDB): domain Bacteria; phylum Desulfobacterota; class Desulfobacteria; order Desulfobacterales; family Desulfosalsimonadaceae; genus SURF-3. The sequence continues at coordinate 56,424 of JAQYVU010000002.1, forward strand.
TCACCATCTGCATCATTGTTATCTGAAAACTGCATCTGATGAAGATTATAATACTCTCCTTTTCGCTGCAGCAGGACTTCGTGTTTGCCTTCTTCAACAATTTGACCGTCCACAAGCACGACAATGCGGTTTGCATATGAAATTGTTGAAAGCCTGTGCGCAATAACAAAGGATGTCCGCCCTTTCATCAGGTTTTCAAGTGCTTTTTGAACCAGCCGTTCCGACTCCGTATCCAGTGATGCGGTTGCTTCATCTAAAATAAGAATCGGGGCATTTTTCAACAGCGCCCGGGCAATGCACATTCTCTGTTTTTCTCCGCCGGAAAGCCGGCTTCCCAGTTCGCCGATGACCGTATCAAATCCATTGGGCAAACTTTTAACGAATTTATATATATATGCGGCTTTTGCCGCTTCTATTATCTCCTGATCCGTGGCATCCGGCTTTCCATAGGAAATATTTTTTCTGATGGTATCATTAAACAGAATCGGTTCCTGAGTGACAATGGCTACCTGCTTCCGAAGGTCTGAAACAGCAATATCCCGGATATCCGTCCCATTAATTTTCACAAAACCTTGGGTGACATCAAAAAACCTGGGTATCAAATTCACTAAAGAAGTCTTGCCGCCGCCGCTCATTCCCACCAGCGCCAGAATTTCACCGGGTTTCACATCAAGATCAATATTCTTTAAAACCATTTCACGGCTGTCATAGGAAAAGGAAACATTTTCAAAACAAATCCGATGAGACCCGGTTTTAATCTGTTTTGGCGATTCAGGGTCCAGAATATCTGATCGGGTTTCCAGGATATCAAATACGCGATCTGATGCGGCAAATCCCTGCTGTAAAACGTTGTTCAGTTTGGTCATTTTTTTTATCGGCGGATACAGCAGCATGACCGCCGTCATAAAGGAAAGAAAATCACCGGGTGTTTGAGCACCTTTAATGACAGCAAATCCGCCGTACCAGAGCACAAGTGAAATCCCGACACCTCCGAAAACTTCCATCACCGGGGACGTCAGCGCCTTTGCCCGTATGGATTTTACCTCAAACCGGAAAACCATATGATTCTTTTTCGAAAAAGATTTTTTCTCATACGACTCCATGCCAAAGGCTTTGACAATCTTATTGCCGGCAAAGGTTTCATGCAAAAATGCATTCATGTCCGCCATGCTCTCCTGGCTGCTGGTGGAAAATCGCCGCACCCGCCGGCCCAGTTCCACAACCGGAAAATACGCCAGCGGCATAACGACAAACGCCAGAATCGCCAGTTTCCAGTCTCTGTAAAAAATTACGCCGGTAAGCCCGATAACTGTAAAACAATCCCTTAATGCGCCGGTCACTGCCTTGGATACCATATTTTTAATAATCGTCACATCATTGGTAATCCGGGACATCAGAACACCGGTACGTTCTTTGTGAAAAAAGGCAAGCGGCAGATCCGTTATTTTGTCGTAAAGAGCATCTCTGAGCTTTTTAATAATATTTTCGCCCACATACTGCAGCAGAAACTCCTGGCCGTACATTGCCAGGCCCCTGAAAAAGTATAACACAATCACGATAAACGGGATCAGCTTGAGAAGAAAAGCATTTTTACTGATAAAGATATCATCAATCACCGGTTTGACAATAAAAGCGGTGGCCGAAGTTGTTGCTGCCACCACCACCATACAGATCATTGATAAAAACAGTTGAAACCAGCTGCCTTTAATATACGCGATCAGTTTTTTCTGGCGGGGCTGAATTTTAATTTTCATATTCATCATTCAAAGAATTAACACCATAAATACAGAACAAATTTTAAATGCGGAATTTTTATGTATTTTTTAAAATTCCGCTCAACAAATATCCGCTGATGATTAAGCGGACTTGGAATTGATGATAAAAACCATCGGATAATTAACGGGGTGTTGAAGCATTCGACTTTAACAGGGATAAACCGATATCCGCTGTCTTCTCAGATGCGCCGGGTTCTCCCATCATTGATTTAACAAACGACAGTTTTTCTTTAATACGTTTTAATTCCAATGGACTATTCAGCATATCGCCCACCGTCCGGGCAATGTTTCCCGGAGTTGCCGCTTCCTGAATCAGTTCCGGTACAACGCGCTCATTTGCAACGATATTCACCAGACCGATATGATCAACATTAACCAATGCTCGGCCCAGCATATAACTAACAGGCGAAATTCTATATATGATTACCAAAGGAATACCGTGCATTGCCGTTTCCAAAGTCACCGTGCCGGATACGGCAATAACCATAGTGCTCTTTGCAAAGATCTCTAAGATATCACCGGAAACTATTTCAATACGGCATGTTTTCTTATACGGATTGGCAAATGACTCTACCCACTCTTTGCTGATCGATGGTGCAACAGAAAGCAGAAACTTCATATTCTTAAATCGTTGCTGTAAAATACTGGCTGAAGCCAGCATATACGGAAGATTCCGCTTAATTTCACTGACCCGGGATCCCGGAAGCATCCCAATCACAGGCGTGGGATTCGCGACCTTATCTGATTCTTTCTCTATCGGAGAATAAGAATCAAGTAATGGATTACCGACAAATGTTGCCGGAATATTGTGCCGCGTATAATAGTCTTTCTCAAACGGCAGAATGACCGCCATATGATCCACAAGCCGCTTGATCTTGCTGATACGCCCGGAACGCCAGGCCCATATCTGCGGACTGACATAATATAAAACCGGAACCCCCTGTTTTTTGGCAATGGAGGCGATATGAAGGTTAAAGTCCGGAAAATCAATCAGAATAATCAATTCCGGGGAAAGTCTCCGTAGATTCTTTTTTATTATTGAAACAGCATCCAGAACTTTGGGCAATTTAGCAAAAACCTCGGTAATGCCCACCACCGAAAGCTCTTTGGCATCAACCAGCGTGTTGACGCCGGCTGCTCTTAAAGCATCTCCGCCGATACCGCAGAAAAAAAGAGAGGGATCCTTTTTTTTCATTGCGCGAACCAGATGAGCACCGTGAGCATCACCGGAGGTTTCTCCGGCAATAATCATCACACATTTTTGAGATGATGGCTCTTTCATGGATTTTGCCCTGAATAGATCCTGCTTGATTTTTGAATCTGTTGCGTAATATTCAATGCCATTTTCAATGCGTCTCTGCCCATCGGACCCGTTACTTCAGGAGGGGTTCGGGTTTCAACGGCATGGATAAAAGACCGTATTTCATCTTCAAGTGCATCTCCATCCGTAAAACATTTTTCTTCCAGATGCATTCCGGGAATGGGACAGTTATTATCCTCTTTCCCGGGCCGGACATGGATAATCGAACGATTGGCAAAATCTACGGAAATATACCCGTCCTTTTGGAATAAACGGATTTTTCGCTCATTCTTATTTGAAATCCGGCTGGCGGTGACATTGGCGACTGCGCCGTTATCAAATTCTATGTGAGCATTGGCGATGTCGATGTTGTCCGAAACAACCGAAGCCCCCATGGCATTGCAGTATTTGATTCCTGAACGGACAAAGTTTAATATAATATCAATATCATGAATCATAAGGTCCAGCACAACACTCACATCGGTCCCGCGTTCTTTGTAAATACCCAACCGGTTGGATTCAATAAAGATCGGGTGGTCGACAACATGCTGGACCGCTGTTACTGCGGGATTAAAACGCTCCAGTTGCCCGACCTGAAACACTAGTTTTTTCCTGTCCGCAATCTCAATCAATTCATCTGCTTCTTCAACTGTTGTTGTAATGGGTTTTTCAATCAGAACATCGATACCATGTTCTAAAAATGCTTTTCCAAGCTCAAAATGCAACGGCGTTGGAACGGCAATGCTGACCGCATCCACGCGGCCAAACAAATCCCTGTAATCAAAAAAAGCCTTTGCTCCGACATTGCCGGCGATGTCCTCAGCCTGAGCTTTGTTACTGTCAACAACACCGACCAGTTCGATATTATCCATTTTTGAGTATTTTTCAGCATGGAATTTGCCAAGATATCCAACACCGACCACTGCGGCCCGAACTTTTTTCATCAGATGCATTTCCTTAAAATAAAATAAATTTATTCTGCGTAAATAAAAATCAATTCATCGATACCTGAAAAATATAATGCTGGCTACTCATCTTTTCCCATTGCCATGATCGTAATTCCCCACTGATTTGCAAGACAGATCATTTCCTCCTTGTCAAAAACCAGTGACCGCCTCGCTTCAATCAGAAGCACTGTCGCACCGGCTTCATGCATTGATTTGACAGTCTGGGCACCGACAGCAGGCACATCAAATCGAAAGTCCTGCATGGGTTTGCACACCTTTACAACAACAGCATTTCCATTACAAAAGCCTCCGCCCCGGCAGATAGTACTGTCCGTCCCGTCGATGGCCTCAACAGCCATCACGGTACCATTGGAAACCACAACGCACTGACCGATATCGAGTCGGCCGATTTCCTTGGCCATTTTCCAGCCCAGCTCAATATCCGCCCGTTCCGCCTTCGTGGGTTTCCGCTTTGTCCAGCACCCCTCGTCTGCAAGGAGTTCCGGAAGAAGAAACGTTGAAGACCGAATTCGAATACCTTCATCTTCAAGCACTTTTGCAAAGGCTCTTAAAATTTTGTCATCATGGGTGCTATGGCGCATATTGGCGATCAGTGAAATAGCCTTCATATCCGGCCGGATATCAAGAATCGCTCCGGGTTTTTTAATCGCCCCGATCATGACCGCTTCTTTGATCCGGTTTTTCTTAAAAAACCGGATCAGCCGTTTGATCTGGCCGATATGAATAATCTCAAGGGATTCAACATAGTCCGATAAAACCGAGTCAGTCTCATTATGGTAGCCGACGGCAAAAACACTGAACCCTCGATCGGCCGCTTTTTTTGAGAAAATAATCGGAAAAGATCCACTTCCGGCAATTAACCCGATCCGCTTATTCATTGTAAAAATGATCTATCATAAATATTACGACCTAATTTCGACAACATTATCTTGTAATCCCACGTTCGGTGGATTTGATAAAATTAACCAGCGCAAGAACTTCAGGAATATTTTCAACTTCCGCCAATACCCGTTCCACTGACTCATTGACTGTCAGCCCAATACGGAAAATGGTTCGATAGGCCTTTTTCAGCTGGGATAATGTATTGCTGGAAAACTCATGTCGTTTTAACCCGACTTTGTTCAATCCGTGCAAAGTCGCCCGGTCGCCTGCGGCCATAACATACGGTGGAATATCCTTTACAACTGCCGATTTTCCGCCGATGTAGGCGTAGTCGCCGATTCTGACAAACTGATGAATGGCGACCAATCCGCCGATAATCACATAATCGCCGATGGTAATATGACCGGCCAAAGTCGCATTATTGGCCAGAATAACGCCTTTACCGGTCTTACAGTCGTGGGCCACATGGGTGTAGGCCATTAAAAAATTATCTTCACCGACTTCTGTCACCCCGCCCCCGAACTCGGTTCCGCGATTTAATGTGGCGAATTCACGAATCACCGTATTGCGGCCGATCTTCAAATACGTTTTTTCCCCTTTGAACTTGACCGCCTGGGGGGCTGCCCCGATAGAGGCATATTGAAATATCTGGCAGTTAGGTGCAATGTCAACATACGGGTCAATCGTAACATGCGGCCCGATAAAAGTCCCGGAACCAATGGATACATTCCCGTTAACAATCGAATAAGGCCCGATTTCAACATTGGAATCAATCTCTGCACTGGGATCAATTATTGCGGTTGGATGTATCATTCTTTTCCTCCGATCAAAGCCATAATTTTTGCTTCTGCTACGCGATTATTATCTACAAAAGCCTTAGCACTCATTTTCACAACTCTGGTTCGCTGCTTTTCTATTGTCACCTCAAAAATCAACTGATCTCCCGGAATAACAGGCGCCCTGAACCGGGCCCGGTCCACACCTGAAAAACAAACCTGAGAATGGGTTTCCGGAGGCAGACTTTCTGCCAGCAGCAACCCACCGGCCTGTACAATCCCCTCAAGGATTAAAACACCGGGCATGATGGGTTTGTCGGGAAAATGCCCCTGAAAAAAGGGTTCATTGATTGTCACATTTTTTAATGCACAAATTTTCACACCCGGTTCCAGTTCCAGAACCCGGTCGACAAGAACAAACGGGTATCGGTGCGGCAGCAGGTTTAAAATTCTTTCAATATCATAGCCTTGTTTCATTCGTAGTCCTATAAACCTAATAGATGATCGGAATAATCAAGTGTATGGTATTATTTATTTGAAAAAGAATCCAGGCGCTTTTCGATATCTTTAATTTTTCTTTTCAATTCCGGCAGTCGGGGAATCAGCTGGCTGACACGAAGCCATAATTTATGAGGCATTTCAGGAGTCCCGGAAACCACTTTGCCATTGGGAACGGATCGGGTGACACCTGCCTGCGGCCCGACTGTCGCATAATCACCAACGCAAATATGTCCTCCAATGCCTGCCTGGCCGGCCAGTATGACATTTTTTCCGATTGTCGCACTCCCGGCGATCCCCACCTGTGCGACGATGAGTGTATTTTCTCCGATCACCACATTATGAGCGATTTGAACATGGTTATCCGTCTTCACCCCACTTTTAATCCATGTTTTGCCAAAAGTGGCCCTGTCAATGGTGTTACAGGCACCGATTTCAACATCATCATCAATCTGAACAATACCCAGCTGCGGAATCTTATAATGCTTTTCCCCGTCCGGAACAAATCCGAATCCGTCACTGCCGATCACCGTACCGGCGTGAACGATCACCCGATTACCGATGGTGCAACGCTCCAGAATCGTTACATTCGGATATATTTCAACATCATCTCCGATGCATGCCCCATTACCGATAACCACATGAGGGTGTATAGTCACCCGGCAGCCGATGGTCACATTGTCCTGAATCACGGCAAGCGGTGCCAGACTGACATCTTTGCCAAAAGAGACATTCCGCCCAATCGATGCCTGGGGGCTGATATTTTCCGCAGAACGGGAAGCGGGAAAACACAGATTCATAATCTTTGCAAATGCCAGGCGCGGATTATCAGACATGATAAGATTGGTTGCCACTTCCTGCTGAAAATTCTGAGGCACAATTACCGCACCGGCGTTTGTCTCGGGGACTCGTTTTAAAATTTTAGGCGAATCCGCAAAAGAGATGTCATCGATGCCGGCTTCATCAAACGGAGCAATTCCACGTACAATCTTTTGGGGGTCACCCTGGATTTGCCCGCCAATCACCGTAATTAATTCGGCTAAAGATATCTCCACACCCGACTCCTTAAAATGCTAAATCATAGATCCGACGCAGCAATGCTGATGAAAAAAATTCAAGTTAATTGGAACCATTTGGCTGAGCATTGTACTTTTCAATTAATAAATCCGTCATATCAATGGTACTCGGGTAATAAATGGCCGCACTTTTTTCAATAATCAGCAAATACCCTTCTTTTTTCCCTATTTTTTCAGCCAGTTCAAATATATCGTTTTTTAATTTTTCAACCTCTGTTGCCTCAAGTTCCCTGAATTCCATTTGAAATTTTTTCTGCAACGATTGAAAATCATACTTTTTAATTTCAAGTTCCCGCTGTTGCTCTTCTCGCTTTTCCTTGCTCATGACCATGGACTCGCGACTCATTTGCTCGGAAAGGCTCTCAATCTCTTTTCCCAATTCGATGAGCTTTGCTTCCATCGTCCGGCCTTTTTTCTGTATTTCCCCTTGAACCAACTTCCCGGCTTCAGACTCCGTCAGGACTCTTTGAAAATCAACAATTCCTATTTTCGCCACATCCGCCGCATATGCCGGCAGGACATAAAAGATAACCAATACAACTGCTACGATTAAACCGAATTTTCCGAGTCTCATTTAATAACCCCCTTAGTCAGCAAACAAAAAAATTTCCAAAGCAACTATTATAATTAAAAACTTCCGCCCATGGAAAACTCCCATCGACCCGAACCTTCACCAGGCTGTGGATCAATAATATACCCCCGCTCCAGGCGTAAAGGCCCCATCGGGGAAAACCACCGAATCCCGAATCCGAAACTGTCACGCAATCCGCTGTCAGAAGTACCTTCATCCGCCCAGGTATTACCCGCATCATAAAAAAACAACCCGACAAGTCCGCTCTCTTTGATGATCGGAAACAGGTATTCAACATTAAACTGAACAAACTCCGTGCCGCCGATCTCAATATCATCGTCAATGACCGGGCTGATTTCCCGCCAGTCAAATCCTCTGACGGAATTGATACCACCCAGATAAAACCGTTCATAATCCGGCAGATATTTTTCAGAACGTTCCCAAATATAGCCGCCTTCACCGTGTAGAAACCCCACGGTTCCCCAAAATAAGGGGAAGTACCAACCGGTTTCTGCGGTTACTTTGGAAAATCCAATATTTCCCCCCAGTCCGGAATATTTGAACGTGAGACTGTGTTTGGAACCTTCCGAGGGATTGAACTGTCGATTCCGTGAATCATAAACGACACTCAACGAGACACTGCTTTCCACGTTTCTTCCGGGAAAAATATATGGCGACGCTTCTTCTGAAATATTATCAATATCACTGACATCATAGGCATATTTGATATATCCCCGCGTAAAATCAAAAAGAGGATACCCGAATCGAACGCCCCCGCCGAAACTGTCCCGGTCGTAATCATCATATTCGCGTTCCTGCTTATAGGCATCAATGCCTGCCGACAATGGGATATCAAACAACCACGGTTCAGTAAATCCAAAGGAATACTGCCGGGAGGTTCCGCCGGTCTGAACGGCGAATTCAAGTATCTGCCCCCGCCCTAAAAAATTTCGTTCAGACACGGAAGCCATCACGTAGAGCTTGTCCACCGCACTGTATCCGCCGCCGAAAGTAAAGGTCCCGGTGGGTTTTTCAACCACTTCAATACCTAAAATCATCTGATCTTCTGCAGAACCTCTCTGGGGTTTCACCTTGACATCTTCAAAAAAATCCTGCCGGTATAAATCACTGACACTTCTTTTTAAGCGCCTGCTGCTGTATAGCTCCTGCTCATAAACCTTTAACTCGCGACGAATCACCTTGTCCCTGGTTTTCGTATTTCCGTGTATGTTGATTCTTTCAAAATAAACCGGTTTATTTTTTGTTATATGAAAAGTAATATCAACGGTTAAATTTTCCGGATCGGTTCCTATTTCAGGAAAGACATCGGCATGCGCATACCCTCTGTCCGCATAAATATCGGTCAATGCAAGAACATCCTGCCGGATGACATCCCGATTAAAATAGGCTTCTTCGTCCACCATGATATGGGTAATAAGTTCTTCTTTTAGTATAATAAAATCCCCTTTCAAATCAACCTGGCCCATTTTAAAACGAGGGCCTTCGTTAATTTTTATGAGAATATATATCCATTCATCCCTGTATTCAATCTCCGGTTCACCGATTCTGGCTTCGGCATATCCATTATTCTGATAAAAAGCAGATAGTTGGTAAATATCCTGCTGCAGCTCCTCGCGATTCAGCTCACCGGAGGATGTCAGCCAGGACCAAAAACCTTTTTCCGATGTTTCCATTATTTTTAAAAGCTCTTTTGAATCATAGGCACTGTTTCCGTCAAACGTGATTGTCTTGATACGAACCTTTTCACCTTCTTCTATTTCAAACTCCAGATTCGCCTGACTATCTTCCAGCGGCTCAATGATATATGAAACCTTCGCGTTATGATAGTTCTTATCCTTATACAATGATTCTATAATTTTAATATTCCGGCGTATTTTAAAAATATTTAAAATCGATCCGCTGCTGATATCAACATTTTCTTTGAGTTCTTCGTCATCAAGCACCGCATTTCCGGAAAATATTGTTTCACGAATGGTGGGTTTCTCTTTAATAATAAAAATCACTGTATTGCCATCAAGGTTTTTTTCAACTTCGACGCGGACATCATCAAACCACCCCATGTTATAAATCGCCTGAAGGTCTTCAGAAAGTAAAGCGTCGCTATACACATCACCGGCTTTTGCCCGGGTAACCCTTAAAATCGCATCATCCTCAATACGCTGATTCCCCTGCACCAGAACCTGTTGGATCAAAACAGCATCTTCAGCCCCTGCCACAGCGGTAGTTAAAAAAATCAAATTCAGAACTATAATCAACATCATGCATTTTTGCATGTAATTATCATATTTCATTCAATCTCAACCAGTTTTCCTTCTACCAGAGTCATCTGCCTGTTCATGTACTCTGCAAGTTGCATATTATGTGTCACCGTAATTATCGTCATATTATATTCATCATTGAGTTCAAACAATAAATCATGCACCTGTTTACTGTTTTTCTTATCAAGATTTCCTGTCGGTTCATCGGCCAGCAGTATCGCCGGATTCAGAACAAGCGCACGGGCAAGCGCGACACGCTGCTGCTCCCCGCCGGACAGATCTCTGACACGATGTTTTATTCTTTCCTTGAGACCTACCCGAACAAGAATCGCTTCAGCACTTTGTCTTATCTCTTTGGATTTTAACCCTTTGATCAGTCCGGGCATTAAAACATTTTCAAGTGCGGAAAATTCCGATAAAAGATAATGAAACTGAAAGACAAACCCCATGGTTTTATTTCTGAAATCCGCCAGGTTTTTTTTATCAAATTCAAACACATCGGTTTCTTTATATAAAAGGGTGCCGCTGTCCGGCTGATCCAGGGTACCGAGAATATGCAGAAATGTCGATTTGCCGATACCGGATTCCCCAACAATCGCGATTGTATCACCGGAAAATATATCCACCGATAAATCGGTCAGTACCTCTATTTTAGCGCCATTATTCCGGTAACTCTTGTTAATACCACTTAATGACAGCAACGGGACCGAATCTTTCTCCGGATTTTCCATGTTTGATTGGGTTTGATTATTAAACTTTTCCCGGCGATTATCCATATCTGAGGGCCTCGACCGGATTAAGTTTTGATGCTTTGTATGCAGGATAAAGTGTTGAAATAAAGCAGATTGCCATTGCCGCTGAAATGATCAGAAAAACATCTAAAAATTCCAGTTGCACCGGGAGGCTGGTAAAATAATAAACATCTCCGGGAAGTTCGATAAATTTGTAATATTTTAAAACGACACACCCCAGCATTCCGAGAACAACCCCGGTCAACGTTCCGATAAAACCGATCACCGTGCCTTTAAAAACAAAAATTTTCCAGATGCTCCGGTCTGTTGCTCCCATGGCTTTTAAAATGGCGATATCCTGGGTTTTCCCCATCACCATCATAATCAGGGTACTGGCAATATTAAACGCCGCCACCATAATAATCAGTGTCAGGATCACGAACATGGCCTTTTTTTCAAGCTTCAGGGCTGAAAAAAAATTCCGGTTCATCTGCATCCAGTCCATGGTCCAGTAGGGGAATCCTAAATCAGCCAGAATCGTTTCCGAAATTTTATCAGCTTGATAGATATCATCCACCCGGACCCCGATACCGGAAACCGAATCCCCTATTTTAATGAGTTTCTGGGCGGTTTTTAAATGGATGAACGCCAGTGAGGCGTCATATTCATAGAAACCGGACTCAAAAATACCTGTCACTTCAAACCGTTTCATTGTCGGCATGTGACCGATGGGGGACATCATTCCCTTGGGGGATATCAGATAAATTATTTCTCCTTCAGCGGCTCCGATGGTCAAGGCAAGTTCCTTGCCTAAAATAATTCCCGGCGACAGGACGCCTGCGTCTGCAGTCACCTGAGGTCTTATTTTTTCAATTAAAGTTTCTTTATCATATCCTTTTATCGGGCTTCCGCCGGCCCGGGGGTCAATACCTCTGAGAACAGCACCGGAAATACCGGAAGAAGACCGCAGCATCACCTGAGAATACACAAAAGGCGCAGCTGACTGGACCCCTGCTTCAGATTTAACCTGACGGATAACCCCATCATAATCAGCGATTGTTCCACCATGCCGGCGAATGATAATATGCGATTCAACACCTAAAATCTGCGATGTAAAATATGATTCCGCTCCTGCCATTACTGCAATAACAATAATCAGTGCCATCACACCGACAGTAACCCCTGCCATGGAAAGAAACGTGATAAAAGAAATAAAGGCATGTTTATGTTTGGACCTGAGATAACGGCCACCTACAAAATATTCAAAAGACATCGGTCAATCCGTATCTGAATGGCTAAATCACATTTTATTTATCTGTGGGCTTCATGTGGGGGAATAAAATCACATCACGAATGGAAGCAGAATCCGTCAAAAGCATGGCCAGCCTGTCAATGCCGATGCCTTCTCCCGCTGTGGGAGGCATCCCGTATTCCAGTGCCCTGATATAATCGTCATCAATGATTTGCGGCGTTTCATCCCCGGCTTCCTTATTTTCAAGCTGATGCAGGAACCTGTTTTTCTGGTCTTCCGGATCATTTAACTCGGAAAATCCGTTGGCAATCTCCCTTCCGGCAATGAACAATTCAAATCGATCCGTCAACTCTGGATTTTCCTTGTTTCGACGCGAAAGCGGTGAAACTTCGACCGGATAACCGGTGATGAATGTCGGCTGAATCAATTTGGGTTCCACAAGGGCATCAAATATTTTTGTCATTATTTTTCCAACACCCATTGCATCCTCGGAACGGTTACCAAAAGAAATCCCTTTTGACAGTGCAAAATTCATCAGCTCATCTTTTTGGCTGAATAAAGACGGGTCCACGCCGGCAATTTTTTCCAAAGATTCCAGAAGCGGCAGCCGTTTCCATGAACCGCTGAATTTAATCTGCACCCCCTGATATTCAAAATCCATTGCGCCGGCAATACTGAGAGCAAGCGACTGGAACAGTTCTTCCGTTAAATTCATGAGATCTTCGTATGTGGCATATGCCTGATAAAATTCAAGCATGGTAAATTCAGGATTGTGCTGAGTTGAAATTCCTTCATTCCTGAAACTTCTGTTGATTTCAAAAACTCTTTCAAACCCCCCGGTAACCAGCCTTTTTAAATAGAGTTCCGGCGCAATTCGCAAAAAAAGATCCATACTGAGCGAATTATGATATGTCTTAAAGGGCTTGGCATCCGCGCCACCGGGAAGGGGCTGCATCATTGGGGTTTCCACCTCGAGAAAGTCCCGACCCAGCAAAAACATCCTGATTGCCTGAACCAGTTGACTCCTTTTGATAAATAACTCCCGGACATCTGCATTCATAATCAAATCCAGATATCGCTGGCGATACCGTTTCTCAGGATCTTTGAGTCCATGAAATTTTTCCGGCAGCGGCCTCGTTGCCTTGGAAATTAATTGTAAAGAATTTGCCAGAAGAGACCATTCGCCTGTTTTTGTCTTAAACATCGTGCCGGTCATTCCGACAAAATCACCAATATCCAGTTTTTTAAACAAGGTATATGTATCATCGCCTACTATATCCGTTCTGATATATGCCTGAAGCTGGCCGCTCCGGTCATTGAATCGTATAAAGGCTGATTTCCCGAAACGGTTGACGGCCATAATACGCCCGGCCACTGAATATGAAGCATCCTCTGCGATTTCGGCTGATTCATTTTCCACTAAATCTTTAATATCTTTTACTGTATGCGATACCTTATAGTCATTCGGAAAAAGTTCAATCCCCGATTCTTTTAACGTTTGGATTTTTTCTTTTCTCTTTTCAATTACATCGTTTTTTTTGCTCATTTTCTTATCCGGAACTTTTCTAAGTAATTATTTTAAAAATATGAAAAAATAATGTACCAAACCAGAGATGCTCTGTTTTGGTACATAACTTAAATTCAGGTGAATTAATATCCATCAGGTTGGCTACCCCATTTATAATCTACAGTCAAGATTAACTTAACTTGCCCCCTCGATTGGGAGCCTGCCGGCACAACAATCTTTAAATCTGGCTTCAACCCGGCCTGACCGATGCCAACTGACGGGAATTAAACTCACGACGTAATCGAACATTAAAGATAGTCCCTTTCTCAGGGGAACTCTGGACATCTATCAGTCCATTGTACGAGGTAATAATCCGTTGAACAATCGACAACCCGAGACCGGTCCCCTTGGGTTTTGCGGTAAAAAACGGATCAAAGATTGATTTCATTGTCTCTTCGCTCATCCCGCATCCATTATCCGCGATGGTGATACAGACATAGATTTTATCCACCGGATACATCTTAATATCAATCCATCCTTCCGTTTCTATTGCTTCATCCGCATTTAGCAGCAAATTCCATACAACCTGGCGCAAATGCTCCGGGTCTATTTCGATAAATACAGTTTCCGCAAGCTGCCTGGTTACTGTAATCCTTTTATTGCGACGGTTATCCGCTGTAAAAACCTTTATGATTTCTTCAAGTGCGACATCCAATTCCACAATTCTTGTCTGCCCGGGCTGTGGTTTTGCAAACATTAAAAAATCATTGACTAATGCAGTAAGACGATCCGCTTCTCTTAATATGATATCCATAAGCCGGTCCCGATCCGGATCATAGGGAATATCTTCTCGTAAAAACTGTATAGATCCTGATAAAGAGGCCAGGGGATTTTTAATTTCATGGGCAAGACCGGAGGCCATTTCTCCGATTGCCGCCAACTTTTCAACACGTTTGACCTGATCTTCCATTGCCCAGAGATCCTTTTTTGCCCGCCGTTCCTGTTCAGCAAGAAAACCGCTTAAAAAAGCAACGCCAAAGCATGCGACAATGGTAATAAAAAGCTTGTACAGCACATAATTCCAGTTGTAATTAATAAATATAAAATCAACATCAACACCAAGCGGATAAATGACCCCCTGGAATTCTAAAGCAATGAGCACGCCGTATTGAACACTGCAGCAAAAAGCAATAAACATCCCGCCTCTTCTGGACAGAACCATGCCTGCGTATATAATCACAATAAGATATAAAAAAGAAAAGATACTTGAAAAGCTTCCGGTAACAAAAATAATACTTGTTATGAGCAGGCTATCGATAAATATCTGGGCATATCCGAAGCGGGCACTCTGAAAAAGGCGCGGCAGTATAAAGGCATATAGCGCTGAAAGAATCAACAGCGCTCCGGCAATATAGTAGATAAACAAAAGAGGCTGACTGAAAAAAGGCAGATTTTCATGAAACCCAACGAAAAAGGCTGAACCCAGCAGCACTGCCGCAAAAAGCCCCCGGAAGAATATCAGCCACTTTAATTTTCTGTATTGGTCCAGTTGGAACTTATTTTTACGGTCAATTTTCAACTGCGATATGCCTAAAGCGCTCCTGCCATCTGGAATATGGGGAGATACATGGAAACAACCAGGCCGCCAATGACAACACCGAGAAAAACAAGCATAAACGGCTCAATCATGGCCGTCATATTTTCCACTGCCTGATCCACTTCTTCATCATAAAAATCCGCAATCTTTTCCATCATCGCGTCAATGGCACCGGTGGATTCACCAACGGCAATCATCGAGCAGACCATGGGGGGAAAAACACCGGTCTCGGACAGAGGATCTGCTATCGTCTGTCCTTCTGCGATACCGGTACGAACCGTATAAATCGCTTTTTCAATGGTTTTGTTGCCTGCTGTTTTAGCAACAATATCCAGAGCTTCCAGGATTGCCACACCACTGGAAAGCATGGTACCCATAGTGCGCGTAAACTTGGCCACAGCCACCTTACGGATCAGAATACCGACCACCGGCATTTTCAGCAGGGCATCATCAATCAGCGCCCGGCCTTTTTCCGTTCTGTAAAACCGCTTAAACGCAAATGAAAATAAAACAAAAGCTCCGATTAGATATAATATTCGTGACTGCACAAACCGGCTCATAGCCACAACAATCTGTGTTGGTGCGGGCAATGCGGACCCGAAGCTTTCAAACATTTCCTCAAAAACCGGAATAACAAACACCAGAATCACCGCAACAACGCCGACGGCAATAAAAAGGGTGACAATCGGATATGTCATTGCTCCCTTGACCTGGGCTTTCAGCTTGGCCGCTTTTTCCATGTACGCGGACAGCCGTCTTAAAATCACATCCAGAATACCACCGGCTTCACCGGCAGCCACCATATTAACAAACAAATTATCAAATTGCTCAGGATATTTTTTTAACGCTTCTGCCAAAGTCTGGCCGCTTTCAACAGACTCCTTGATATCTTTAAGCATTTTTTTAAACGTAACATTATCCTGCTGTGCCTGAAGGATATCAAGGCACTGGATGATTGGCAGCCCGGCATCAATCATGGTAGAAAACTGACGGCAAAAAATAATGATATCATGCATGACCACTTTTGGCTGCATGAATGCAACGTTTTCAAACAGATCTTTTGGTTTTTTCTTTATTTTATCAGGTGTTATGCCCTGCCTGGAAAGATTATTCCGGACCTCCTGATCGCTAGCCGCCTCGATTTCCCCTTTGCGAATCTGATTATTTTTGCCCCGACCTTCCCATACATAAACCGGCATATTTCCTCCTTTGCTGATGTTTCAGCATGATCAGCATACACCTAAAAAAACAGATCTTTAAAAACAGAATTTAGTGAACATCAGTGATTGACTTACTGCTTGAAAAATGAACCCGCCAATCAAGAAATCAGCGGCAAGATAATAAATCTTGAATCATCAAATATGATTATTAGCATATCATAAAAAATAAGACAAATTCTTTTAAAACAATTTTCCCGGACAAATCTCATGAACTTGTTTGCTCAAATTCTTTTTTTTTGTTAACAATCTGTAAAACAATATAATTTTTCTCACAGGAATGGGCATGTGAAACAATCAAAACATTCACACTCTAAGAATCTGACTGTTATTACCACTCACGCGAATGCGGATTTTGATGCAATTGGTTCTATGCTGGCAGCCCACAAATTATACCCCGGCTCCCTTGTCATCTATCCCGGATTTAATGAGAAAAGTTCGAAAAATTTCTTTGTTAGTTCGATGGCGTATCTCTTTAATATGATTGATATTAAAGAGATAAATAGTTCTGAAATTGACAAATTGATTATTGTTGATACCAAACAAGCGAACCGAATCGGAGAACTTTCTGAAATAGTTGATAAACCCGGCCTCGAAATACATATTTTCGACCATCATCCGGCAAGCAAGAAAGACATTAAGGCCCACTTTCAAGTTAACAGTGCCACCGGTGCCAATGTGACGCTGTTAACCGAAATAATCCAGGAAAAAAAAATCCCTCTTTCTCCCGAAGAAGCCACCATCATGTGCCTTGGTATATATGAAGACACCGGTTCATTTACATTTCCCTCCACCACGGAAAGGGATTTTACCGCGGCTGCCTTTCTTGTTTCAAACGGCGCGGATCTTACCACCATATCAAATATGATTTCCAAGGAAATGGATCCACGCCAGATAAGCCTCTTAAACGATATGATCAACGCTGCCGTTCATCATACGATCAATGGAGTGGATATCTCCATTACGAGTGTTTCCTGCGATGAATATATACATGATCTGGCGTTTCTTGTTCAGAAAATGATGAAAATCGAATCACTCAATGCCCTGTTCGGCATTGCTTTGATGAAAAACAAAATATATATATCCGCACGAAGCCGATCGACTGAAGTCGATGTCGGAGCTATTGCTACGGAACTCGGTGGAGGGGGGCACAAATTTGCTGCCGCTGCCACAATTAAATACAAAACACTGGCGCAAACTGAAAATGACCTGGTTGCAATACTTCAAAGACATATTACATCAAAAAACCTGGCCGTAAACATCATGTCGTCACCGGCAATTTCAGCAGCCCCTGAGATAACATGTAAAAATGCCCGCAACCTGTTATCA
This sequence comes from Desulfococcaceae bacterium, assembly GCA_030145385.1. Lineage (GTDB taxonomy): Bacteria > Desulfobacterota > Desulfobacteria > Desulfobacterales > Desulfosalsimonadaceae > SURF-3. The sequence goes on from JAQYVU010000002.1 coordinate 74,182, forward strand.
AGATATAACGTCAATGCGCTTCTGGTCGTAAAAAATTCCAATGCGAACAAACAACTTCTTGGGTTTATCTCACGCCAGGTAATTGAAAAAGCACTATACCATTCCCTGGACAATATTCCGATCAGCGAATATATGTCGACGGAATTTGCGGTTGTCGGCCCGGAAGCAAACCTTGTCGAAATCCAGCAAAAAATCATTGAAAACAAACAGCGGGTTCTTCCGGTCATAAAAAATGAGGACATTATCGGAGTTATCACCCGCACCGACCTGCTCAATATGCTGGTTCAGGAAGCCAATGCAAAAAAGCAGCAACTGACCGAGGAAAGACAGACGGCCGCCCACCCCCGGACCAAAAATATCAACGCCTTTATGAAAGAGCGGCTGCCAAAAAGGATACTGAAACTCTTAAGACATGTTGGTGAAGTGGCCGGGGAGTTTGGGTTTTCAGCTTACGTGGTGGGCGGTTTCGTGCGTGACCTGTTTTTATATCGTCACAATGAAGATATCGACATTGTGATTGAAGGTAATGGAATCGAGTTTGCGAAACGATTTGCCAAATTGTATGGTGCGCGAATAAATGCTTACGAAAAATTCGGCACGGCAATTATAATCTTTGCCGATGGGTTTAAAATTGATGTTGCCTCTGCCCGAATGGAATATTACAATGCGCCGGCAGCCTTACCCACTGTTGAGATGAGTTCCATTAAAATGGATCTTTTCAGGCGGGACTTTACCGTTAACACGCTTTCCGTTGCCCTGAACTCTGCTACTTTCGGACATCTCATTGATTTTTTCGGTGCCCAGCGGGATCTTAAAGAAAAAGTGATCCGAATTCTCCACAATTTAAGTTTTGTGGAAGACCCGACCCGGGTATTTCGCGCAATCCGTTTTGAACAGCGCTTTGGCTTTACAATCGGCAAGCTCACTTCCGGATTAATTGAAAATGCCGTTCGAATGAATTTTTTCAAGCGGCTTTCGGGACGCAGGGTATTTTCCGAACTTTGCCATATCCTGAAAGAAGAAAACCCGACGCCCTATCTGATCCGGCTGAACGAATACAATTTGCTCAAAGTCGTAGACCCTTCTTTTGTGTTAAACCAGAAACTGATTTTCTATTTTAATTCAGCCCAAAAAGTCCTTTCTTGGTTCGATCTCCTTTTTACGGAAGAATCTTATATGAAGTGGACGGTTTATTTCATGATTATGCTCCGCCATAAGGATAAAAATAAGTCTGAAGAAATCTGCCGCCGACTGGAACTGGCACCCAGATATACAAAAATTTTTATCAAAGAGCGGCTTTTTGCCGAAGAATGCTTAAACCGGCTCCATCGTAACATGCCCAATAAAGTCAGCGATATATACCGGGAGCTCAAGGACCTGAAAATTGAGATGCTCCTTTACATCATGTCCATCACAACGCATCAGCATTTGATCAAAAATATATCGTCTTATGTGACCGACCTCAGAAATGCCAAACTTTCGGTGTGCGGCAAGGATATCCAGGCATTAGGTTTACCCCCCTCCCCTGTTTACGGAAAAATTCTATCCGCAGTAATGGATGCAAAATTAAACGGACTTGTCAAATCCGATGACGACGAAATGGATCTTTTAAAAAAATATGTTGCCGAATTTTAACCTGATTGAATTTATTATTATCATTATTCCCCTCCTGATTGCGGTCACGGCCCATGAATATGCTCATGGTTATGCGGCGTTTATATTAGGGGACTCCACCGCCAAGGATGCCGGACGGCTCAGCTTAAATCCTGTCAGACATCTGGATGTGTTCGGGTCTTTTATACTGCCGCTGATTTTAAAATTATCCGGCGCCCCCCCTTTTGGGTATGCCAAACCCGTGCCGGTTAATTTTTCCAACCTCAAAAATTTCCGATCCGGAACCATCTGGGTTGCTTCGGCCGGGGTTATCACAAATTTTTTTCTGTCGCTTGCCTCTGCCGGCGCGTTTCACGGCCTCCTTCATCTTCAGCCGTTATGGCAAAACATGTTTTTGGCACCATTCATATTGATCCTTCTCAAGTTATTTTTCTACAGCGTCATGATTAACCTTGTTCTGGCAATTTTCAACCTGATCCCCATCCCGCCCCTTGACGGTGGTCGAATCCTCACAGTCTTGCTGCCGATGCAGTTCAGACAAAAAATTACCCGCATTGAGCCGTTTGGATTTGTGATATTAATTCTGCTCATTATGACAAATTCACTTGATCTTTTGTTTACTTCTTTTATAACTCCTTTAATAAACTTGCTGCTCAGTGCCTGAGTAAACTATGCCAAGCCATACATATGAAATAAAACTGGACAATATTTTTGAAGGCCCAATGGACCTTCTTGTCCATCTCATTAAAAAACACGAGGTGGATATTTACGACATTCCCATTTCTTTGATTACAGATCAGTTTCTGGCCTACCTTGAATGGATGAAGTCTTTAAATATTGAAGTCGCCAGTGATTTTCTTGTCATGGCGGCAACCCTTGCGCACATCAAATCAAGAATGCTGCTGCCGAAACGGGGGAATGAAACGTCAGGTGATGATGAAGAAGACTTCCGAATAGAGATTGCCGGTCAGCTCATAGAATACTTACAGATGAAAGACGTTGCACAACAACTGTCTGAAAGGCCGGTTCTTGATGAAGATGTTTTTACCAGGACACCGGATAAATCATCTTTTCTGATCGATCCGGAAGAGGAAGTCGTTAAAACAGATCTGTTCGACCTGATTTCCGCATACCATAAACTGCTTGATAAAACATCCGGCAAAGCCGGGATCCGAATCATCCCGGAACGTGTATCCGTTAAAGACAGAATGACCGAGATCATCAATATCATTGAAGATAAAGGCACAATTACATTTATTGAACTGATGCCTATAAGACCGGAGCGCATTGATATCGTGATCACGTTTCTGGCAATCCTGGAAATTGTAAAATTAAACCTTGTTCGACTTGTCCAGAACGGACAAAAAAGCGGGTTAAGACTTTTTTATACATGAAGAAAAAGGTTCAATAAATGGAAGACATCAAAAATATCGTTGAAAGCCTTCTGTTTGTTGCAGAAACGCCATTGTCGGTGGAACATTTCAAAAATGCAATCCCTGAATCCGAAACTGATCAAATCAAACAAGCGATTCTTGCCTTAAAAAAAGAATATGAATTAAAAAACGGCGGCTTTCTAATCCATGAAGTTGCCGGCGGGTTTCAATTCAGAACCCGCCCGGAATACAAAGAATGGATACGGCGAATGCTGCAACCGAAACCGCCGAAACTCAGCAAACCGGCCATGGAAACATTGGCTATTATTGCCTACCGCCAACCGATTCTTCGAAGTGAAATGGAGCATATCCGGGGCGTTAACTCCGGGAATTCCATTCGGATTCTCCTGGAACGGAAACTGATTCGCGTACTCGGACGCCGGGAGATTCCCGGGCGGCCCCTAGTGTATGCCACCACCAAAAAATTCCTGGAAACCTTTGACTTAATAGATTTAAAAGGCCTGCCGTCATTAAAGGAAATCGACGAACTCGAAAGTCAATCGGGAAAACTCCTCCAGCAGGAAATTGTTTTCGGAGACGCAAACAACACTGGCAGTAAAGATAGCATTAAAAGCAATGCCGGCAATAAAGATTCTGTGGAATTTATCAACGATTTTGGAGACAACGACTTAAGCATTAATAATAACACTTGACTTATCGGTGTCCGGAGAATTAAGAAATGGAAGACACGGGCGGTTAACTCAGTGGGAGAGTGCTACCTTCACACGGTAGAAGTCGATGGTTCAAATCCATTACCGCCTACCACTTAGAATTCAGGGGGTTACACTTCTTACTGTAACCCCTTTTTTTGTCGCTTAAATATCTGTCAATTTTCTCGACATCTTTGATTATTAAACTTTTCATAAAGAATCAATATCTATCAAATTTTGATGGACAATCACATTTTACTTGTATTGAAATATTTACAGTTAACTTTGATCCGAAAAAGGACATTGAAAAAAAAATTATTAATGATAATATAAAATAAGAACTTATAAAATTTTTTATCTATGCATTACGGTTGAACTGCATATGCAGAAATCACGCTCAAGTCATTTTAAAATATTAGGAGCCAAGAATTCGATCATAACGATTTCTGTTTTACTATAATTTTAAAAAGTGCTATTTATTAAAATAGTTGGCAAAAAATGCCCTTTGACAAAAAACACATTTAGGGGAGATTTTAAATGCCGAATGCAAACTGGATTAAAAAGACAAAAGGCTTTTCATTACTCGAATTAATGGTAATAATCGCAATTATAAGCCTTTTAGTTGCGATCGCCATACCGAACTACATCAGCTTGCGCAACAAGCCCTATTGCAGCGATGTTGAATCTGATGCCGTCAATGTTGGCGCAGCTATTTCAAACTATTTCGGCATCCCCACTCATTTTACACTCCCAAATATCTCTGATCTAAATATTAAAACTAATAATCCTGTGAAGATTTCCGGAGACCCGAATACAACGATTACAATTACTGTAAAAGATCGGTCCGGAAGGTGTCCAAGAAATTACCAAAATCCAAACGAAAGATGGGATGCGACAAAAAAAGAATACACAAAATATATAAATTGATAAATTAAAATAAAAATCAGAAATTTATTTTCTGAGGGGGCTTTGACAGCACATCAGCCTAAACATTAGCGCCCCTCTTATTGCTTGTGTGTTAATCAAGCTTGCAAGTACAAAAATCAAATAAGCGAATCATCGTATCCTGCAAAAACAAGATCTTTTTTATGAAAACAACATGGACATTATAGAGACAAGTGAGGCCAGATAAATAATAAAAAACAAAAAAGGCATCAGCAATGAAAGAAGCCTCGGCTTGGCTGCTCCGATAAACCCGTCCATTCGTAAAAAACCATCAGTTGGATAAAAAACGGTTTCTTTTCCATCAGGACTTTCAACTTTCCCGATTTCAGGATTAAAAAAAAACGATTCATCAGAAATCAAATATTCCCCTTTACGATTTATCTTTCGTTCAAGATACCGTGCCTGGAAATATCGTAGTTTAAGTTTTAATTGAAGCCTTGTGGAGGATGCCGTCCAATAGGCATTAATGGATATCCCGATGGCATGGCTGAAAAATATAAAAAGCATAAAGATCGGGTTCAAAGGCTGACCAACATCTCCAATAACAATCGACAGAAAGCTCATGGTTGAAAAAATAACAATCAGATTCAGCAAAATAAATGCAAGCTCCGACCACCTTAAACGGTTTTCAATTCCATCAATCAACGAAATGATGGTAAGGTATTTTTTTGTAGATTCACGACTTGTTTTTTTATCAACATCTTCCATCACTCAACTCCTTCAATTTGAATTATGCATTGAACTGATCCATCCAGAACAATTAGCAATCTGATTTTACACATAAAATAAATAAAATCGGCTTATCCGTCAAGTCATTATCCACGATTAAAAGTGTTTTGCCGAAATATTCGAGCTGTTTCTATAAAAATAATTTATTACAATACCGCTTAGTATCGATTGACGATAACCATTAATTTAAATCAAATAAGATAGTTATATCCATTTAAATTTTAGTTGAAATCTTGTAAAAATCAGTTAATTTTATATAAGTTAAATCCAATCAGATAAGTATTTATATGGAGGGTATGATGGATGTGCTGAAAAAAATCGTTACACTGATAGCAGTGATGGTTGCGGGCTACTTTTTATACCAATATTTCATTATAACACCAGAGGAAGAATCTTACGAAGAAGAGGATGCCATTCCGGCATATATGCTGCCATCCATCCCCGAAGCCTGCCAGCCTAAAGTTCAAAAGCTTGAAAAAGCCATCTATGGCCATGGCAGTCACCAGGCTTCAGCCGCGCAACTCAACAGGACTCATCGGGAACTCGAATCCTGCCTGAGAGATTCAGGATTTTCCGATGCTGAAATTCGAGGCACGATTGAGCAGATCAGAATTAAAGTACAAGGATACCTGAGACAGGATGGCTATTGATAGTTTTATAATTTAAGTCTTAAAAATCAGGTTACACAGATAAAAAACATTCTATCACTGCAGGTATAATTTCCAAAAAAGTCTATTCCTTTTCGAACAGGCTTTTTTTGCAAAAATTATTATCAACAAAGCAATTAAACCACGTTCCATTTATTTCCATAGCTGACACTTCCTTTACAAATTTTCATTTTAGTGATATTTTCATGCTAACCCAAAATATCGTTTTTTTTATAATAATTAAGATCAATCCTTAAATTATCAGGAGCCTCATATGGAATTTATCAAAATTCGGTTTACCAATGATTTTGATCGCATGGGGTCGAAATTCGAAAAAACCATCGCAGAAATGTTTCACACCATGAATCCCATGATCTCATTTGCTAAAAGTTCATGGAAACCCCCGATTGACATCTTTGAAACACCGGACAGCATTCTGATTACCGCTGAAATCGCCGGTGTTGAAAAAGAAGACCTGGAACTCGAAATAAACAGCCGGGCTATCAGAATTTCAGGCAGACGAATTCCCATGCCTTCCGCCGATAACGGCAGGTACCGGCTGGCAGAAATTCAATACGGTGTTTTTGAACGAATCATGCACCTGCCGGTCATGATAGATCCGGAAAAAGTCACTGCTTCATACAAAAAAGGACTTCTTCAGATTAATTTGACAAAATTAACACATGAAACCAGCTACAAAATCCCCATCTCCGATGAATAACGATTCAAACTTTAAAATTCTTAAGAATTTAAATTTAATGACTCTGTCAGCAACGGGATAATATTTTTTAATTCATCAAATAACTTCATATAAGAATATATCCGGAGGAAACCCATGAATCAAGATCAGCAAACCGAATCCTTTACAAACGAAAAAATACCCGAGATTTTACCGATTCTTCCTTTGTTTGATGTTGTCATGTTTCCAAAAATGGTTCTGCCGCTGATTGTATTACAGAAAGAATCCATTCAATTAATAGATGAAGCCATGTCCAAAAACAGGATCATCGGCACGGTGGCGTCAAAATTCACCGACCCGAAAACAGACTATACCCCTGATGACCTCTACACCATTGGCTCCAGCGCGGTGATTCTGAAAATGGCGAAAGTGGATGAGGATAAAGCCCAGCTACTCCTTCAGGGGCTGGGAAGATTTGAAATAACGGATTATACCTCTGAAAAGCCTTACTTCCAGGCCCGTATCAGTGAACTTGAGAGTCAATTGGTCAAAGACAAGGAAATCGAGGCACTGATGGCCAACCTGATCAATCAGTACCAGCGGATTGTCGAGCTGTCCACCGGTCTTCCCCCTGAAATTGCGTCTATGGCAAAGACTTTAGAAGAGCCGGACATCCTTGCGGACATGATTACATCCACCATCAATTCCACCACCAAGGAAAAGCAGGACATACTTGAAACACTGGATATCAAGGAGCGCCTGAACAAAGTGACAAAAATGGTCAACTACCAGCTGGAAATTCTGGAAATAGGCAATAAAATCCAGACCCAGGTGAAAGGAGACATGGACAAGCAGCAGCGGGAATATTATCTTCGCCAGCAGTTAAAAGCCATCCGTGAAGAACTGGGAGAAACCGATGACAGCAACGTGGAGATCGATGATTACCGAACTAAAATTACAGAAAAAGACCTTCCGGAAGTGGTAAAAAAAGAAGCGGAACGTGAGCTGAACCGGCTTTCCCGGATGCACTCTTCATCCGCCGAATACTCGGTTGCCCTTACCTACCTTGACTGGATTACCGAACTGCCATGGAACGAAGGTTCGGAAGACAACCTGGATCTTGTTAAGGCGCAAAAAATTCTGGACTCCGATCATTACGGTCTGGATAAAGCCAAAAAACGAATTCTGGAATATCTGGCAGTACGGAAACTCAACCCGGCGCTTAAAGGGCCCATTTTATGCCTGGTGGGCCCTCCGGGAACCGGAAAAACATCTTTGGGCCATTCTGTGGCAAATGCCCTTGGACGTAATTTCATCAGAATCGCTTTGGGCGGTATCCGTGACGAGGCGGAAATCAGGGGACATCGCCGGACCTACGTGGGGGCCTTGCCTGGCCGAATCATTCAGGGAATCCGCCGGGCCGGCTCCAATAATCCGGTTTTCATGCTGGATGAAATCGATAAAGTGGGCAGCGATTTCCGCGGTGATCCGTCATCCGCTCTTTTAGAAGTCCTGGATCCGGAACAGAATTTTTCATTTGAGGACCATTACCTGGATGTCCCGTTCGATCTTTCCCAGGTGATGTTCATCACAACCGCCAACATGTTAGATACGATTCCCCCGGCTTTAAGAGACCGGATGGAGGTATTGAGACTGTCGGGCTACACGCTGGGGGAAAAAACCAAAATTGCCTCCCGTTACCTCATCCCCAGACAGAGAGAAGCAAACGGCTTGAAATCGGAACATATTTCATTTACCAAAGGGGCGATCAATCAGATCATCAGCGGGTATACACTGGAAGCCGGTTTAAGAAATCTTGAACGGGAAATCGGGAATGTCTGCCGGGGGGTGGCGGCCAGTATAGCCAAGGAAGAAAAAGAATCCGTTAATATCAATACAAAAAACTTGGCCAAATATCTGGGTCCGATCCGCATCACCAATGAAATGAAAAAACGGGTGGCCACGCCGGGTGTTGTTATGGGGCTTGCCTGGACGCAGGCTGGCGGAGACATCCTTTTTATTGAAGCCACTTCCATGCGGGGCAACGGCCGACTGACATTAACCGGTCAACTGGGCGATGTCATGAAAGAATCGGCAACTGCCGCGTTGAGTTATATTCGTTCCAATGCTGCATCCATCGGTGTTGAAGATGACTACTTCCAGACCCACGACATACACATTCATGTGCCGGCCGGTGCAATCCCCAAAGACGGGCCGTCCGCCGGAGTGACCATGCTGACTGCCATCACATCCGTATTGACCGGCGCAACCACCCACAAGGACCTGGCCATGACCGGCGAAATTACGTTAAGGGGACAGGTCATGCCTGTCGGGGGGATTAAGGAAAAAGTGCTTGCAGCCCACAGATCCGGCATAAAAACAATTATTATGCCCAAATTATGCGAAAAAGATTTACTTGATGTGCCCAAAAAAGTTAAATCTGCAATTAAATTTCATTTTGTAGATAATATGAAGGATGTTATAAAAATTGCACTTAACCAATAATATGAATCAGATAAAAGGGATTGGAATTATATCTTATTTTTCAATTCTACTAAGAGAATCCGGACAAATAAAATTTCAATTAATTGCTGTCTTTGTTTTAACCGCAGCCGTCTTATGCGGCTGCGGCACCACCGAACCGGCTGCGCCGGTCACGCCGACTTCAAAAAATGCGTATGAAATTTACGGCAAAGTATACCACCCGATTGACAGCGCCAAAGGCTTCCAGCAGCAGGGCGTGGCTTCCTGGTACGGTAAACAATTCCATGAGAAGAAAACCGCCAATGGTGAAACCTATAACATGCATGCCATGACCGCTGCCCATAAAACATTGCCGTTCGGCACAATGGTTCAAGTCAGAAATGTTGAAAACGAAAAAACAACCATTGTCCGGATCAACGACCGTGGGCCTTTCTGCCGGGACCGCATTATTGACCTGTCCTTTTCTGCAGCCAAAGAAATTGAAATGATCAAAAACGGAACCGCATCGGTTGAGATCGCGGCATTGGGGACAGATGACGAGGTTTTATCAGCAGCCGACAAAACCCGCCCTAACACCAAACCGGATAATCTTTATTTTACCGGAGACTTTACCATACAGGTGGGATCATTTGGTAACCCGGCCAATGCAGAGAAATTAAAAAAATCCCTTGAAAAAATCGCCCAAAACGTTCATGTCGTCCCAATTAAAAAAGACGGCCTGACCTTTTACAGGGTCCGCGTGGGCCGGTTTAATTCTCTCAAACAGGCCCAGCGCATGGAACAGCACCTGGAGCAAAACGGCTTTGGGAATGTTTACACCGTGGCGTGGGACTTATAATATGCCTGACAGGATTACAGCCCGCCCATGATATCACTTGAAGGCACCCTGGAACATATCACCTTCTATAATGAACAGAATCATTATACGATTGCCCGTTTAAAAACCGGTTTTCCAAAAACAACGGTCACCATTGTGGGACACCTGCCAAAAGTGACAGTCGGTGAAACCATCAAGCTTAACGGAGATTGGACAACGCATCACCGCTTTGGCCAGCAGTTCAAATTTGAGACCGCTGAAATTCTTCTTCCCGCAACCATTGACGGCATCCGGAATTATCTGGCATCCGGGGTCCTGAGCGGCATAGGGCCATCCACATCCGAAAAAATCATTGCCCGGTTTGGGGAACAAACCTTTTCCATCATAGAAGAAAGTCCTGAAAAATTAACTCAAATTGACGGCATCGGCAAAAAAAAAGCCGCCTTGATCCATTCACAATGGCAATCCCATCATTGCCTGACATCCATCATGAAATTTCTGCAGGAAAACGGCGTTAAAACCGTTTACAGCGCTAAAATTTATAAAATTTACGGAAATGAAGCACTCGATATTATCCGCCAGGATCCTTATCAGCTGGCAAACGACATACCCGGAATCGGCTTTCCAATGGCTGACAAAATAGCCACAAACCTCGGCATTGAAATGAATGTCTATGACCGCGCACAATCATGTATTTTGCATTTACTCGCCGAAGCTGTCGGAGACGGCCATGTTTATATGCATGAAGAAAATATTTTAGAACGGATCATCGACCTTTATGCAATCGACTCCCGGACAGCGGGAGAAAGTCTTGAAGATCTTTCCAACGCCGGCGATATCGTGATTGAATCGTTTGCCGGCACTTCGTCCCCTGCAGTTACTACGTCAAACGACCGCGCGGTTTACTTAAAAAACATGTGGCAGGCAGAGCACGCCATTGCCAATCGAATTCTCGCCCTGCTTTCCATTCCAGTCACCCCATTGCCGACACCGGTGAAAAACGTTCTGGCCGAAGTGGAAAACAAACTGATCATTTCGCTTTCCCCGGAGCAGCAAAGGGTATTGGAAGACGTAACAAAGCATAGAATCAGCATTATTACCGGCGGCCCGGGAACCGGAAAAACCACCCTGATCAAATCAATTACCGAAATGAACAGAATCCTTGGCCGGTGCGTGTGTCTTGCCGCACCGACCGGCCGTGCGGCCCGAAGACTTTCTGAGGTCACCGGCCACAAAGCGCATACCATTCATAAACTCCTGGAGTACAGCTTTGAAGAGCAGCTCTTTGGAAAAGACCAGGACGACCCCATTGATGCGGATATTATTATCATAGACGAAGTATCCATGGTGGATACCATATTAATGCATCACCTCTTAAATGCCATACCGTTCAATGCCACGGTCATTATGGTCGGGGATGCTCATCAACTGCCCCCGGTAGGTCCCGGGAACATGCTTTCCGACATGATCGCATCAGAAAAGATTCCGGTCTTTTACTTAAAAACAATCTTTCGCCAGGCCGCAGAAAGCCAGATTATTGTTAGCGCGCACCATGTGAGAAATGGTGAATTCCCGCATTTAAATAAAATGAATGACCCCTTTGACAATCAGGCAGAATTTTTCTTTATTGAGCAGCATACGCCTGAAAACGTCGTATCATCAATCGTAGACCTGTGTTCAAAAAAACTGCCGGACATGTTTAACTTAAATCCGGTTGACGATATCCAGGTCCTGACCCCCATGCACAAAGGCGTGGCCGGCACCATTAATTTAAACCGGCAGCTTCAGACATCGTTAAATACGAACCCGGGCACTTTGTCCCACGGGAATAACCGGTTTAAAGTCGGCGATAAGGTCATGCACCTGAAAAACAATTATCAAAAAGATGTTTTTAACGGGGATATCGGAACCATCTCCCACATGGACAAAGCCGACGACCTGCTGTGTGTGGACTTTTACGGAAGAAATGTTGAATACAGCCTTGAAGAAATTGACGAACTGGCACTTGGATACGCCATATCCGTTCATAAATCCCAGGGGTCGGAATACCCCGCAGTGGTGCTGCCGCTGATCACTCAGCATTACATCATGCTCCAGCGCAACCTGCTGTATACCGGGATCACGCGTGCAAAAAAATATGTGGTGCTGGTCGGCACGAAAAAAGCCCTTTCCATTGCCTTGAAAAATAATAAACCGCAATTGAGATGTTCCGGATTATCCGACCGATTGTGTTCAATGGTCCGTTAACCCGCATTTTAACCTTGAATGTCACGGAAATTTCATATATGGTTTACAATTAACTAAATTCATTTAGTTAATTTAGATAGTTACAAACTTAATAATAAAACGGCGCAGCCTGGAAATTCAATTTTGACCGGAGCTTTTACATGAAAAATTATTTAGCGGTGTTGCTGGTAGCGTTCATATTAATCATCGGTTATACAACCGTCTGCTTTGCAAAAGACATGTATGTCGGAGATATTAACAAACTGAATCTCCGGTCCGGCAAGGGGGTAAAATATCGGGTCATTACAACACTGGGCCCCGGGGAAAAAGTGACGGTCATGTCAACTGCCAATGGGTGGATAAAAGTAGGCACTATGGACGGAAACGAGGGCTGGGTGGTTTCCAAATATCTGACCAGTGAAAAACCGGCTAATGTCAAAATTGAAGATTTAAAAATTCAGATGGAAACCGTTCAGGAACAGCTTGAAATTTCAACGATAGAAAACCGGAAATTAAAAGAAGAAAATATCAATTTGACAACCCGCTTGAATGAGAACAGTATCAAGCTGGGAAACGTGAAAAAATCATTTAATGACTTAAAAACCGATTCCGTTGAATACCTTACCTTAAAAGAAAAATATGATAAAATCGCCAAAGGTGTAAACGAAAAGGATGCCAGAATACGATCATTGGAAAACAAGGTAGATGATCAGTATATTTCCATGGCGGTTAAGTGGTCTCTGACGGGTGCCGGAATCCTTCTTGTCGGTTTTTTTCTGGGTTCCAGGACAAAACGAAAACGATCGTCCCTCTTATAAAACCCTAAATTATGATGTTAATGCAGAATTAATAAAATGAAATATGAATCAGATTTTTTAGTTATCGGAAGCGGCGTTGCCGGGCTGCTGTTTGCCTTAAAAGTAGCGGAACATGGCACGGTCACCATTATTACCAAACGTAACATTGCGGAAAGCAACACCGCATATGCCCAGGGTGGTATTGCATCGGTTATAGCCGAAACAGACTCCTTTGAAGCGCACATTGCAGACACCCATGCGTCCGGCGACGGTATATGTGATAAAAAAGTCGTGGAAATGGTGGTCAAAAACGCGCCGGAACGGATACAGGAACTGATTGACCTGGGAGTGAAATTCAACCGGAACAAAAACACATCCGAGTGCTCGTTAGACCTCCATCTGGATCTTTGCCGCGAGGGCGGCCATTCTCACAACCGCATTGTCCATGCAGACGATTTGACGGGTCTTGCCGTGGAGGAAGCCCTGGTTGACCAGGTGATGAATCATAAAAACATCACCGTGTTTGAGGACCATATCGCCATTGACCTGATTACCAGATCCACACGCCTGCAGCGGGGGATGACCGTCACCACCCATGAAGATTACTGCTACGGCGCGTATGTACTGGACCGGAACACCAGTGACATAAATACATTCTGTGCCCGGACAATCATGCTTGCCACCGGAGGGGCCGGAAAAGTGTATACCTATACCAGCAATCCGGATATTGCCACCGGAGACGGCATTGCCATGGCCTACCGGACGGGCGCCACGGTTGCCAACCTGGAATTTGTTCAGTTTCATCCCACCTGCCTGTATCACCCGGAAGCTAAAAATTTCCTTATTTCAGAAGCGGTACGCGGAGACGGCGGGATTCTGATCAACGCTGCGGGTGAACGTTTTATGGAAAACTATTCGCCTTTAAAGGAACTTGCCTGCCGGGATGTGGTTGCCCGGGCCATTGATGCGGAACTGAAAAAAAGAGGCGACGACTCTGTCTTTCTTGATATCAGCCATAAAGATCCGGATTTCATTAAAACCCGCTTTCCCAATCTGTATGCGAAATGTCTGACATTTGGGATCGATATGACAAAAGACCCCATACCGGTGGTCCCTGCAGCCCACTATATGTGCGGCGGAGTTGCCACTGATCTTTGTGGAAGAACCAATATTCAGCGGCTGTTTGCTGTTGGTGAAACCGCCTGCACCGGGCTTCACGGCGCCAACCGCCTGGCCAGCAACTCGTTGCTCGAAGCCCTGGTTTATGCCCACAATGCCGCAGCCCAGGCCATTGAAGATTCCAAAAATTTTACGTTTGAATCCTCTCCCCAACTGCCGTCCTGGGATGATTTAGGGGCCATTGACAGCGATGAGGTGATCATGGTGACCCACTCATGGAATGCCGTACGCCGGCTGATGTGGAATTATGTCGGTATTGTCCGCTCAGACAAACGGCTGGAAAGGGCCAAACGGCGGATTGATATGATACAGGCTGAAATTAACGAATATTACTGGGATTTTAAAATCACACCGGATCTTATTGAACTGCGAAACATTGCCACTGTGGCGGAATTAATCATCCGTTGCGCCACCCATCGCAAGGAAAGCCGGGGACTGCATTATAACATCGCATATCCGGAAAAAAATGATGAGCGGTGGATGAAAGATACCGTACTCCGCCGACCCTTCGTAAGTTGAATCCTACGCGATTTCCAATTTCACCACATCTACTGCGTCAAATGCCGCCCCGCATAGCAAGCTATAGCGAGGGCAGCATTTTCCTTGTATATGCGGCAAACTTGAAAATCTTGTAACCTATGCTTCAATGACTATCCAGAAATTGCAATTTCTTTGATCTTGAACAAATATTCTTATTTATAAATTGGGAAATATTGATTAATTCTGCTTAATCTGGAATTACGTGGACACTTTCTTTTTTTTCTTTTTTTCGCCGTTTAACGTACCGCTTCACCGGGCGTAAAATGTGGAGCGAGGAACGAGCGGTGCTTTTTGCTGTCCGAGTGTATGCGATTGTTCGTCAAGTCATGCTACCTATCGTAACGGAAGGTTAATTCCGAGTTTCTGAGATACTTGATCAAGCGTACCCTTTCCCACTGATTTCACAATGAACTCATCTCCTATCAGGTCTTTTATGTACAGCTTGTTGTAAATAAACATAAACAATAGCCCGCTTAAACCCATCGTAATCATGGTGAGCAAGAATATGATAATTGCCCATTTCCAATCCCCTCGAAAAAGAGGCGGAAAGAATGCAAAAAATAAGACTGTCCAAGAGAAGCCGACTGGCGCCTCCTTCATAATCCCGGTATAGGGGTTTTCCATCACAAGTTTCGTATAAGCCATTTTCTTCTTTCTCCCTTGTTGCCCCGCTTTGGTTATGTGTGGCGATAAGGCGAGGTATCCATATTGCCTCACATGAAATCGGAGAGATAAAAAGTGTCAGATTTTGAATAGTGAATTACTTCAATAATCTCTCAATGCTTTAATTCACTATTCAATACCTGACACGGATTCTTTTTCCCGGCTACCCAATTAGCTGGTGAGATTATCTATTGATTGTTTGCATGTTTTATATATTGATCCAATTGAGGTCCAAATAACAGCAAGGGCTCCCAAAACAACTGGAACTCTGTGAGTAGCTAATTTCCCTAATTCTTTATCAGGGATAGTAGAAGCAACAAAACCGAGGTGTAGCCCAATTACCACACCTGTACATGATAATATAATGACTACAATTTCTAAAAATTCAGGTACTTTTTTGTACCTAATAATAGCAAATAATAAAAAACAACCACCAATCAACATACCAATATAAAGGCCAACAAGGTTCAAGTTAAGCATTATTCTTTACCCCCTTGTTAGCGTTACCAAGAACACCACCAATTAAACCACCAATAATTGCACCACCACCACCAGGAAGAAGTAAATTACCGATTGTGGCTCCACCTATTGCAGAAGCTAAAACTTGTACAGAGTTGGTTTCAATATTCTTTTTATAATCACTAATTGCTGTATTAATTTTTTTAGCAATCTCAATTATTAATTGTTCCTGTTGGCGAGGAGGCATGGATTTTAATGATTGACTATTTATAAATTGATAAGTTTGAAATTCATTAAGCATTTGAAATTGAAAATCATTTATCAAGACGGGAAGTATTAAAGCACCTTCAACAACTGCTTTTTGTATAAGTGGTAATTCCACAAAATTAGCAAATTGAGATGAAAAATAATCAGAGCTAACAAGAATTACAAACACCTTAGATTCATTTATTGCATTTTTGATTTGTTGTTTTAACTCACTTCCTGTCAACAATTCCTGGTCATTCCAATATTCTACTAGCCCTTGAGATTCAGCTTTGGTGAGATGAGCCTTTAGACGTTCTGCCCATTCGGAATCCTTATGGCTGTAGCTGAGAAAAACTTTTATTCGTTCATTTTTCTTCTTCATTCTTTACCTTTTTAAATTTCGAAATGCAAAGCTAACGTTTAAATCACGGAGCGCGGCTTTTTGCACTCCCGTGCATTTTATTGTTAAGTGTTTTTATATAATTGCATCTAAGGCTTTGTTTAAAATAAGATCAATTAAACTAATGGTCACTTTTTCTAACCTTGCCCTAACCGAAATTTCCTGTGAATTAAGAAACTGTCGAACAGTTCGTCTACGAGAATTTAGCAGAGCCTCAAGCTCATCAGAATCTATTTCGCCTTTGACTTTTAAAACTAACCACTTTTCAATTTTTTCACCGGTTTCTTTAGCAACTGTTTCTGCTTCTGATTTTGCTCCTTGAATAAGCTCAAGCAAGTTGGTTTTAATTAAATCTTTAGCCTCATCGCCAGTAGTGTTTATCAATTCATCTAAAGTGGACATATAACCTCCTTCTTATGGTGCGCTTACGCGAGATAGCTCACCGGATATAGCATAGCCATAATTTCTTTCGATTTCGGACAACAACTCATCTTTAAAAGTTTTACTGAATAATTTTTCCTTTTTTAATAAAAGCTTACAATTGTCATTGAACTCATCCCAAAGAATTTTTACAGCTCTCTGGCCTGTTTTATCATTATTGTCCTTAGATTTCGCGAATTCATATGCTTCCCTAAACTTCAAGTCAGCTTCATCGCAATACGATCTTACTTCGCTTTTATTCCACACCTTTTGAGAGCCTTCGCTCCAATTTTCTAAAAGCTTCACATGAACAGCCTTCAATTTAGTAAAGTTTTCGTGCCTTGTGGCATCATAATGAGAAGTAAACAATGCGCAGCCATTTAATAACAGCGCAATGCACATTGAAAAAACAACAACTTTTGCTTTTGTAATCATATAAACCTCCTTATTTTGCTTGCTTAAAAAGTTAAAAAGATCTGCCAAAAGTATTGGTGTCTTGAACTGTGAATTACTTCAATAATCTCTCAATGTTTTAATCCACTATTCAAGGCCCGACCCTGACTACACAGACGTATTTTCCGCCCAGTTCATTAAGTTGTTAGGGCTACGTCTTGAATAGTTTCATATCTTTGCATTAATAGCTGAGGGTAAAATTCTTTTATGGAAGAATTATCCATGACATGTGGATTGTTTAATAGATATATAACCATATCAAGAGCAATTTCATTTTCTCTATTTAGTTCATATGCCTCAAACTCTTTGTTTATTATAAATAACTCTTCTAGATGCATGATCGACACTACTGCCTCAAGGAAGGGTTGGCCAGATATCTCAGAATTCAAAATTCCAACAGAACCTTTATGATTTATGACTTCTTTATGACTATCTATATTTTTTGAAAAATCCAGCACCTTTAAACGAGAAACTACCATTTTTAGTGGATCTAGTGAATCAACAATACTACTGTTCTTTGAGACCGCATTGCTTACAGCAACCAGTCTTGCCCCAAACTTATATAATCTAGATACGTCTATTCCATGGCTCTTGCCTTCGTGAACAATCACCTTGTTAGCAGAAACCTCTTTTCTGATGTTTTTGATTCTGATAACTCCATAGTGGAGACTTCTGAGTAAATTTACGGTTCGATCAATAATAGGATCTTTTTTGGACTTATTTCTGTTTATCCAGATGAATCCAACAACGAATGAGGCCAAGTCAAATAAGGTTGACCAGATCATGCTAGAGACTAAGCTGATTGACTTAAATTCACCTTTTAAAACAGGGTCGATTGCTTTCTCCACTGGTGATTTAAGTGAAACAACGTAATTATCTAAATCAGAACGATCAATTGATTCAGAGTTGTTAACAAAGCTTTCGAGTTCGTTTATTCTTGAAACTGTAGATGCATAATTTTGTGAGCTTGATTGGCTTTCAATTAATTTTCTTATTTCAATCAGTTTGTTTTGAAATTCTCCGTAATAATCTTTGAATTGTTCATATTTAAAGTTCAAGGTGTTATAAAGCTCCTCTTTCTGAAAGTATATAGGACCTCTCCCCCGACCTTTGCCAGATTTTAAACCAAAACTTTCCTCTTCTTCCATGCTTTTCTTGGCTAAATTAGTTCTATTTTTTAGTTCGGAAAGTTCCACTTTGAGTTTAGAGTCAATCTTACTTATGTGTTTTGATGTAACAGAAATAAACTTTATATCATGATCTGATATGTCTCCAGATGTGGATTGCTGATTGAAGATATAGACATATGCTGTGCCAGATGAAATTAATAAAAATACTATATATACAATGAGAACAACTGCTCTTGGAAAAAAACCATTCACAAATGGAAAGCTAATTACTGTTGTCGCGATTGTTATTTGAATCACTGCCGCCAAAATTATAGCTGTAACTTTACTGTCCATTAACAGCCCTATTCCAGAGAAAGTATATACTCCAGAGAGTGTTCCTAATCCTATGATTGATATAAAAAAAAGACTTGGAATGATTTTTTGTGCTGGCGACTCAAACATTTTTCCCTCCGAATAGAATTTTAATTTTTATTATATCCACTTCGCTCAAGTAGAAGATAATGACATAATTTCATTATATTATCGCACAAGCCCTGTTCAACCACTTGATTTTAAAGGCATTTAAATTCTTTCGCCATGTGTGACCAAATCCGCACACATGAGATGCGCGTGATCTGGGGTTGATCTGGGATCAGACCACGCTAATCTCTTTAATATCAAGCCTTCTCTTCCCAACAATGGGTGTTTTCAGGGGCTATATCGCACTTTTAACTATCAAAAAGGGGATTATAGGATTCCCTTTCCTCTCGGATTTAAAAAGTCTGCCCCTTTTCGAGAATTTGGCGGCCTTTTGCCCGTAAACCCAATTGAGACAACATTTTATTTGTAAGAAGTATTGGCGTCAGATCTTGAACTGTGAATTACTTCAATAATCTCTCAATGTTTTAATTCACTAATCAAGGCCCGACCCCGATTACAAGCCAAACAGAAAGTTGTTTTTGACCTTTACTTGCGTTGCAACCACAGCAACAAAGGGCAATGTTTTCTCTGGTTATTATTTTGGCATCATTGATAATATGCTCCCAGCTCGCAGCAGTTTTTTTAGAAATTTTTGCTGGAGTAAACTCAACACCACAATAAACACACACCTTGCCTCTTCCCCTAACTTCTTTCTCTATCCAGGCAGGTATGTTCCAGTTATTTGCCATTCATCCGTCTCTTCATTTATATAACAATAAATTATAATGTTTCCGTTTAATTTCAAGTACAGCAATTCTTGATAAAAAAGAAACCAGGCTGTTTAAAATTTTCTAACTGTATAACACCACAATTTGAATATCAGTCTGGAAATCGTATAATCATTATATGTACTCAGGGTTGTATTATTTTACAGCCATTTTGCTTACGAAATCTTCATATCGAGCGAATTGGGTCGATATCACGCTTTAAAAGGGTGATATGAAGAAAAAATGCTTGATATCACATCTTCCAATAGCGACCGCACAACAGAAAAATAAGCAAAGATCAATTTTTGAATTTTTCCGCCTGTTCCCGGAATATGAATTA
This sequence comes from Desulfococcaceae bacterium, assembly GCA_030145385.1. Lineage (GTDB taxonomy): Bacteria > Desulfobacterota > Desulfobacteria > Desulfobacterales > Desulfosalsimonadaceae > SURF-3. The sequence goes on from JAQYVU010000002.1 coordinate 94,199, forward strand.
TTACCGCAAAGTTTTTTTGAAATATAGTCGCATTGAAATGAAATTTATATCAAATTATTTCTCTAAATAAAAGAACTAATTCGAATAACAAATGATTTTAGAAAATTAAGTTTGACCTAATTTGAGCGATTGTCGAGGTTGCCGCATATAGAAGGAAAATGCGTTGCCGCTATAGTCGTTTATGCGGTTGCGCATTTGACGCAGTAGATGCGGTGCGATCAGCAATCCCGGAGGGTTTTAAATTTTGAAATTTGAGACAGGTCAACATCTTTAAATAAATATTAAAACAATTTTTTCAAAATTTAAAACGATTAACTTAGGCTTGAAGAAGCTTGGACTGATGGGGGACAGATCTGCATTTAAAAAATTCTTATAAGAATATAAATGGTTCATTTGTTAATCATTATTTGATCAGGCGAAAAACCAAATCCGAATATTGAACCCTGAATAATAACAAGTGACCGCCGGGATGTTCCCCATCGCAACGCAGCCGAGAGCCGATAGTTTCCATGTGGAGTTCCGGGGACAGTTCACACAATTCTTCATAAAATAGAAATGATCTAAAAATCAAATTGTTAAAATCTTTAATGCTCAATTCAAGATATAATCACATTTTTGCAGATCCGTTATTCGCAGGCCGATTGCATCGGCTCAAAACAGCGGAAACAGCTTCTCCAGGATGTAGCCCACTCCCAGGAGCACCTGGGTGAACAGAATAAATTTTACGTTATCTCCCAGGGCCGGAACCAGCTTGCTCCTGTCATGATATTCTTTGGATCCCCGCATGGCCTTTACAGCCCAGGGCAGCGTAAACAAAGCGATCAGGCAATAGACCGGCATGACAACCTTTCCGGTTAAAAGGGTTGCCAGCACACACCCGATAATCCAGACATAGACCGCGACCGTTGCCAATATGAAAAATTTTGCGGCAGCGTCCAGGCCGAATGCGACCGGGATCGTTTTCCTACCGCCCTTTCTGTCAGCCTCCACATCCGGAAACTCGTTGAGCAGGAGCAGGTTGTGCACCAGGATGCCGCTGGGAATTGAGGCAATCAGGACCATCCAGTCATATCTGCCGGCCTGGATAAAATAGAAACCCAGAATGGGCAGAACGCCCAGCCCCACCCCCGGTGACCATTCGGGCCAGGGGGTTTTCAGGATCACCGGCGTATAAAGTACCAGACAGAGGGCGGCCACAATCAGGAGCGGCAGCAACAGCCAGCCCTTTAAGGCGATGAAAAAAAGGCCGATCAGCAGTGCGACCAGCGAGGTAACGATCCCCACCCAAAGAGCCTGGTTTAACGAAATTTTTCCGTCAGGCACAAGCCCGCTGCCCCCGCTGAAGGGTGTCCGCTCGACATCCAGATCAATGCCGCTTTTGTAATCAAAATAATCGTTGATCGCATTAACACTGCCGTGAGTTAACATCAGACCAAAACCGGCCAGCAGGGCATACCCCAGATTGACGGGACCATCGTACCAGGCAATCGAAGTGCCGAGAAAGGCAAGCACGACGGGAAGCGAAAGGAACTGGGGTCTGGTTTCCTTGATCCACAGTAGCAGTCTATTCATACCGTCTCCCTGGATTCTTTTTTAAACCATTTCAATTTCAGGTTTTTTCCCCACCCTCACCTCAATCATCATCCCCTGACCTTTCCTTGGCATACTGCAATTCACCACCGTAGTTTCACCAATTTCTGAAATACCGGCAGCTTCATGGATATGTCCGCAGATCAATAAACAGGGCTGTTTTTTCTCAACCAGGTTTCGGACCATTTTAGAGCCCGAATGAAACCGGCCCATGACCTGGTCTTGAAATCCCCAGGGTGGTGTGTGAACAACGAATACGGTTTTGGAATCAATTAACGGTGAGACTTTCTTCATCAGATAGTTTTCACGCAACCCGACCCGGTTTCGAAACGGCAAAGGGATAGTTCCGGACAGGCCGGTAAAAGGGATGGATTTAATTGTTACCCTGTTCAGGTGCAATGATGTCAGATTTGAAAACCGGTTAAAATATTTTTCAATATACGCAGGATCAGAATTGCCCCGCACAGCCAGCACCGGAACAGATAAATCATTTAGAATATTAAATGTCTTTTCCGGACGAATATAATTAATGATATCCCCGGCAACCACAAGCACATCCGGCTTGTATTCATCAACAACCGAACAAATCTTTTGAAGACTTGCCGGGTCTGCATGAATATCTGCAACTGCGTAAATCTGCATATCTCTCTCATTCGACTAAAATTATGTCAATCCTAAGTTGAGCGATTATCGAGGTTGCCGCATATACAAGAAAAATGCGTTGCCGCTATAGTCGTTTATGCGGTTGCGCATTTGACGCAGCAGATGAGGTGAGATCGGCAATCCCGTCGGGTTTAAAATTTTGAAAATTGAAATAGATCAACATCCTTAAATAAATATAAAACAATTTTTTTTTAAATTTAAAACGCTCAATTTAGGTCAATGTAAACGGCGGGTAATCATCCGGAATAAAAGCTCTCACTTCATCTCCCAGCTGATGCGTGGCCAGCACGGATTGATCGGCAAAATTAAGCGCCATCTGCATCAGTTCCGGCCCTCTCAGCAGGCCGAGGCACCCGGATGCCGCACTGATCTCATTAAATATTTTCACATGATCACGACGAATGTTCGGGCCGGCAATGAGCACGGGCACGGTTTCACCGGAATGGATCAACCCTGATTTTCCCGGATTGGAGCCACTGGGGGTTGAATGGTCGCCGGTGACAATCACCATGACATTTTTGCGTTGTTCCACTATACCCACAAGTTCTCCCAGGCCGCTGTCAAGCGCCTCAAGCGCCTGCTTTTTTAACATGGGGTTACCCTTATGGGAAATTTCATCCGGCACCTTTGTATGAACATGGAAAAACTCATGTTCCGGATCATCCAAAGCCAGCCGGATTCGTTCTTCTAAATCTTGACCCGGATTTTTACTGTCCTTTACCCGAAAAAAATCAAAGCCCAGTTCATGGGCCAGACCTTCGTAAACCGTTGGAGATGCGATCATCATGGGCTTTAATCCCCAGACAGCTTCAAACGGTTTCAGCGTAACCCGCCGCCCGCATCGCTGGGTCACCAGAAAATTGGCTTTTTTTCCTAACACCTGATTGCCGGATAACTGCTGATGGCAGTTAGCCAGATACCGATTTAACGCATCTGCGGTTTGTTTTGCCCGCACCGGTTCCGGGTTGTTTTTCAAAGGCAGAATACGTGCGATTTTTTTGCCGCAGGTAATCGGATCGGAATCTGAAATATACGGGGAAACGTCTCCGCTGATAACAATAATTCCGTCATTGCGCCGGGTCTGGTGCAGCTTGAATCTTATGCCCCCTTCTTCATAGAACTCAACCGCCTGAAACAATTTGCTTAAATCTTCTTTTGATCCCGCAATATCATCCCGGCCTTGATCTAAAACAAAGATACCATCCTCAATACGAACCCCTGAAAAATGTGCCAGAGCTAAAACATCGTTATCATTAAAGGGGACTTTCTCGCCCACAGCCTCTAGCAGCCCTCTGCCGGGAAAATTTTCCCGGTCATATCCGAAAAGCAGAAAATGGGCCATTTCACTGGGCAGGCATTCCCCAGGAGTCGATGCATGAAACATCCCCGTGCTTCCGATTTCCGCCAAGCGATCCATATTCGGCGTCTTCGCAGCTTCAAGAGGCGTCTGGTGGTTGAGAACATCGTAGGAGCGGTCGCCAAAACCATCCAGCAAGACTAAGATAATTTTCATATTTCTCTCTGCCTGGCTTCGTCTTCTTCCCTTTCCAGATATTCTTCCACAATCTTCTTGGTTTGCAGTAATTCCTCGACATTTTTTAATTCAATCAGCCACCAGTAACACGGCGTTCGTTTTAAAAGATCCAGGCGGTCTGAGATGTCTTCAAGGCATTTTGGCGGGAAATGCCCCACGCCCGAGACTTCATGATGATAAATATGGGCGTTGACAACGCGGCCGGCATGGGGTGTGACAAAATCTTTAACCGCATATGTCTGACTTTCAACGGATTCACACGAATAAGCATGGCCGAAATCAAATGTCACGGCAGCACCGCTTCTTCTGACCATTTTTTCAAACAGGTTCGGTTTGCTGCTCCATCCCCAGATCAGGTTTTCAAGACAGACCGTCACATTGGACTCAATACCGAATTGAACCAGTTGTCTTAAATTGGCAATACTCGACTCCCATGAAAGAATTTTAGTAGTGTTATGGCCGAGACCCACATGAATGGACAGATATTTTCTGCGTGCTTTTGATACCAGGCGAATCATCCGGCGAAAAATATCCATGGCAGAAGCCTGTATATCTTTATCTTCATGCCCGATATCGACCTGTAAAAAGGGACAATGGTAACGGACTTCAAACGGTTTTAACAGTTCCTGGCGACTGGCCCATCGGGATTCTTCCGCCGGCGTTGCCGGTAAATGCGCCAGGTCAAAAGACCAGTCAATGCCGTCAAACCCATTGTCTGCGGCAAACTGCCTCATTTTCTCAGGGTCGGTGAGCAGGTTCGGTGCCACCAGCTTGGGACGATGAAACGAAAAATCATTCATATTCATGGCTAAAATTTAAAACACCTGTATTAATCAGAATTTTGCTTTTGATCAGGCTCGCTCCGGTCCAGAACACGCCGGGCAATACCCATGGCATCTGCAATCTTTTCTTTTGCATATTCCGCTATAATTTCATTTGCTGCCGGGACGGCAAATTCCTCGAAAAACCGGCTCACGTCTTTAATTAAAGGGCCGACCGAACCGTCACGCAGGCGGTAATTCCCGGAAAATACGCATTCCAGCTGATCTTTGTCTCTTTGCCAGGAAAACTGCAGAATATTTTCAATTTCTTTGCTTTGTTTGATATATCGGAGCGGAAATAGTAACCGGATATTAAACCGGGCCGCAACATCAAGATAATACTCCAGGGCCTGGCCGGTCTGGTTGATCTTCACCTGGCCGCTGTGCAGTTCCCGTTCCCCGGATATAATGGGAATGTTGCCCAGTTTTTTTGCCAAAGGAATTCGAATGGCATGCAGGTATAAATGACACCCCGGGCACGGGGAAAAAAAATTATATCGCAAAATCAGCTCAGATACAAAGCGGCCGTTTAAAGCCCGCCAGAAATCAGGGGACCCGACCACAAGCAGCGGGTGGATTTTTACCCGGGGCAATCGGGCGGACAAGCGTTCAACTGCCTGTTCCACACTGTGCCAGGCACCGTATTCCGTACCGGTGTACGCATATACCGGAAGCAGGTCGGTAAACCCCTTTTCCTCAACACTTTTAACCGCCGCAGCCACGCTGTCCCGTCCGGCGATTTCCACAATCGCCAGATTTTCCATCTGCCGGTAAGCGTCAATCTGTTTAGCAGACAGCATCCAGTCCGGAAAATCAATCACCAGTTCCGGCTTATCCAGAAAAATATCAGCTAATTTTTTATTATATCCCAATGATTCCATGCGACTTATCGACAGAATTTAGACTCCCAAATAACTTCTTTTTAACCATGAAGCAAATTGTAGGTCGGGATTCCATTCCCGACAAATAGCACCTGCTTTTTACCGGGTAAGAAACCCGGCCTAATTTATGGAGATTACTTATTTTTTTAACAGTTTATAATCCCTATAAAAATATTTTCTGCTGAGTTCTTTAAAAAGAGATAAGTTCAAGGCGCACAAATCCTTTGCAATAAGACGTGCCTCGCCCACTCCGCTATCTTTGTCCAATATCATAAAAAAACTTTTTATTGGATTCGAGTTTACCCAGAAATGAGAAATTTTGTTCAAGTTCAAGGAAGGCGAAAATTTTAACCGGAGACATACGGAGTTGTATTTCGAGGATTAAAATTTGAGCCTGACGCAGAAATTGGGCAAAATAGCCATTTCAAGATGAATACAAACTACATTTTGGAGATGACGCCAGTGGGCAGTACCTTCATCAAACGCCCCACAATATTCCAAGGATACACCGGAACGGTCGACGATTTAACCTTTTTCTCTATCAAACGGGCAATGATGGCCGCCCCTTTTTCAACAGATATCAGAAACGGCCGGGTTTTCAGCATATTATTGAGCGGCGTGTCAATATACCCCGGATACAGTACCGTCACATCAATATTTTTTTTAAACAGTTCCGCCCGGACCGCTTCTAAGTATATGGCAAACCCGGCTTTTGAGGCACAATACGCCGAACTGTTTGGCATTCCCCGGAAAGCCGCCACGGAACTTGTTCCGACGATATGCCCTTTTCCTTTATCCAGAAAATAGGCAGCTGCCGCATCCACGGTGGCAATGGCACCGATCAGGTTCACCTCAATGGTTCGCCGGGCCTTTTCAAAATCGCCGCGTCCGACCTTTTCACCCAACCCGATGCCGGCATTGGCAAATACAATATCCAGGCCGCCCAGTTCATCCGCCAGTTCATTGACAGCCTTAAACACGTCATCATAGTCCGTGACATCCAATGGGCGAACGGCAACTGCCGGCGGATTATGGGCGGCGATGATGTCATCGCGGACCTGATTTAACTGATCCGCCTCCCTGGATGCCAGTGCCAGAGAATAACCTTTTTGAGCCAGTTCAAAAGCCAGGGCTTTTCCGATTCCTGAAGAGGCCCCGGTGATTAAAATGGATGAGGACATAAGAAACTCCTATGATCAAAAGGTTTGAATAGTACAAAAAACGCTAATTTCCCCAATTTCGTCGTTGGGCTCAAATTTTAATCCTCAAAATACAACCACGTATGTCTCCGGTTAAAATTTTCGCCCGCCTTGAACTTGGAAAAATTTTCAGTTTTTTTGTTCAGGCACTAAAATATCTGGGGAATTTACAATCTATTTCATTATGGCTGATTTGATTTTTTCGATGCGCCCCGGCAGGTTTTTGTCTTTTGCCATCTGCTGTTTCATACGGACAATCGCACTGCTCACGGAGCTGTATCCAGCCATTGAAAATTCATTTCCGATAGCTTCAAGGCTGTCTTTTCTCAATATGCGTGTCAAATAAATGGCAACACCCCTGGGTTCATTAAAACTCCCCCGCCTTGATTTCATCAGCTCTTTTTCATCCACCCGGTACTCTCTTGAAACAGCGTCTTTAATCAGGCCCACGTCCGGTGCCAGAATTGCTGAATCCGGTACCTGCCGATGCGATTTGCCGACATAAAATTCATTGCGAACCCATTTAATAAAACTGTTTTCACCTAAAATCGCCGGAAATTTTTTCATGGAAAATACCCGGAGGATATCCTCGTTGATATTTTCTAGCATGGCTTGCCTGTAAGCCTTCACACTGCCCCGCCGAATATCTGAAATCAATGAAAAAATTATTTTTTTATTGAGCCAGTCCCATTTTTTTGCCCTGGATACATAGCCGGAATGACTGCTCCAGGGGTAACGGTCAATCTGATCAACAATTTTTTCTTTTTTTGGGTATTGATGAATATATTTTACCATTTCCAAAAGATATTCACCCTCTTCGACCAGAATACTCTTGAATCGTCCTCTGAACAAGGGGCCGTCGAAATTATGCGCCCGGTTATAACGCTGGGTATAGATCCCGTTAATATGGCGCATACTCCTGGAAAGGTTGCTTTCCGGCGTCTGGACTAGCATATGATACTGGTTGGGCATCAGGCAATATGCGCTGATACCGATATTCCACAAAGAGACGGATTCTTCAAGTAAATCGACAAAGACCTGATAGTCATACTTATCGACAAACACGATGTCTCCATGCCGTCCCCGGTTCGTCACATAATACCAAGCATCCGGAAATTCTATTCTTAAGGGCCTGCTCATAACTTATATAAATAACAATTAATAAAACAAATGTCAAACGAAGACTTGACCCCTTACAACTCTTTTTCCGATAACAATATAATGAGGTTTTAAAATATATGTCATGAACATATTGGGTATTCGACCGATTTTAAATGTCAAAAGCCAGGGATCATATTTGCACTCCAAAATAAATTATTGCATACTCATCTTTAACGGCCTGGTTTTTTCACATATGCTTCAACACCTGCATTAAAACGGGTTCACATATCAATCTTTTGAAATACCGGTAGAAAAAATTTAACGGATTTCAGATTCTATTTTAAATCTATATTATACAATAACCATATAAAATAATAGTTTATTTTTTGAACGCTTAAACATACACAGATAAAAATTTATATTCATTTTACATAAAAATCCGATTTTCTCATTGAATTTTTTTCTGATTACTACATATAGATATATATAAAACATCTACTTAAAATACAGGATTCATCATTTAATTTTTTTCTTTGAGGCTGGAGGTAATTATGAAAAAGTGGCAATGCACGGTCTGCGGATATATTCATGATGGAGAGCAACCGCCTGAAACATGCCCGGTCTGTGGTGCGGACAAAAGTCAGTTTATTGAACTCCCTGACACAATTGATAAAATTGATACAATTGATAAAATTGACACTAAAGAAGAACAAGCCGATGAAACCGCTGAAACAAAACCTGAGGGACAGTCAACGGCACCGGACGCTCCGAGCCCTCGGCTTTTCTCTTTTGGCTCAATAACCAACCTGATGCTCAAGCACCACGCCCACCCCATAACAGTTCATTTTCCAAATGGTGTGATTCCGGTGGCTGTGGCATTTATTTTTCTGGCCGTAATTTTTCAATTTGCCGGTCTGTCAAAAGCTTCCTTTTACAATATGGTCTTTGTAATCCTGACGCTTCCGATCGTCATGTTCACCGGGTATAATGAGTGGAAAAAGAAATATCAGGGCAATTTCACCACTATCTTTACCATCAAAATTATTGCAGCGATTGTTGTGTCAGCCACGGCAATCATTATTGTTGCATGGCACATCATTTCTCCTGAAATCCTCCGGACTTCATCTGCAATGCGGACCGGCTTTCTGATGCTCCACCTGATTATGCTCGCGGCAACAGGTATTGCAGGGCATATCGGGGGGAAACTGGTTTTTAAGGACTGATCCGGACGCCTGAAATATTATTTAGATTAAAAGCGGGTGGCATATCACCATTTGATGGTATGAAACCCGCTTTTTTATTTCTTTTCAAATAGTCCGCAGCAGGTACAAACAAATGTCACGGACGCATGCTTCCTTTAAAAAGAATCATCAGGAGGCGATGGTATCGATAAATAAAGATTCCACCTGTTTTCTTAACTTACCGATATCGGCTATCACGGGCAGTAAATGATCGGATGAAATTTCATGATGGCCGGCCAGAATTTTTTTCTGTACCGGGCAAATGTACCATGTACAGATCCACGGACGTTGGAAACGGGGAATCAAACAGCCCGCCGGCCCCAGGTAGCGACAGACCTCACCAGCCGAACGCCGGGGCTGCCCTGTCGGCATCGCCAGATCCGTCAATTGAATAATCAGCAGATCCCTGAAATCATATGAAACATCAGCGACCAGACAGCATGGCGCGGTACATTGGCTGCAACTCTCGCAGCAAAGCCGATCGAGCACATTATCAATAGAAGAAAGCAGACCTTTAATACATTCTGCTGTACCTTTTACCTGCGCCAGATGATGCCGATGACGATCTATCAGATAGTGTAACGTGCTGTCGGCTGCCTGCCATAATTGATCATTACGCCAGGACGGGGCATTGTCTTCAAATGCCACGGCGCATACCCTGTCAAGGCCTGATGGCAAGGCGATGGAATTGCAAAATTGCTCAGCCACAGTTTGAATCTTTATTTGGGTATAAACCGGCATAAACCACTAATGGAACCCGCCACAACCGCAGTCACAGCCATCTCCACAACCACCGCCGGAAGCAGCCATTGATTTTACAATTTCCCTTGAAGACGCATCTGAGATTTCGGTGATGTTATAATGCAAATAAAAATGGCCGGCACTAACCGGAAATGATTGTGTGCACGGTATGATATGACCAAAAATTTCCGCAAGGTCATTTTTATCAACTTCAATAAACCCTTTATCACCGGGTTGCTTCCCGTCCAGCGCACACTCAAACGATGTCAGCCCTTCTGTTCCTATGCCGAAAATAAATTCCAGGGCCTCGGGGGCGGATGTCAGATCCTTTAATTCAGGAGTTGTTCCCGCAGTAAAGAGCAGCGAAATCTTTTTCAGCGGCCCGACAATATTAGGATTATTTCCCATGAGTCTCTCCAGTAAAATTTATTTATAATTGAATTTGAATATGTGATTACTATAATTATAATATATCTTAAATCAACCGGCTGACAGCTTTTTCTTAACCGGTGTAAAAACAGAGAAAGGAGCGCTTACATGAAATGCCCATATTGCGGATGTCAAAAATTTTACGTAAAAGATACAGATGATGAATATGAAACATACGGATTTGATTGTGAATCCGGCCAGGCCTGCTTTGATCCGGACATCGATGATTCGGTTATCCCGGAGCTCTGCGATGATTCCCATATCTATTGTGAAAAGTGTGCCTGGAATGGCAAGTATGATGAAATCAAAACTTAAAACTCATATTTCCAGATCAGGTCCAGCGCGGATGTCTGTTCATTATCAATCTGGGTTTCGAGATCAAAATTTTTATTTATCTCGTAAGTCACTTCCACTTTTTGTGTAACAGTTTCATCAAACCCCTGGCGAAAGGTTACAAAGACCTTGGGCAGCACATACTTGCCCATGGTCAATGATCCCTGGCGGAGCCCGCCGCTGCCGGCGCTAATGTTAAGATAATCTATTCCTAAGGTTTCGCCGACAATATCTCTGAGCTTGTCTGCCGCAATCTGGCCTGTAAAACTGAGCGCAGCCTCTTCAGCCTGAAAACTTTCCTTTTCCGAAAGATCATCCGGTGAGCGCCCGAATACCAGGTAAGCGATGATTTCAGACTGAGCCAGTGCCGGTTCGCTGTCTAAAACCAGGTTAAGATTCTCAAACGTTCCGGTCAGCCGAATAATTATTTCCACATCACCAATTGAGGTAAACGCTTCAATATTGATTGACGGATTAATATCCTCCTGGCCGGCAAAAATTAATTCGCCCTCCCGGATCTGAAAAATCCGGCCGCGGAAGCGGTATGTCCCACGCACTGGTAAAACCGAACCAAAGAGCACAAACGGTTTGTGCGGGTCTTTTTTTAACTGAATATTCCCTTTGATTTCAATAAATTCGTCTTTGCCCTTAAACCAGAAATCATTTGGTATAATCACTGCAACGTCTGCGGCCAGCGGATCGACAAACTCAAGGGGTTCCGGTTCCTTTTCCGGAATCTGAAGCATACCGTTTTCAGCAGACACCGGAGCAACGATTTCAATCTCTGAGAGTTTCTTTTCAAGAAACCGCTCCAGGTTGACCTGGCCCTCGAAGACCTTGATTTCACCTGACAGCACGGGCGCTTCCCACGCTCCGGAAAGAGTTATATCCGGATTAATCCGTGCATAAACCCCACTGTGAAAGGGAATATATAATTGATCTCCCACGGCCCGGATATTAAATGTCCGGGGTTTAAAATTATCATGCGTCAAAGCACCGGACAGATGCAGGGTGCCCTCGGTATCGCCTTTTATTTTTAAATCATCTATGGTGATTGTTTCTTTTGCAAACCTCAGGTCCGCAGTCAAATTTTCATAAATCAATCCCTGCTTTTTCAAATCCAGAGCGCCGTCTTTAAGGCGCATCCGGCCCTGAACCTGGGGTTTGAAAACATCTCCGGAAACGGATGCCGTGGCATCCAAAATACCTCTGATATCATACTCCGGATCATTGATAATATCTGATATCCATGCAATATCCACCTGATCCAGTCCCATTGTAAGGTCAAGCCCGCCCGGCTTTGGAACAAATTCAAACGGATATAATGACAATGCCACTAAGGCTGTGCCATTCACATCCAGCAACTTTTCGTTTTGACGGTAAGCGCATGCTTCTATCTGCGCTTTTGAATCCGAATACGTTATGGATGCCAATGCATTTGATACTGAAAATTTATCAAACACCCCTTCTTTTATTGATAACTCAATATCAATTATCGGGTCTTCCAAAAATCCGGACAATTGAATATTCGATGATAACCGCCCCTGGACTTGATCCCCCCCTGCCAAAAATGCTGAAAACTCTGAAAGATCCACCTCATCTACGTTCAAATCAGCAACAAGACTTTCAGGCCGGGAAGTGAATTTAAAAGGGAACAATGCCAAATGCATGGATGCCGATCCATTGGCATCTATGATCTTTCTTCCCTGCCTGAGACCGGAACCAGTTACATCTATTCGCGAATCTTCATACTTAAGGGCAACCGACATATCCGTCACCGGCAACCTGTCATAGGAAGCCTCTTTGATGGAAGCTGTCATATTAATCACCGGATTTTCCAAAAATCCGGACAATTGAATATCTGATGACACCCGGCCCTGTATTTTTTCACCATCTTCCCAGAAACCGGAAAGCCGCTTGAGATTTAAGTCGCGCAGCATCAAAACAGCCGACACATCCGCCAATGGATCCATCCCCGCTTCACCTTTCAGAACAAGAGACGCATCACCGGAAACCAGATGCAATGAATCAACACGGATCCGGTCCGAAGAGACAGACAGCTTTACCGGCTCCTGGTTGACCAGCGGCGGCTGATTAAAAGACACCAGTGTCATCTTGTCAATCAGAACCTCTTTCACCGGTTCCAGCCAGCCGCTGATATTGCCGGAAAGCTTAAACTCTTCTTTCTGACCGCCCTGAAGTTCAACGTCTGCCTGCATGGATGCAGGTGTCATGGTTGTTGTGAAATTCAGCACGGGTATTTTTAACCCGCTGCTTTGAATGTTTTTCACCCCGCATTCGGCTGACATACTAAAATCTTTAAAACCGCCGTTCCAATGTCCGTTACCAATCAGAGAATCTGCCGACACATCCTTATATATAACATTTTCCGCATTTACCGTTGCCGCGACATCAGGTTTTTCCCATCTGCCGCTGATATCCGCTGTAAACGACACATTGCCCGAAAGCGTCTCATCCTCACCCATATCCGGGATAAATGTTTTGATTAATTCTATATCCGGCAACGTCGCAGCCGCGTTGAACCGGCAGGTTTCATCTTTGATTGAGGCCGTGCCTGTGACAGCGGCGGTTCCGAGCAGGGTTTGCAGATCAAATCTTTTGAGAGTAACCTTTTCATCCCGCCAGGCTGCGTCGATATCCGCCGACTGGATATCAATATCCTTTACGCGTGACGGGTCTATCCGGCAGGTCGCCTCGGCAGTAATCCCTTCTGAGGCAAACGTTTTAGGAATAAAGATGGTGGAACGCACATTGCCGTTAACATTGCCGGTATATTGGCTGCTCTTAACAAATTTTTCCGGATTAACACCTTCAAGGTCTGCGGCAAACTGAATCTGATTGTCCGTTTCCGATGACATGATCCCGGCCAGAGTTCCGCTGCCGGCCAGTTTTCCATAGGGTGTTTTCAGTTGCAGATGCTCAAAAATAAAATCATCCCCGGCAATGCGCACGCCCAGCGCTGCTTTGTCGATCAAATAACCCCACATTTGAGAAGACGTCAGATCCAGGGTGATCTTCCCGGTTTGATCCGGCATACCGATTTGCTGCCAGACAAGCGAAAAATCAGTATTTAAATCGCTGCGAAATGAATTCAGATCAAGAACCGGCAGGGCGGACAAATCCAGGCTGCTGATTTTCCCGGCAAGATCCAGACCGACATCATTGGACGCATCAATGATGACCAGTCCCTGTGACGCCACATGGCATTTGTCCATGCGCAAGTCCACTTGACAATCCATTTTCGAAACCGGCCCTGCAACGGAGATATTTCCGGAAACAATATCCTCATCCGGCATTTGAATCGGGAACGCCTGCCCGAACTCGCCCAGAGACAATTTTTTAATGTCAGCACGAAGGTCCATTTTGAACCTATCCTGACCCGTGCCGAAAAAGCTTATCCGACCGTCTACCGTAAAATCGGATTTTCCTCCCTGAATCCTGGCTTTGTGGACATCCACCTGACTTTTGCCGAAATCATAGCGGATATCACCGGACAAATCTGTCAGATCCACACGGGGATTATCCATGCGCACCGCAAGGTGCCGTATTTTTGCAGAAATTTCTTTTCCGATCACCAGCCGGGCCTGGCATTCAATACCCTTGAAATGACGAATTGTTTCGTCCGCATCCGTTTGTTGAACCAGCGTAACATCTGAATCCCGGATCATCAGTCGCCGGACTTCGACCTTGAATGCGGGGAAGCCTTCGGAATTGGGTGGCTGCGAGACAGAGTTATCATCCGGTCTTTCCGATACTTGTCCTTGCAGATCCCCTGCTGCCAGCATTTCAAAATTCCATGTGCCGCCTTTTGTCTGAATCAGATTAACGGATGCACCGTCTACCGTCAGCCGGTTAATCCACAGCACCCGCCGCAACAGCATGGGGATGCTGTATGAGACATCGAGATTGCCCGCCGACATCAAGGGAATTCCGGTCTTTGAATCCTTTAGTTCAACTCCTTTGATCTCAAAACGGGAAAACAGATTCCCACTCAGCGCCTCAATACGGCAGACTGCCCGGGTATTTTGTTCAATCGCTTTTACAATGACCCCTGTTATCGCATCCCTGACCGGCCGGGTCTGTAAAGACAGAAAAGCCCCGACAAATACAATGAGCAGTCCTGCTGCTATGTAAAGGATCCCACGGGCAATGATCATGTATATTCTATTAACTTTTATCATTTTATCAAATAGCTATCATGTTTATTTTAATCGAAATATATTCAATATTCTTTCCTGCACCTCTCGGCCAATCAACTCTAACAATTATCTCGAATTTATTTATCCCTAAATGCCTTTCACCTTCTGCCTCCCTGCCTGAGCCACGAACAGGTTATTAAAAAACGTTATAAGCGCAGTCCAAAGCTAAGATCTGGACAAGGCAAAATTCGACGAAAAAGCGGAGTTTATATTTATAAATGAGCATTTTGAGCCGAATTTTAACGCCGTATTGACAAGCGCAATAGTTTTTCATTCGCCGGTTAAAATGTCTGGCCGATATTAAAATGTATATACCACCTGTCTTTATTCAGCAAATCAGTCAGCAAGGGATCATCGCTTGCCGTGCTTTTCGCAGGATTCAGCTGATACCCGAAATCAAGCTGGATCGGCCCGATAATCGTATTATACCTCATTCCCAGGCCGCTTGTGTAGCGGAGACTGCGCAAATCAACCTTGAACGAGTCTTTATTTAATGCACCCGTATCCAGGAACACGACCCCTCCAAAATCTTTATAAATCGGAAACCGGAGTTCCATATTGCCGATAAACGAAGACAACCCGCTGACATCCTGGATGACATCATTTTTATCAATCACCCCAAGCTTCTCAAAGCCGTATCCCCGGACCGACTTGCTGCCGCCCAGAAAATACTGCTTGGAAATCGGTATATAATCCGTATCGCCGGATTCCCGGATGGTCCTGAAATCCGCTCTCCCTGCCAGGACCAGCCCCCAGGGGAGCGGAATAAATCCTTTGGCTTCAATACCCGGCCGTATATAACTGATTTCAGACCCGAGATAGCCGGAAGCATTTTCAATTGAAAAAGTGACCGCCGTACCCTTTCGTGAATTTAACACATCATCAACCGTATTACGTTCAAGATTGAACTTAACTGATGATACAAGGTAATTCTCCGTATCCCGGGGGTCGATAACACCTTCGGAATCTTCAACACGGACATCATCGGGCCGGTTGATCTCCAGGTTATAACCGAAGGCGGAAAACCAGTGTGCTTCCAGTTTGCGGTAGAAATTAACTTCCGAACTTGTCCGCTGAAGGGTATAATAATCCTTTTCCTCACGCTCAAAACCGGCTGTGGAAACCAGATTATTCCGGGCTGAAAGAAAATACGGCAAAAGATATTCAGCATAAACATTTTCCAGAATATCAGACCGCCGGGCGCGAAAAGTCAGCCTGTCCGCCCGGCCGGTTAAATTCCGATAACTCCATGCCGCCTGAAGCCTTAAGCCGTCATCCGTGCCGTACCCCACACCGAGTTTCACACTTCGTTTTTTCCGCTTTCTTACCTGAATATCGATGGGAACGTTATTTTTTCCTGGTTCCGGATCGCCCCTCTTGATCATGGCTGTTCTAAAGATATTCAAGTCAAACAGGTTCCGGCGGCTCTCATCGATATTTTCTGCGGAAAATCTCTCTCCGCTTTTAAACGTTATTGCTCGGCGAATGACTTGTTCACGGACATAATCTTCATGCCCGGTGATTCGGATATCTCCAAAGTTATAAAGCTGCCCCGGATCAATATCAAAGGAGATGTCCACTGAATTATCATTTAAATCAACAATTGCGCTGCCGGTGACTCTGACAAAAGGATAGGCCCGGTTTCCCAGCAGTTTTCGTATCAAAATTTTGGACTGGTCATACGCTTCGGTTTTAAATATACTGCCGGGTTCCAGAGCAAGGATTTTCCTGATCTGAGCGTCTGTTACGGTTTCAAGTTCACACTCACAGTTAAGCACAATGTCCCGAATAATGACGCCAGGACCTTCTTTGATTTGAAATGTGATATCATATTCCGGGGCCCGATCATTTTCCGAGCCATTGCTTTTATCTGCCGATTGTTTCAGCGACGCTTCCGGAAATTCGTCAACATCTGCCTGCTCAACAGAGCCCACTTCCGGGTGAAGCTGCGTAATGGTGTATTCAGCCGTTGCCTGATAATAACCCTGTGCCTGGTAATACTGTTTGATTCGAATCGTGTCATCGTCCAGGTCCTTGATATGAATCACCGGATGCGCTGCCCAGAACTTCCAGAAAGACGGTGTCCGGGTCGCAAGGGATTCGGCAAGCTCATTTTTATTGATCGCCTTAACCCCGATAAAACTGACGCTCCGAACTTGAAACCGAATATTTTTATCGGCACCAGCATAAGACGATCCGGCCATCAAAAAGGTCATCAGAGCCAGTAATAGAAGAACTCCCGGGATTTCAATCTTTCGCAACAGTATCGCTCCTTAAGACAAGATCCAGCATTGTTACTTTTCCCAGCTGTTCTGATTCCACTTCTTTTCTGGATTTCATCAACGCCAGAAGCATATCGTTTTGTTCATTTCCCGGAACCTGCCAGTCCCCGTCCCCTTCATGACGAAGCGCAACACATACATCCAAAATACTGATCAGTTCGATATTCTTTGACGGTTGCAAGGTAATTTCATCACCAAATATCTCCAACAGCAGCCCGCGGTCGCATAACTTCCGGGTAATTTCTCTGACAAGACGCACCGGTACAGCCAGTGCGTTTGATAATTCTTCAACCCCCATTTGCGCCATGCCGTGATGAAACATTGCCGATATTTTCAGCATAATATTTAATGCCATTTCTTCTTTCTGATCGTATGCGACATCGTATACATTAACTTCCTGCTGGTAAGACCGGACATTCTGGATCGCGTATGAGAGCTGAGCCCCGATCAGCACGATCAGCCAGCTGATATAAAGCCAGATGATAAAAATTGGGAGAACGGCAAACGTTCCGTATATCGTGTTATATTTTGCCACACCAATATTGAAATCCGTATAAATCCGGAATGCGCCTTCCCAGATACTGCCGCAGATAATTCCCGCGACCAGCGCCGGGACAAACTTTACCCGGGTATTCGGCATCAATATATACATCACCGTAAACGCAACCCAGAGGGTGGCATGGGGGATAATCCTGGAAAAGAGAATAAAAAACTGCTCAAAAATTTCATATTCCGTCAATGCCGCAACAACGGTATTTGATGAAAATGAAGCAATCATGGCGGTTGACAACACCATCAGAAACGGGCCTAAAAAAAGCACGCTGATGTAGTTTGAAATTTTTCGGGAAATGGTTCTTTGCTGGGGCACGCCCCATAGCTCATTAAATGTTCTTTCCACATTACTGAGCATCATCACGGACGCATAAATCAACAACGCCGTACCAAATGCGCCCAGCGCCTTAAAATTCGTGTTGGCAATATATTCTACGATCCGGCTGGTCAGCGCTTCCTGTTCGGCTGTCAGATAATTGACCAGCACATGTTCCAGCCGGCTGTGAAATCCTAAACCTTTTAGCATGGAAAATGCGATGGCCAGCAGGGGAACAATAGCAAGCAATGTGCTATAAGAAAGGGCTGACGCACGCAGCAGGATCATCCGGTTCTTCAGACCATGGATGGTCAGCAGAATAATTCGAACCGACTGGTAATAGAAAAAATACAAACGGCCGGCATCTTTGGGATCATGCCATACTTCATTTCGCAAAAAATCGGAAAGCTTCCGCAGATACGCTATAATCGGCCCCATCGCACCTCCCCGTTACAAAAGAAGTTAGCTTAACAACCCGTCAAAAAAATCATTCCCCTTATCATCAACTATAATAAATGCCGGAAAATCCTTAACAGTGATCATGAAGACCGCTTCCATGCCCAGCTCGGGATACTCAAGGATCTCTAGATGGGTAATACATTCCTTGCCCAGGCGGGCTGCCGGGCCGCCGATGGATCCGAGATAGAACCCGCCATATTTTTTACAGGAATCGGTCACCGCCTGTGTCCGGTTTCCCTTTGCCAGCATGACCATGGAACCGCCGTATTTCTGGAATTCCGGCACATAGGGGTCCATGCGTCCGGCGGTGGTCGGACCAAAAGAGCCGGAGGCAAAGCCTTCCGGGGTCTTGGCCGGGCCTGCGTAATAAACAATGTGGTCTTTCAGGTATTGCGGCAAATCCCCCTCTTTTTGCAGTCTTTCAGAAATTTTCGCATGGGCGATGTCCCGGGCAACGATAATTTTTCCGGAAAGCAGCAAACGGGTGGCCACCGGATATTTGCTCAATTCATTCCGGATATCATTCATGGGCTGGTTTAAATTTAAATGAACCGCAGCACCATCCTCAGCCGGCGGGTCAGGGAGAAAGCGGGCCGGATCTTTGTCCAGCTGTTCTAAAAAAATCCCTTCCTGATTGATTTTACCTTTAATATTTCGATCCGCACTGCAGCTCACGCCAATTCCCACGGGACAGGATGCGCCGTGACGCGGCATCCGGATGACCCGGATATCATGACAGAAATATTTTCCGCCGAACTGGGCGCCGATTCCCAGCTTTTGTGAAATATTCAGCAATTCTTTTTCAAGTTCAATGTCCCGGAACGCATGCCCGTTTTCATTGCCCTGCAGCGGGAGATGATCCAGATACCCGGCAGATGCCAGCTTAACGGTTTTTAAATTCATTTCAGCAGACGTGCCGCCCACCACAACAGCCAGGTGATACGGCGGGCATGCTGCGGTTCCCAGAGATTTCATTTTCCGGGTTAAAAAGGCAGTCAGCGTTTTCGGATTCAATATTGCCTTGGTTTCCTGATATAAATAGGTTTTATTGGCTGATCCGCCGCCTTTGGCAATAAAGAGAAACTTATAGGCATCCCCTTCGGTTGCATAGACTTCAACCTGGGCCGGCAGATTGCATCCGGTATTTTTCTCTTCATACATGGTTAAAGGGGCCATCTGGGAATAGCGCAGGTTGTTTTTTGTATATGCATTAAAAACACCTTTTGACAGCGCTTCTTCATCTGAAAACCCGGTCCAGACCTGCTGGCCTTTTTTCCCCATGATAATCGCGGTCCCGGTATCCTGGCACATGGGAAAAACAAAATCTGCAGCGATCACGGCATTTTTCAGCATTTCCAGCGCCACATACCGGTCATTTTCCGAACTATCCGTGTCTTGAATGATCTTTGACAGCTGTTCAAGATGCGAGGTCCGGTAAAGATGCGCCACATTCTGAAAGGCTTTTTCCGAAAGCAGCGTCAGGCCTTCGGCTTTGACCCGGACAATCTCTTTTCCGTCAAATGAATCAGCCGTCACATGTTCGGTTGACAAACACTCATATTCGGTTGTGTCCTCTCCAATCGGAAACATGGATTGATAAATAAACTCAGCCATTTCAGACTCCTGTTTTTTTTATGTTATATCTTCAGCAGGAACAATATATACCAAAAAAAGTTTGAAGTTAAAAATAACTTAAATCACTTTAGTTCACTCATTTTCTTTATCGCCAAACGCCCGCGCGTGGGTTTTTAATGCACACATATCACCGCACATGGTACAGACATCACGATCCTTATCTTCACTGCTGTGACGCACTCTTCTTGCTTTTTCCGGATCAATGCATACCTCAAACATGGTTTTCCAGTCAAACCGGTTGCGGGCATCGGACATTTTCCGATCCCGTTCCCAGGCTGAGGCAATACCTTTTTCCAGGTCACCGATATGGGCGGCAATTTTCGATGCAATCACCCCTTCCCTGACGTCATCAATACTGGGCAGGGCCAGGTGTTCGGCCGGAGTCACATAACACAAGAAGTCGGCCCCGTTTGCCGCGGCAATCGCTCCGCCGATGGCAGCGGTGATGTGATCGTATCCTGCGGCAATATCCGTGGGCAGCGGCCCCAGAACATAATACGGCGCACCGCCGCAAACCCGCTTCTGCATCTTCATATCACCGGCAATCCGGGAAAGCGGCACATGCCCGGGCCCTTCAATCATCACCTGCACCCCGGCATCCCTTGCCTGCTGCGCCAGGTGCCCGAGGGTGATCATCTCCGTGATCTGGGCCCCGTCTTCGGCATCAAAAATAGTTCCCGGCCGCAGGCCGTCTCCCAGAGAAAGCGTCACGTCATATTCTCTGGCAATTTCCAGGAGGCGGTCGTATTTTTCATACAATGGATTTTCAGCATTATTTTTGATAATCCATTCCGCCATCAGGCTGCCGCCTCGGGATACAATCCCCATCATCCGGTTGCTTTTTTTTAAAACCCTTATGGTCTCCCGTGTAATGCCGCAATGGACGGTTACAAAATCAATGCCTGTTTTTGCCTGGTATTCGATTTCATCAAAAATCTCATCTTCAGTGACATCGGCACAGAGGCGGTCTTCAGCAAATACTTTGCTGATGGTTTTGTAAATGGGCACAGTTCCGATCATCACCGGCGAATGTTTAATAATTGATTTTAATATCTGATCCAGATCCCCTCCGGTTGAAAGATCCATGACCGCATCCGCACCGGCTGCCACCGCCACATCCAGCTTCCCAAGTTCCTCATCAATATCAAAATGGCTGGGGGACGTCCCTATATTGGCATTGATCTTGGTTTTCAATCCTTTGCCCACGCCCATGGCTGTAAACGCATGGTTGATATTTTTCGGAATCACAACAGAGCCCCCGGCGACCCGCTGCCGGATTTCCTCTGCTGAAAGGTCTTCATAATCCGCGACCTGCTTCATTGCCTCTGTTATTATGCCATTTCTGGCTTCCTCAAGTTGTGTCATAATATAACCTGTTAATTTCTATCTAAATTTAGCGTTTAAAGTTTTTAAACCCTCCGGGATTTCCAATTTCATCGCATTTAGGGTGTCAAATGCCGCCTCGCATAGCTGACTATTGCGAGGCAGCATTTTCCTTGTATCTGCGGAAAACTAATATAATCCATTAAAAAATCGTTAATGGCAAATCAAATCCGTTGGATTTTAAATTCGCTAAACTAAACAGTTATGCATTACTATCCGTTAAAAATAATGGACTCGTTTAAACCGCAGCACCCATTAAAGCCGGCCGGCCAGTTCAGCAGCCACCTTTTCTCCGGAAAGCAGCATCCCGCCGAATATCGGCCCCATTCTCGGGCCGCCGGCTGTTGCGTTGGCCGCCATTCCGGCCACATAGAGCCCCGGAAAGACCTCACAGGTATTTTCGATGGTCTGATTTTCCGCATGATCCGCCCACATGGACTTTTCACCTTCAATCTTTCCGCTGGACGTCATCAGCTCTCCCGGGACTTTACGGACTACGACCTTCACGACTTCCGTGGCATGGCCGGTGGCATCCACAACAAACTTCGACCGGACAGTCAGCGGGTCAATATGCAGGCCGGCCATTTCAACCGGGGACCAGTTAATGACGAGCCCTGTAATCCCTTCCGGGCGCATCATCACATCTTCTACGGATACACAGTTAAATATGGTCAACCCCGCCTGAACCGCTTTTGCAGTCAAAGAGCTAATGGCTTCCACGGCATCTGCGGTATAATAATTTTCCTGAAATTCTCTAAACCGGATACCGAACTCTTCTAAAATATGCAGTGCGTCTTTTTGCACAACGATTTCATTAAACATCATGCCGCCGCCCCACATGCCGCCGCCGATACTTAATTTTCGTTCGTACATTACCACCTTTTTACCTGCTTTTGCAAGAAAGTACCCGGCGACCAGACCTGACGGACCGCCGCCCACGATGGCCACGTCTGTTTCAAGATTATTGATTAATTTTTCATAATATCGATCGATGATTGCTTTTGAGATAATAACTTCATCCAATGCCATGCGAGCTACTCCTTTAATTTATAAATATTTTCAATTAAGCTTTATGGTTATGCTAAGCCATAGGCCTTAAAACAAAAAAAACCGTTTCCCGGCAAAGAGAAACGGTCTACATGGGGCAACCCACTATTCCCATAGAAATTTATCGTTTCCCTTCGCAGGTATTATCCTGATCAGGTTCGAAGGGTTACCCGGGATTCGGGTTCTCAGTTGCTGCGCAACACCCCTAACATCTTTATGTGTTGTAAAATATGATCCGGTTGTCAAGAAAAATTAAAACCGGCTGACGGGTCTGCGGATGCCACTGAAATCCAGGATTCCAGCCTTGCTTTAATTGATGTCCGGAACATCCGTTTTCGCTTTCTTTCGCTCGGCCTGCGGACCCGTTCCCGAAACTTTAAACATGTATTTAAATACGACAGCGACAGAGCGCATGTTATCGCATTTGGTGCGGAAAAATTTTTCAATGATTACATGTCATACTGCTGCATGGGGCCAAAATCCCGAAAAATTTTTATTACGTTTTTAAATCAACATATTCCAAAACTGTTTAGAAACATAACAAGACAATTTCTGACATAACAGCGGAAGAAAAATAAAAATCTGTTTAAAAAATATTTTTCAGGCTGCTTTTTCCCTGGAAGCTTTTGCGCGAATCGGCGAGACGGGTCGAAAAATCAAAAAAAATTGACATTCGACAATTTTTTTTATAATATTTATCTAACATTTTAAATAAAATCATTTTAAATAATTTTGTTTAAATGAGTCTATCCTGATGAATACCTCCGACAAAAATAAAAACATTTCAATGATTACCTCAAAACTTTTCGGGCTGATCCTGAAAATGCCGTTGGAAGACCGACGCAGGCTTCTGACGGAAGTGGAGCGCAAGCAGCAGGGTCAGGAAAATCATATCCGCAGAAAACATAACCGGCAGGACTATTTAATAAATATCGACTATTCAGTCAGCGATCGTCTTTACAACGGTTTTGCTGTAAACCTGAGCGCCAGCGGCGTATTTATTGAATCTCCCAAAAGCATCCTGCCGAAATTTTCACAGGGTGATCATGTAATACTCTCCTTTGACCATCCGAACAAACAAGCGCATATGAAAATAACCGGAGAAATCGCCAGGGTTGATAAAACCGGGATTGGCGTTATGTTTGACCAATCAATTCTGGACTGGTGGACCACATAATTTATCAGAATCAGATCTCCGAAATTTTTTGATCCACATTACCACCAATTCATTTACCTGTCCCGGATTTTCGTCCCCTGTTTCTTAACGGATAACCAGCTTTATTTCATAACATGGATGGGCTCTCCAATCCGTATTCATTGTCCATTCTTTTCGCGCAACCTCAAAGAGAAACCCATCAGCTAAAAATATCTGATTCCCGCCGTTTGCAATTGCATGTGAAAAATTTTCAGGCACAGGCCTTGGGGTAAGTTTCCTGATCAGAAACTGTGCGGCTTTTTGAAATTCGGCATGCGCGATTTTTGATTCATCCGGATTAAGGACACTGACAATCAACCGGATTTGATTAACGGTTTGCCCGACGCCTTCCACATAGTATGAGATTACATTTTTAAAGGGATTTCCAGAACCAAGGGATATTTGACGACTGGAACATCCGCATTCATTATCCAAAAAAATCTTCCAGCCTAAAGTAGGCAAACCAAAACTGGTTAAAAGATTACAGGCCTCAGACGGAGGGATGTTTTTTACACCAGCCTCACCGCCCGTGACGTTCAACAGACAGAAAACACTGATCAGCATAAAACACGAAATGATTTTGGAAGTCATAATCCTTCTCCTGCTTATTATCATAATCATCAGTCAAACAAATGCTCCGCCTTTCCGAATTCTAATTCCAGAATGGTATAGTAACACCATCCTTCTTCATTTGATACATTGATGACAAATCCGGATTTGAGGCAGAGCAGGATATGTCACAGGTCTTTTTATAATATTATGAAAATAAGGAATTAAAGTGAAGTCTTTTCTGAGAGAAGAACAAGCCGGCTCGGTCAGGGTGAAGGGCAAGGGGAAAATCAATATTTAAACCCCAAGCCCTTACCTGATCCGGTATGTCAGTCTTGTGTTTAGCCGGCTTGTATTTGGAATGACAAGCAAATCAATTAAAACAAAATCACCGTTTAAAAAAGGCCTTTGCCAGCCGGTCAGCTGTCATGACTACAACAGCCCTTCATTCTGAAGCGTTGTGACAATGGCATTTACTGATTTTCCACGGTTCATTGTATAAAAATGAAGACCCGGAACACCGTGTTTCAATAAATCTCTGCATTGCTGTGTGGCAAGCTCGATGCCGAACTGAACCACCGCCTCCTTATCATCAGCCGATATGCTGTCCAATCCGTTCCGGACCTCATCCGGAATGGATGATCCGCAAACGCTGGTAAGAATTTCAAGAAGTTTGACCGTATAAATCGGCATAATACCCGGAATAATGGGGATAGTGATCCCGATTTCCCGGCAGCGGTCGACATATTCATAGAAGAACCGGTTGTCATAGAAATACTGGGCCACAATATATTGGGCACCATTGTCCTGTTTCAGCTTGGCGTATTCAATATCTTTTTCCAGGCTTTGTGCGTGAATGTGCCCTTCCGGATAACCGGCGGCCCCCAGACAGAAATCATACCGGTCTTTAATAAACGCCAGCAGATCCGAGGCATGGGCCAATGCGTCCGCATGGGGCTTAAAGGAGACATCGTCCTGGGGCTCATCCCCCTGGATAACAAAAACCGTTTCAATACTCTGACTTTGAAATTTATCCAGTACCTGCGCCAAATCATCCGGACCCATGCCAACACCGGCGATATATGCCACGACATTAAGGCTGCGGTCTTTTTTGAGTTTATCAATCAATTCATAGGATCCGTCACGTGTTGATCCCCCGGCACCAAACGTCACCGACATATAATCATGTTTGGTTTCAGACAGCAGATCCAGGACTTTTTCAAGGTTTTGTGCCGATTTTTCGGTTTTGGCCCGGAAAAATTCAAACGAAATAACCGGTTTATCCCCTGCTTGCTTATATAAATTTGCAACCTTCATTATTTTCCTCCATTAACTCTTGATATGATTTATAATTTATTCAAAAATAAAGTTTTAAGCAAATACTTATAACACCCGAATGAATCATGGACAATAAGAAATTTGATTTAAAATTTGCTTCAGTAATGCATAAAAGAAAGTCAAATAGATGATTCAAAAGCAATCAAGCCAATCTCAAATATCGCATCCGTTAAATGCTAACGCCTGAAAATTTCAATGTTGTGTTTAAGTTATTTCAAATGTATTTAAAACCTGAATCGGGTGTTATTAATTTTTAACCGCTTGACTCAAAAATAATCATACATTCGAAAATAAAGAGGCATTATGAAGTTTGAGAATTACCATATTTCAGAAGAAATAAAAAAAAACCTTGTCCAGCTCGGCTTTAAGCGGCCCACGGATATCCAATATAAATCCATCCCGTCGATCATGAAAGGCGAAGACGTTCTTGCCATTGCCCAGACAGGCACCGGCAAGACAGCGGCGTTTGCCATCCCGGTCATTAACAAGATTCACACGAATAAAAGCAGTAAACGGTCTTACGGCATCAAATGCATTGTAATGGTGCCGACCCGGGAACTGGCAGTTCAGATCGGCGATGTCTTTAATTCTCTGGCCCGGCATACCAAAGCCAAAGCCTTCACCGTTTACGGCGGTGTGGAACAGGATGCCCAAATCAAAAAGCTGCAGGACGGCATTGATATCCTTGTGGCCACGCCCGGGCGCATGTTTGATTTGATCAGCCAGGGATATATACGACTGGAAAATGTCGACACCCTTATTTTGGATGAAGCGGATCACATGCTGGATCTGGGGTTTATCAAAGATATAAAATATGTAAAAAAAATGCTCACCCGCAAACATCAGACCCTGTTTTTTTCCGCCACCATCAACAAGGAAATCAAAAAACTGGCGTTTTCCCAGGTAAAAACTTCCGCCATTCGGATTCAGGTGTCTCCGGAAGACCCGGTTTCAAAAAATGTTTCCCACTTTGTCATGTTTGTGGAAATGGATGACAAACGCTTTTTTTTGGAAAAATTCATCAAAGATCATCCGGACAGCAAACTTATCGTCTTTGTCCGAACCCGGGTGCGCGCCGAGCGCGTGGCAAAGGCCATGGAAAGAGTTCAGATAACCGCATCTACCATTCATGGTGAAAAAGAACAAAGCAGCCGATCGGATGTGATGCAAAAATTTAAAAACGGGGACTTCAATCTTTTAATTGCAACCGATGTCAGCGCCCGGGGAATTGATATTGCCGATGTGAATTATGTCATCAATTATGACCTGCCGGACAAGGCGGAAAACTATGTCCATCGCGTGGGCCGAACCGGCCGGGGGGTCAATAAAGGCATTGCCGTCTCGTTCTGCAGTACCGAGGAAAAAGAACGCCTTTTGGAAATCCAGGCATTTTTAAACAAAGACATTGAGGTGATCAAAACCAGTAAAGCAGATTACGCCCATACCATTGAAACGACCTCAGCCGTAGACGATATCCAGACGTTGATTGAAACTCATGAAAACCGGCCAAGACGCAAAAAAAAGAAAAAGCCTAAGAAAAAAAAATAACCAGGAAAAAAGTTGAAATATCTGTTTATTGAATCATTTTCCATCGGTTCCCATGCCCTTTTCGCCAACGGACTGAAGGATCATTCTTCACATACGATTGACCTCATTGAAATGCCTGGTGAAAACTTTCGCTGGCGCATGCTCGGGGCAGCCCTTTATATGGCGGAGAACATCCCGACCCCTGACATATATGACGGCATTATCGTCACCGACCTGTTCAACCTGGCGGATTTCAAGGCGCTAATGGGACCGAGATGCCCGCCGGTCATGGTTTATTTCCATGAAAACCAGCTGACATATCCCCAGCCGGTCGGAGACAAAAGCGTATTTATGCTTGGCATGATAAACATTACCACAGCCCTTGCAGCGGATATGGTGCTGTTTAATTCAAAAATGCACAGAGATGCCTTTTTAAATGCCGTGCCGGAGTTTTTAAACAGAGGACGTGATTTTCAACCCAAAGGGATTGCCGAAAAAATCCGTCAAAAATCAAACGTGCTTTATCCCGGCATCACCCTGCCTCTGGCTCCTGAAATTCATTTTGCAAAACAAGCAGATCCGCCTCTGATCATCTGGAACCACCGGTGGGGATTTGATAAGAATCATCAGCTGTTTTTTAATGTGCTTGAAGCGCTTCAGGAGCAGGGATTTGATTTTAAGCTGGCGCTGATGGGCGAAAATTTCGGCAAAATTCCGGAAGAGTTTTTCCAGGCACAAAAAATCTTTGGCGATAAAATCGTTGCCTTCGGATATGTCCCTTCCAGAGCCGAATATATCGACTGGCTGAAAGCAGGAACCATTGTTATCAGCACGGCTGTACAGGAGAATTTCGGCATGTCCGTGATCGAAGCAATGATCATGGGCTGCATCCCGCTGCTGCCCAACCGGCTGGCATATCCGGAGATACTTTCCGAAGAATTTCATGAACAATTTCTGTACAAGAATAAATACGATTTAATTGAAAAGCTTGCCCGAATTCTCTCAGATGTGACGGCATATGAAGAGCCAGGCAAAAAACTTGCCCGGGAAATGGAATCTTATTTATGGGAAAATGTCGCCCCCGGCTATGACAACATGCTTGAGCAGCTTGCGAAGATTTAAAAGGAATTGTTGATTTTTTGGTAGCCGCCAAAATTCAGTATCAAGCAGTCTTGTTTTTAACATTAGACTGCGAAAAGGCTTGCCCCTTCAACCGGGACTTGTCGATATGCGAAAAATTTAGATATTCGAAAACTTCTTTTAAGGTTTCTTTAACTGTCTTTCCTGTTGTGTCCAATATATAGGCATCTTTTGGAATTTTTAATGGTGATTCCATTCGGTGCGCATCTTTAAAATCTCTGGCCTTAATATTTTTCATGATTTCTTCTAATTTAATTTTTTCTATTTGCTTAATTTGCAGATGTCTTCGCTTTGCTCTTTCTTCAATGGATGCTGTTATGAATATTTTATAATCAGCATTCGGGAATACCACTGTCCCTATATCCCTGCCTTCAATTACAATATCTTTATTCCTTGCTATCTTTTGTTGGAATTTTCTCACTTCACTTCTTACTGCCGAAATTTTTGATATAAATGGCACCATTTGTGATACATTTTCAGAATGCAATCCTTCAATTTCTTGATGAAAATCAAAATCAGTTGCCAGCATTATAATCTCGACTATGTTTTCTTTATTGATATTATTTGCAAGACAAGAGTTTGTTATTTTTCTATAGAGCAGTCCTGTATTAAGGATATCAAAGGATAGCTCTTTTGCAGTTAGTTCAGCAAGTGTACTTTTCCCTGAACCACTTGTTCCATCAATCGCAATTATCATTTTTTGTCCCTGACAGCTGATGGACTCTAAAAAAAATCGTGAGCCCCACGGTATGAAAAACAGTTAAACGCCTTATCAAACAAATCCCTTGTTCCCACGAGGTTATTCTAAAATTTCCAAAACCGCTCTTTTTTTTCCCTTGGCTGACACCGCGCTTAAGATCAATCGCATCGCTTGAGCTGTTTTGCCCATCTTCCCGATAACTTTTCCCAAATCTTCTTTGGCAACCTTTAATTCGATAACAGAAGAGTGGTGTCCCTCTATCGCTTCCACCTTTACTTGTTTTGGATCGTCAACCAGTGATTGGGCAATATACTTGATCAACTCTTTCATCGTTTCTTCTCCTTAAATCGTATCGGTTATTGAGAGATTAGAATAAAAAGAATATGATGATCCTGTTTACTAGCGGAGACATATTTTTTTTGGAACATTCCCCAGTCCAAATGGATGGAAAAAAGCAGGAATGAATTTTACTCCACGTGCTCAAACAATCTTAGTCAAATATCAGAACCGGTCAAAAAAATACTGTTTAACGGTCCGAAGCGATTCATTTTTGAGTGAATGAACCGTTTTATATGTATTTTTAAACCGGAAAGCACTGTCCATATCAACCATACGGCAATAAATCAGACTCCCGCTATCTTTATTTCATATTATTACGCGTTTCTTTCAGGCAATATTCCCGCCACAGACAGTCTGTACGGGCACACTTTCTTGTTGCTGTTCCGAAACAATCCGGGTCACCCTCAAGCCGCTGAACGCTTCGAATAAAATGTGCCAGGTCCGGCACATTAACGTTTGCGTCTGCTGTCGTGTCTGGCATTTCAATCAAATTCGGATTTCGGTTTTATTTAATAAGTGCATGTAAAAATAGCCGCTTCCTGAAGCCGGAAATCACGGCTGGTTTGCTTAATAAGCTACATGATGGAAATATCTGATATGGTGTGTCGAAATAAATTAATTGAGTTTTATTATTTGCTGATTTTACTAATTTTGTCCATAAGGGGAGCGCCTCATTTATTCTGGGGAAATATCCTATATGGGGATTTCCCCTATAGGATATCCGATTGGATGGGATGGTGATGTGGGGTTATTCTTTCCAGAGATCAATATCGATGAGGCCGATTTTTGCGGCATAACGTACCAGTTCGATGGTACTTTGCAGCCCGAGTTTGCGCATGATATTGGCGCGGTGATTTTCAACCGTTTTTGGACTGATGAATAGCCTGGCGGCCACTTGCTTTATGGATAGCCCTTCAGCCATCAGGATCACGACCTCCTGCTCCCGGGGGGTTAGCGCATCATAACCGGTATCGGTCGCGCCGGTCTCTCTGGGCGGCATGCCAACCAGTTTTTTTACCACCTGATGAGAAACTGAAGTGTCCATAAAATAGTTTCCCAGCAAGACTTGACTCATTCCCTTCAAAAGCATGTCCGTGGCTGATTCTTTTACAATATATCCCTTGGCCCCGGTCTGAAATGCTTTGACGATATAGTCGATTTTGGAATGCATGCTGACAATTATGACAAGGGTTTGGGGGGAGTTTTTTACAATTTCACGGATCAATTCAATGCCGCTTTGATCCGGCAGCGACACATCCACCAATGCCAGATCCGGCTTTAATTCTCTGACTTTTTGAAGGCCCTGACTGCCGGTGCCTGCTTCCCCCACCACTTTATACCCGGCATCCTGTCCGATAATCGACTTGAGACCTTCCCGAAAAAAAGGATGATCATCAATGATGATGATTCGTTTTTTATGAGGCATTGATATCTTCTTTAAATGGAAATTTTATATATATTTTGGTGCCCTTGCTGGGACGTGATTGAACCGTCATTTGGCCTTGCAGCAGTTTGACCCGCTCTTTCATACTTCGAAGGCCCATCCTTCTTTCACTGTCTAAGGCATGCGCTCGCGCCTCTATGTCAAACCCCTTACCGTCGTCCTCAATGCGGAGAATGATCTCCGGATATGCGCCCACCAGCTTAACTGTCACCCGGACTGCATCGGCATGCTTCCAGACGTTGTTTAGCCCTTCCTGAACCAAACGGTACAGATTGATTTCAATAAAAGAATCCATCATTACTTTTTTCAAGCCGGCCGGAGAGAACGCCACATTTATCCCGGTATTTTTTGCAAATTCCTCACAATACGTGGAAAGCGTCTGGAGAAGCCCGAATTCCTTCAATCCCGGAGGGCGTAAATCATATGCCAAATTTCGAACGGTGGAAATTGATCGATTAAGTATTTTGGATAATTCTGAAAGTTTTTGTGTTGTATTACGAGGCAATTTTAACTGACTGTCAAAAAGCATCTCAAGGGATATTTTTAACGTGGAAAGGTCCTGAGCCACACTGTCATGCAGCTCCCTGGAAATCATTTGGCGCTCCGCTTCCTGAGCATTCAGGATCTGATGGGACAGGTTCTGAATATGCTTCTCGGTCCGCTTACGCTCGGTGATGTCTTCAACCATCTCAATGGCGGCAACCACCTTGCCTGTATGATCTTTGATGGGAGATGAGATGATCCGATAATGAAGAATTTGATCTCCAATCGGTGTGTCGGTGATGGATTCATGCATCTCACCATCCTGTAATGTTTTAATCGCCGGGCAGTAGGGGCACACGCTTTCGCGGGGCGGATCATTATAGGCCTGATAGCATACCGGATGCTTTGACGTATCAATATAAGGAAACCACTGTTTCATCTGATTGTTTATGGTCAAAATTTCCATATCCGGACTGATCAGGGCCACGCCGATGCCAATGTTGTCTACCAGACTTCGATATCTTTCTTCAGATTCCTGCAGTTTTTCTTGTACATGCCGACGCTCGGTAATATCCCGTGCTGATCCTTCCCAGCCAATCGGTTTCCCGGCATCATCACAAAGGATACGCGAATTGAGGGAGGCATATATCAATCGATTGTTTTTCCGATTATTTTTTGATTTTAATTGAAGTTCATAATCGATGATTTCCCCTGTTTTTAAAATTGTTTCCTGGAGCTTTTTTCTGTCTGCCGGATTGTGGTATAGTTTCAGTACAGACTGACCGATCATCTCCTCACGCGTAAAACCAGTATATCGTTTTATTGACGGGCTTATTTCAATGATATTCCCGGAAAAATCGGTCTGGAAGAATACATCCTGAATGTTCTCAAATATCTTTCTGTATTTGGCTTCGCTCTTGCTCAACTGCGTTTCCATCTGTATGCGATCCGCGATATCGCGCACAGCTCCGATGATCTTTTTGCGCCCGCCTGAAATAAACACTCCGGCGACAATTTCACCCGGAAAAATTGTCCCATTTTTCTTTTGAAAGAAACGCACCGGCACCCGAAGACTATCGGTGATTTCGTCTTTAATATTTTGAACGGCACATCTTGTTTTTTCTTTCTCGGCGGAGATATCTTCAACCGCTAAGGCCAGAAACTCGTCTTTGGAATACCCATAAAGATTTAATGCCGCTTGATTTGCATTTTCAAACCGTCCGGTCGTCCCATCAAAAATCATCACAGCATCCGACTCGCTTTCAAAGAGCTGGCGGTACTTCTCCTCATTATACCGCAGTGCATCCTCGGCCCCCCTGTTTGCGGCAAATTTCTTTTCAACTTCACTGAGTCTTTGTACCAACTTTTCATAACTTGGTTTTACACTCACCGGATACCACCTTGTATCATAGGGAAGATTTTTCTCATATGGATTCAGTAACTTCCGACAAAGATAGCGCAAACACGGCGGGATAACAATATTATTTTCACAATTACGATGCCGAATAAAAATTGGGGCGATTGTCGATCATTGGAAACCGAGGAAGGATAAAGGCTGTTGATGAATTGAAGAGCGGTCACAATGCTGTAGCGGATATCAATGCAGTCTGCTTTTTTGTGCGCATCAGTAATACTACGACACTAATCAAGCAGTCTTCAAGTTTTCAGGACATCGGGCATATTGTGGTTAAAATATCTACACCCCCCATCACAACTATCCTGCCCCATAAAAAAGAAACAATCATTAAAACTATGCCAGCCAGTCCAGCTTCCGGGTAAACGCCTCCATGTCCAGCATCATGTCATCCATCATCATATCCATGTCAAAAAGGAGATCTCCGTAGCTGTCAAAATACAGAAACTGTTTTAATAGAAGGGTGAATTCACGCGGAAACCGGATGCCATGGGTTTCAGCGATCCGGACCATTTCCAGCAGGATCTGCTCCGGTTCATCCATGTTTGCCGGATACGCCGGATCTGTCGCGGAAACCGGAAAATGTTCTTCAGCCAATGATTCACCGGCATTATAAAAATCTTCCAGGTCTTTTGCGAGCAATGCGGTATCCACCTTTCTCCGGGTCATGCCGATGACCAGCATGGATTCGGCAATGGACATATAGTCCTTGATCATCATACCCTGAATCAATGACATAACGCCTTCCCTGGTCTTTTCCGAAATTCGCCCCACAATTCCGAAATCAATAAAACCGACCCGGCTGTCGTCTAAAATCAAAAGATTGCCGGCATGCAGATCCGCATGGAACAGTTCACATCCGGCGATACTGGAAAGCCAGGTTTCAAAAGCTGCCCCTATAATCCTTTGCGGATGATCGGTTGATTTCAAAAACAGTTCTCGATCCGTTAAAGGGATCCCGTGAAGCCGTTCCATGGTCAGCACCCGCCTGGATGATGCATGGGGATATAAAAGGGGTGTTACCACCCGCGTATTGCCGGACGACTTTAGAAACGCTGAGAAGGTCCTGATGTTCTCAGCTTCTTTAAAAAAATCGCATTCTTCAAATACGGTCCGGCGGATTTCCGATAAAATGCCGGCCAGAGAAATATGCTGCAGGCGGGGAACCAGACGTTCAAAAATCACCGCGGAATAATACAGAAAATTTAAATCCGTCGACAGAATGTTTTTCACCCCGGGCCGCTGAATCTTAATAACGACATCTTCACCGCTGATGAGCTTAGCCGCATATACCTGGGCAATGGAGGCGGAAGCCAGGGGAACCGGATCAATATCATCAAAAATTTCTCCCATATAACCGGCGCCCAGTTCGTTTTTCAAAACTTTATGCATCTGATTAAACGGCACCGGCTCTGTCTGATCCAGACAACTGTGAAACTCTTTTACATATTCGTCCGGAAAGAGCGACGGCGAGCTGGCAATCAGCTGCCCCAGCTTGATATACGTCGCGCCCAGTCGCTCAAATGTTTTCCGCATCAAGACAGGCGGAGACGGTTGACCGTCAAACACCCACTCCAGCCCGGTTTTACCCAGGGCGGTTGCTGTCTGGCGGATTCGATTAATACTGTTAAAACCTAATGAAACGGCTGATGGCAGTTCTTTATAGATCGTTTGAAGAATCATTTCTTTTTCTCGTAAAAGTTGCAGATGACAGCTGGTCAGCATGTAAGATCCGAAGACCGGGTTATAGTCTGTTCTCAATTCACAGACGTCTCATATCAACCGGAACACTTAACTTCAAGCTATAACCCGCATCTGAGTTAACCCGCAATTCTCATGAAAAGTTTTTTTTAGGATAACTACCTCATAAATCAGTATATCTTCCGGCGTCCCACATTGGAACCGATGACTGAGAATGTATTTTCAGCAATAAACAGGGCTGCCGGATCAATGGTAAAGACAATTTCCTCAAGTCTTTTCAGCTGAATATTATTGATAACTGTTAAAACGATCTGTTTCGGTGTTCCGGAATAGCCGCCGACGCCGTTTAAAAGCGTTGATCCCATTTTAAACTGGTCATTGACCATGGCCGAGATTTCCTTGGGTCTGTCCGAAATCACCAGCACCACTTTTCGCTGGCTGAACATGGACAGGGCATAGTCCATTGCAAACGAGGTGCAGAAAAGCATGATCATGGAGGCAATCACAAGGTCATTTTCAAAAAATACAAAACTGAATGCATACAAGACCATATTAAAGAAAAAATAAAATTTCCCTAAGCCGATATTGAATTTCTGGTAAAACAGCACCCCCATAACATCCAATCCGCCGTTGGAACCCAGCGATCTTAAGACAATTCCGGCCCCCAGCCCTGAAAGAACGCCGCAGGTTACCGCCGCATAAAGCTGATCACGAATTTGAAAATCCACATCCAGCACCGCATAAATACCGGTAAAAAAGAACATCGAATACAGTGAATAGAGCAGAAACCGTTTGCTGATAAATTTCCAGGCAACAAGAAACAACGGGATATTGAATAAAAGGTACCATATACTGATACGGCCCACTCCACCGGCAAAGTAAACCAGGGAAGAGACCCCGAAAATGCCGCCGGGAATAAAGGCGTGTTCAAATGCAATTCCCTTTAACGCTAAGGCAATAATGGCCGAACCGGCGGTTATCAGAAATATATTCCAGGGTATTGAAGATGTAATTTTTGTATCAATCATTGATTATGCTCTACTTTCTCTGTTATTCCGAAATTTTGTTAATTTGACTCTACAGGCTGCCACGGATGTATCCGTTTTATGCAATTCAATCCGGAATTATGCAACCCGGATAGTCATTCCCCGGCTGTTATTGATTATTTTTTGCGTCATGCTTCCCATAATAATTTAAACTATTCAAATTGTTTTTATCGTGGTAAAAAAAAATATCAATAAAGCAGCCCACCGAATAAATTAAACGATGTAAAAACAAATAGTTCCGGTTATCGGATAACGACTCTCAAATATACCGCTGACATATTCTTGAAACAAAATCAAAAATTCCGGATAATTGATAAGAACGAAGATCTTTTCAGCCAGAGCCCTGTATGATATTTTTTTTATAAAATCATACCCCTACGACAAGATGCCCGATATATATCGAATACAGTAGCAACAGCCCGGCCCCTTCCCACCGGTCCAGCGACCTTCTTTTAAAAGAAAACATGAACCCGAACAGCAATACGCTGGATAAAACAACCATCCAGATATCCGTGTTGCTGGCCTGCTGAAACGGCAGGGGCTTGATCGTGGAACTGATCCCGAGAACAAACAGAATGTTGAAAATATTGGAACCCACCACATTCCCCACGGCAATATCCGTATTTTTTTTATATGCCGCCACGGCAGATGTGGCCAGTTCCGGTAATGACGTGCCTATTGCAACGATCGTCAAACCGATTAAAGACTCACTCATTCCAAAAGACGAGGCCAGAGTTACGGCCCCGTCCACAATCCATTTGCCCCCCAACCCCAGGCCCGCAAACCCGGCAACGATCATGACACTTGATTTCATCAATCCGTGGGGTATTGGCGACAGCTGAGAGGCCATACCGTCAATCGCCTTGGCAATGGAAATAGAATAATACAAAAAGATTAAAAAAAAGCACAAAAGTATCATCCCGTCGATTCTGGTAATGGCTGACACCGAAGCTTTATCGATGAGCTGATCGTTTGCCATGACACCTAAAACAACGGCGGCCAGAAGGCTGAACGGAATTTCCTTGAATACTGTTCCCCGGGTTACCGACAGTGGATAAATAATGGATGAGACACCGAGAATCAATAGTATGTTTGCGATATTGCTTCCCAGTACATTTCCAATGGCAATCTGTGTGCTGCCTTTCACACTGGCAATAATACTGACAAACAACTCCGGGGTTGAGGTTCCGAAGGCCACCACCGTCAGCCCGATGACCAGGTCAGAGACATTAAACCGCCGTGCCACGGATGAGGCGCCGGCCACCAGAAAATCCGCCCCCTTAATCAGAAAAATAAAACCAACGACCATTAAAACATAGGAAATCATCTGAAGTCCGCCTTATAAGGTTAAATTCATCATACTTTCTCCAGTGCCGGGTGAAAATTCACCGTATTTTTTTCCAGAGAACGTTTTGCTACAGCCACTTAATGCGTTTAAAAATCGAAAGGAGAAAAACGGCAATGATCACCAGCATCAGACAGACGAAGGCAAATGCCCAATGATTTTCCGAACCGGGGATACCGCCGACGTTAATCCCTAAAAGACCGGTCAGCAGTCCCAAGGGTAAAAAAATTGCTGCCACGATAGACAGCAGGTACATGGCCTTGTTGTTCTGTTCGGACAGCCGGTTGTTCAATTCCTCCTGAATAATGGCAGCCCGGTCCCGGGCAGAGTCAATATCTTCAACAAACCGCGCCGTTCTTTCAGCGCTTTCCCTCAGCCGCAGCTTATCCTTATCCGTCAGCCAGGAAATATTTTCATTTGATAATCTTGTGAGCACGTCCCGCTGCGGAGCAATATAGCGGCGCAGACTGATGCTTTGACGCCGCAATTTCGATATTTTAGGCCGCAATTCATAACTTTCAGCCGAAAGGACTGTGTCTTCCAGATCGTCAACCCCTTCATCAACTTCCGCGACCACATCCCCCATCCGGTCTACAATCCGCTCAACAGTCATGATCAGGAATTCTCCGGTACGGGTCGGCCCATCCCCTGATTCAATGGCCTTGTTGATATCATCAATGGCCATAACGCGCCGCTGGCGCATGGTGATGATCCGGTTTTCGTTGTAGTTCATGCGCAAGGCCACCATGTCCTCCGGATCAGACCCAGGATTGCAGTTGACACCACGCAGAATCAGAAAAAGGCCGTCTATCGACGTCAGCACCCGGGGCCGGGTGTCTTCCTCCATCAGAATTTCACAGGTCAGCGGGCTCAGACCGCTTTCTTCCTTCAGCCATTGCTGAACTGCTTTGCTGGTGTAATCCAGATGAGCCCAGAGCACTCCCCTCTCCGGAGTCCATTTTTCCAAGTCTTCCCAGTCGATTTTCCTGCCGCCGCCGGCACCGTCTAAAATTCTCGCAAATATAAGCCCGTTATCATCCATCCTGCTATCTCCTTATGTGTTTTAACCAACCGCTCATGCCGATAAAACATTAAACCGGGTATATACTTTAATTTTATGAAATAATCGGGTTGACCGAAAATTTAATATCCAGGGGCCGCCGGTCGTCCTGGGCAAGATATGTCGTGGTCGTCGGGAAGGCAAACTCAATCCCTTCCGCCTCAAATGCCCGCATGATATTTAAATTCACGGACTCGGTAAATTCCATAAAAGCCCAATAATCATTGGGGTGAAACCAGTAAATCATCATGATATTTAACGATGCATCATTAAATTCATTAAAAAAGACCCGGGGCGGAAAATCAGGATGCATTCCTTTATGTTCATTTAAAATATCGCGAATGATCTGAATGGCTTTTTCAACTTTTTCAACCGGGGTATCATAGGTGATCGTAATGTTAGTCAACCGCCGGATATGGGGACGCTTACCGATATTTTCCACCCGGCTGCCGGCCATTTTTTCGTTCGGAACCGTCACCAGGTGACCGGTCAGGGTTCTGACACGCGTGGAACGAAAACCGATTTCTTCGACCACGCCGTCAGAACCTTCCACCACCACCCGTTCTCCGACATTGAAGGGTTTATCCATCATGATCATGACCCCGCCCAGCAGATTCTTTAGCGTATCCTGGGCGGCCAGGGCAAAGGCGATGCCGCCGATGCCGAGGCCCGCAAA
The DNA here is from genome assembly GCA_030145385.1 of Desulfococcaceae bacterium. GTDB lineage: Bacteria > Desulfobacterota > Desulfobacteria > Desulfobacterales > Desulfosalsimonadaceae > SURF-3. The sequence continues at coordinate 132,583 of JAQYVU010000002.1, forward strand.
AATGGCGGTCAAGGGTTTTCCTGACAATGCCCGCACCACGTAAATGGATCCGACAATCACCACTACAAAACGTGCGATCAGTCGTACAACCTGGACAAAATTCAGGTCCAAAAGATTATCATCCCGCTTCACGTAAAGCGAAAGCTGGTACTCCACAATATCCAGCAGCCGATAAGCAAAGAAAAATATGGCACCCGCTGTCAGCGCGCCAATAACTGAATCTTTAATTTTAATGAACGTTTCCGGCAATGTTAATACTTCACCCACGGCAAACAACACAAACACCAGCAGCAAAATCCGTATGGGCCATATGGCCGCCCGCAATACCATTCGCAGCCGCAGGTTTCTGCCGGAATCCTTATACAGCATGGTCAGCTTTGTAAAAAACTGTCCGATCAGGCGGCTGACCATAAAAACGATCAGTATCACGGCAAATATAAAAAAACAGACCAGACAGTTGGATTTAAAAATCCATTGCGGGAAAAGTTCAGATTGGTTAAAAATCACCACAATACCGGCAGTGATCAGAATACCCAGTTTCAGCACCCGCTTGAGCCGTTTAAAAATCTGAAAAGGAAACGCTTCTTTGAGTTCATCGGGCATTTGCCGGATCATCCGGTCCAATACGGAAAGACCGTAAAATAATGCATAAACCGCTGCCAGGGCAAGAAACAGGGCTTCAACGCCATGGATGATCATTGACAGGTTTTTGGAAAGGGCCAGCGGAAATTCGACAAACCGAACCAGCACCACGAGCGCTGCAATTCGCAATGGCGTTAATAATGACTGGAGCTGCCAGATTTCAGGCGTTTTCTGACGGGATTGGGCGGACAGAATCAACCGGCGGCAATATCTCACCAGCCATTCAATGACAAAGAAGCCCAGCACAAACAGAGTCAATGATGCCAGTACCTGAACCGGGTCATTAACTGTTCCGATTCCCTTAAGATGGGAATCCAAAAATTGATATACAGAATGTGCAATATCCATTTGTTTCTCCTTTTTCAAAGATTTTTGCTGGAATCCTGCACATCACCTTTTTTTATTTAATATTCAATATTTAAAAGATATGACAAAACTTAAATAATGTCAGGATAAATATTTTTTCTTTATGCTGTCGATCTCTTCGCTGAGTTGCAGCTTTAAATCTGCAATTTCCTTTTTTACTGCTTTAGCCACACCAAGGGTCAGCGCATCGTGAAATTTTTCATACATTGATTCAATTTTAACCAGAGTTTTGCCCAAAGCAGCCTCCTCAATTCCGGACAGATCAATCGGGCCTTTGTCCACAAAACCGGATTTGTCGAATTCGTATGGAATTTTATCTGCAATTTTATCTTTTATTTCTTCGATTGTCGGCAGCTCTATATCGCCTGAAATAATGTCCTCAAAACTCAAAAAACAGAACTCCCGCGCGCATTCTCTGGCAATTTTCCAGAATTCCGGCAAATTAATATTTTCAGTAAAATATTTCATTACCCGCACTTCAAAATCTTTATGATGCATACCTTCTCCTTTACGCGAATGAATAAACCGGATGATTTTCTATATTTTTTCCGGAAGTCCTCCCTCGGATTTTTGGACGGACAGAGAGATATTAACCGGATTCAGACTAATCGTCTCAAACGGCATGTCAACCTCTTCCAAGGTCAATGCATTGTATACCTTTTCTCTTAATTCATAACGTTTCTTAATGTGCCGGGTTTCATCTTTCAGCCAGACCTGAAAAGCCAGAGCCACATTGTAATCGTTGAGGGCAGTCACCACAACCTTGGGCGGCGGGTCAGCCATATAATCCGTGTCTGACTTTATGATCGCCAGTAAAATTCGCCGGACCCTTTCGATATCTTCGTTGACGCCGACAGTAACATCAATGTCAATCCGGAGATGCGGGAAATTAGTGTATGACGCAACAATTTTATTGATGACTTCGGTATTGGGAACGGCAAGCATTTTACCGTCTGCGGTGACAATCCGTGTCGAACGCAGCGTTATTCTTTCCACTCGTCCGTAAGAACCCTCAATTTCAACCAGATCTCCAATGACGAACGGCCGGTCTAGAAAAATCAGAATGCCTGAGATAATATTGGAAAGCGCATCTTTAGCAGCAAAGCCGATGGTCAGGCCTGCAATCCCTAAGGAGGCGATCACTGCAGACGTTTTGATTCCGGCGGAATCAAGCGCCTGAACCAGCGCCATGATAAATAACCCGTATTTGATGATCGTCTCAATAAAGATGACGGTGGTCGCGTCAAACTTTCTGTTTCGGAGGGTAAAACGCATCACCAGTTGCACGGTTCGCCACAGCAGATAAAAAGCCGCCATGATAAAAAAAGCCACCAAAAGGTTCTCCAGCAGACCTGCCAGGCGAGTGCCCAAAACGTCGATATCAAAAACACGCTGAAGCCGGTGCAGAATACTTTGCAGAAAATCTTTCACGCTTTTTTCCCCCATACGTTTGAGGGGACGGATGCAAACTCGACCCCCAACTTTATGAGCGTAGCTCTTCCACGGATTGTCAGGTCACTGACGAATTCAAACTGATCTCCAGGATATACGGGATACGCCCGTATACGGTAAAGCGTGCCCCAGGGTTCTTCTTTCGCAATGACTTTGACCGGATTTTCCAGTTTCAAAAAAGGACTGGTCAGCGCCACGTCCGTAAGGGCATTTCTAACACGGCTGCCGTCATGGCGGGGATGTAAATAAAAGTCCGCAGAACATTGCAGGTTCGGGGTGCCGTCGTTGGCATTAAAAATCAGCCGGTCCCAGAGTTTGATATGGGGAATTACCACAACCGTGTCTCCAGGGGTCACGATTTCAACGGTCCGCATGTTAATCGATTTGACCTCACCGTAAGCACCGTCAATTTCAATCCAGTCGCCCACCCGGTAAGGTATCTCATAAAGGGTCACCACACCGGCAATAAGACTGCTGGCATAATCTTTAAACGCAAAGCCGAGCGCCAGCCCCAAAGCGCCGAGAACGGCAACCAGGTTTTCAAAAGTCGGTTCGACAATTCTGGGAATAATCATCACAACCGCCAGGATAATGATCAAAAAACGCAGCACAGGAACGGATGCCAGTGTATACAGCCTATAGCGCCCGGTCAATTTATCCGCTATCCAGCTGAAAATTTTCCGGAAAAATATAATTAAACTGATTGCCGCTGCGATAATAATAATGATCTGAATCACTGCCGCTTCGTTTAAATTGGCAAAAACACCTGATATTTGATCTGATGGATTCATTCTGTTTATGAAAAGTCGTCTGTGAGGAAACCCTCGGTTTTTAAAAAGCCCCTGGCAACAGGATATCCTTTGGGAGAAACCCGCCATTGATCGTCAACAAATTCGATCACACCGTTATCCGAAAGATCATAAAGCGTTTGACCGATTTGCGGATAAGGTACGGGCAGCAATTTTTTGAGCATATCCATATCCAACATGTCGTGTAAAAGCAGACTATGAAGAATAAATGCATGATGGCGCCCTACATTTTTCGGAAGATCTGGTTTTTCGATATTTATCCATGGCTTCACCCAAACCGTCGAATGGTTCGTCGACTGACCGCTGGTTGTTTCATCGGTATTTTTTTCAAGATCCAGGGTGTCGGGTTCTGCCTGAAGACTTGCGCGCCAATAAGCAAGTGCAACCCCGGGGATGCCGTAACTGAAAGCGGCCAGATCCCTAAAAAAAGGATCCGGATCAACGGTTTTATCCTTATTTGCTGAACCGGATGACTCTGACGACAGGACCATCCGGCCATTGTCCGACTGTCGAAAAAGGATTTTACGGCGGGAGGTTCCGCATGCCATCGCACCAAGCCATTGCGCCAGCTTACTGGAATCAAAGGGTTTTGCGACCATCGATATGGGTGCGAAAATACCCATTGCGTGACGAAAAAATGACCAGGCCCAGCTACTGCAGCCCACAACACCAAACCCAAGTTCTCCGGCAAGGAGCATTCGAAAAAACCGCTGAATAATTCTGAGCCCTGCTTCATGACGGAGATACAATCGCTCCAGGTTGGGAAGGACCCAGCAGGAATTACTGTTTTCGAATTGTTTAAACCAGACGTCGTCGGATGATTTCAACAAACCAGAGAGATTCGGTGGGTCGATAACCCTGAAACCATGTTCTGCGGCCCAGTGTCTCAAAATCCCGGCATTGCCACTGTGCGGCACATTCAGAATCAAAACAAATTTTTTATCCGGAGAACCGCACCACGGCACCAGAACCGAATCAAGGCTTTGCCCATGGAGTTTCCATTCAACCGCCGGAACCAGACGGTCAAGGATAAATGATGAAAGATATTCCAGCTTCTCGGGGCTTGAAAACCCGTCACTGTTTTCCGACGGAGTCTTTTGATACAATTTCAGAAACGACTGAACCCGTGTTTTAAACGTCGTCTGGATGGTTGCAGACGGCAATCTGAATTCACCGGTAGGAATCCACTCCCACAGTTCTTTATCCGATGCCGTTAGCTCTGCTTGACGATCATTCATAACTTCCCTTTCGGAAAATATAGCTTAATCTTAATCCGAGCATTTGTTTTTATTACGAAAGGCCGAAAAGTCCCCGCCATAAATAAAAGTCGCGTTGAGCAAATATAAATTGAATAATATATACATAATTTGAAAGCAAGCTTGCTTTCTGATAGTTTAATCTTTTAGAATAAACATAATAACTTTAAATAAGCAGTTTTACAATGAACCTTATAACACTTATACGTGATTCCTATCAGCATTTCATTGCCGAAATCTCTGCAAAACGCTTAAAACGCCGTTTGCAAAATCAAATTGTAAACGATATCAGTACCTTCATAAAAAAAAACTGCGCGAGGATGTCCCTGGTTACCGGTTTTCAAAAAAAACTGGCGCAATCCATTAGCTTTTCCCTTTCCCATGCTTCAGGTCTCATTGACCAGATTCCCGGCCCCATTGATCTGGATCCGAAACAATGGGATGATCAGCCGCTCATTAATGCTGTATTTGTAAGTGAGAAAGATGTCATGGCGCTGCTGAAATCATGCAAAGACCTGAATCGTTTTTTTATAAACAATGACAGCCCTTCGGCTATCGCCCTGCTAACATCCAAAATGACAGAAAAAAACGTTTTCACCACGGGAAAAACCGGAGAAATGGTTCGCAGGGACGTACCTCAAAAAGCGATTTCTTTTGATGACTGCCGAATTCATGCCCCGGCACAAAATATCAGCGAATCACAGTTTAAAATCAAACACCTGGCGCTTCTTGCGCTTTGCCGTCAGACTGTTCAGGACACCTCCGACCTGCAGACATGGAAAAAAGAACTCGAAGCCCAGCAACATCTGCTGGAATTTAAAATCAATACAGCAGAACCTGGCGAAGATCTTGACGAAACCGCTCAGATCCTGTCGGATATAAAGCTTAAAACAAAGACCATCAACAATCAGCTCCATGTGACCGACGAACACCTTGAGCGCATCACCCGGGTATATGATCACCCGCAAAATTTTTTGACTTTACACGCACTATCGCTGAGACTGGATCGGATGGGCATCCTCCTGACTGCAGATTCCAGGGAAAGGGCCAATGAATTTTCCATTGCTGAATTTAAGTTGGGTCAGTCTCCCAGGATGGCTGCTTGCTGGGTAAACATAAAACGTGAATTCATATTATAAAAAGGTTTTTACAAATAAGGATATATTTATGGAAAAACTAAATGCCATATTTTCACCCAAATCAGTAGCGCTTATCGGCGCATCCTCTTCTCCGGGTAAAGTCGGACACGATATTTTTGCCAATATTCTTCACGGCGGATATACGGGGACGCTTTATCCTGTAAATCCAAATGCACGATCGATCCTTTGCGTGCGGGCGTACGAAAGCGTTACGGAAATTCCCGATGATATTGATATGGCGATGATTATCCTGCCGCCGAAAATTGCACTTCAGGCAGTCAAGGATTGTATTCAAAAAGGGGTAAAGGGAATTGTCATAGTATCTGCGGGCTTCAAAGAAGTGGGCGGTGAAGGGGCAAAAATTGAAGCTGAAATCGCCGGGATCTGCCGGGAAGCCGGCATTCCACTGGTCGGTCCCAACTGCCTGGGTGTCATCAATCCACACCCGGATGTTCGGTTGAATGCCAGTTTCTCAACCCATTTACCCGAATACGGTAATATTTCATTTATTTCACAAAGTGGCGCGCTGTGTACTGCAGTGCTCGATTTTGCTCTGGAACGCGGATACGGATTTTCAAAGTTTATTTCCATCGGAAACAAGGCGGGGGTAGACGAATACGATCTTCTTGAATATTATCACAAGGATCCGGAAACGAATGTCATGATGATTTACATGGAAGAACTCAAGTTGCGACCGGGTTTTGTGGATCAGGTCAAGCACATCACTTCCGGACACCGGCCCACCCCGGTCCTCGTGATCAAGTCCGGCAAGACGGCCTCCGGCGCCAAAGCTGCGTCCTCTCATACCGGTTCTCTTGCCGGTTCCGAGGCAGTGTACAATGCCATATTTGATGAAACCGGAATTATCCGGGTGGATACGGTGGATAACCTTTTTAATTATTCTGGTGCCTTTTCCGCCCAACGGATTCCGGCCGGCAATCGTATCGCCATTATCACCAATGCCGGCGGCCCGGGAATTATCGCCACGGATATGACGGAAATGTCAGGACTTAAACTGGCAGCATTTTCAGAGAAAACCGATGCCCTGCTTCGTGAATGCCTGCCCCCCACAGCCAACTTCCACAATCCGGTAGATGTCATCGGTGATGCCTCCAGTGACCGGTATGAGAATGCGCTGTCGGCCGTGATCCAGGATGACGGAGTTGATGGGGTTCTGATGATCTTGACACCGCAGTCCATGACAGATGCCATAGGAACGGCAACAGCCATTGTAAACATTTATAAGAGCACCGAAAAATCGATTATCTGCTGTTTCATGGGTGTTGTGGATGTATCCGAAGGAGTGAAGCATCTTCAGACGCATCATGTACCCGTTTACATGTTTCCGGAAGATGCCGCCCGCTCGATGGGAAAGCTCTACGAAGCCACCCGATGGCTGAACCGCTCGATTATGCTGCAATACGAACTGATATTTGACCGGAAACGGGCAAGGGAAATCGTGAATGAATGCCGCGCTGCCGGTAAATCGATTCTTGGCGAGCATGACGGAAGCGAATTATTAAAATGTTATGGGTTTCAATCGCCGCCCCTTGCAACCGCAACGTCTCCCGAACACGCCGGAGACCTTGCCGATGAAATGGGGTATCCGGTGGTAATGAAAATTATCTCCCCGGACATCCTTCATAAAATGGATGCCAAAGGCGTGTTAATAGACCTTAAAACCCGTGAATCAGTGGAAAACGCTTATGCCGGAATTATAAGAAATGCAAAGGCCTATAAACCGGATGCTGAAATCACAGGGGTTCTGGTAGAAAAAATGCTTGAAAAAGGCCAGGAAGTCATTCTCGGTGTGAACAGGCATCCGGGGTTCGGGCATCTGCTCATGTTTGGTTTGGGAGGAATTTATGTAGAGCTGTTTAAAAATGTCACTTTCCGACTGGCGCCCATCGGCCGGAACAACGCCCGCCGAATGATCCGCAGTATCCGGGGATTTGAAATACTCAACGGTTACCGGGGCAAACCCAAGGCGGACGTTGAACAACTGGAAAAACTGATTGTCGGGCTTTCCAGTCTTGTCACAGATATTCCTGAAATAAGGGAAATGGATATTAACCCCCTGATTGTACATGAGCAGGGAAAGGGTGCCACAGTTGCGGACATCATCATTACCTTTGAATTTAATTAACCAGAGGTTGCAGCTTCTGCTGAAAGCAGCGAGTAACATATTTTTTTTCACAGTCTATTGTTACAAGGAGGATAAAATGAATGTAAATATGAATTCTCCAGAGACGCTTCAATTAGGAATCAAAATGGCCGATGAACTCATGTATGGTATAAAAAACCTGCAAAAACAATATTTTTCATAAGGTATGGAGCGATGGGAACTTCGTCATCGACATATAAATCGTTTTTTTGCGATTCCTTTTTATTAAAAGCGATCATATTAACCATATTCCCTTAGAAACGACAGGATGGATGCCATGCGATGGAAACAATTTTTTACTCCGGTGAAGTTATTTAATGCGGATGAAGCAAAAAAATTCATCACGCATACTCCCTCTGAAAAATTTACGATCCTGGATGTACGACAACCATTGGAATATCAAACCGGACATATTGCCGGTGCAAAACTGATTCCTTTGGGAGATTTAGGCGACCGTTTAAATGAAATTGACTCAGATAAGCCCACGATTGTATATTGTGCAATCGGTGGTCGAAGCCGGGTGGCGGCGACTGTATCTACTTTCAGGACCGTCCCCTGGACAAAGTCGGCGTATATGCCGTCCGCCAGAACCCGGTTCTTTTTCATAACCTGATGGAGACACTTGAAGGAACAACTTCGCTGATACCCTTTTCTCCCGGCAGCAAGTACCTGTCGATATTCAACCTCGGAGATGGTACGGGGATTTTTCATAAATGGCGGATTTTGTTCGGGGGACGGCTTGCATTCTGGATAAAGGACACTATTGACCGAAAATTTATGATAAAATATCAGGCATTTGAGTAGATACCTGAATTAATAAACCGATGACTTCAACAGCGAAGAGAATAAATACAAAACAACTTCTCGCCAACTGAAGTCATCGATAAACTTAAAACTTATTTTCAGTCTCATTTGTAAAAATCTGAATTTCCATATCCGGTTCGCTTGTGGATCATAAAAATTGGATATTGCGACGACGTAGGATGACTATAATTTAGCAACAGCATAATACAGAGAGCCAACACCCAAAAAAAACAGCACGAGTTTATTTCTTCAACTTTCGGAATTGATGACGGTCGATTTAGAATACCACCATTCGTGATAGGCGATACAATATTGCTGTGAATCTAAAATCTATAGACTGAAAATGGCAATGTGCTGAATTAAAATTCCGTCAAATAAGAAGCCGGCTTGTTTGTATTTTTTATAGTGATAGAGAGATCGAAAAATGAATCTTTCAATAAAGATAACATTGGCGACTTCCGGTATTTTCCTCTTTGTCGGCATGATTGGAAGTATTATGAAATACCGTGGAATTATGAGCAGTCCCGATCATAGGGCACAACCATATATTGACATGGCACATAGAGCGTCGTTTTTATATAGCATTGCTGCTCTTGTGATGGCAGAACTTCTGAAATACAGTCCATAATCTGAACAGTTGCAATTAGTTATCACCGGAGTTCCACTTTTCTTTTTTGCTGTTGCTATTGGTCAGTATTTCAAACTCGGCATTGAGAACAAAGTTACAAATCAATTCAAAGAGCGTAATTTTCAGACAACATGGGGAATGCTGTTCCTTATTATCGACGAGTTGGGCGGTGTCAGGGCCATTGTTTGGGACTTTATATCAACACAATTTATTGTGTAACCCCACCTGATTAGAAGCAGCAAAAGTCAATGTGGGTGGTACGCGGTGGAAGACTACGTGATACGGAATACAGCATTGTTATTAATTAGAAAGTTATAGACTGAAAATGGCAACGTAAGCCTGGGGGCACCCATGATCATGCTGTCATTGAAATATGGGACAAGGTAAAAGTAAAGGAACATGCAAAAAAATGAAACTCTTTTCCTCAAAAAAAATAAAAGCCCCGTCGCAAATAATTGATGCCGTTTTATCTGGCACTGATGAGCCTGTTGATATTTTAAAATCAATTGCAGAGTGGATAAGACCGCCTTCTGCAGACAACACAGATTATGTAAAAAAAAGAACTCTTGAACTTGAAAATGCTCTGAAACAAAACCCTGAGGTGGATGAAAAACTGGGACAAGCACTCAGTGCATGGCTTGAAAAAGCAAATTACTTTCTTGCCTTTGCTGTTCTCGGCATTTTTTCAAGACAGGGGTTTATGGGCGAGCTTGTACACAGGATATATGAACATATAAATCCTGCTCCTTTAAATAAAAACAGCCTCTCAGATGCACTCTCAATTATCTTTGAAAAAGAAAAAGATCATGAATGGGTAAAAGAGATACCTGAAGAATCCTGGCTTCATCTTTTTGGAATGCTCTGGAATCAAAAGCCGGGGGAAGAATTTAAAATCCTTTCAAAAACCATAAACGAACTTCTTTATGCCCTTGAAATGCTTGCAATCTGGGTTGCAGCAGAAGAACTTGAAAAAGATCTTGTAAGAATTGAACCTGCAATTATTGAAAGAGACTTTGCATTTGTGGCACTTCAAAGGGAGGTTTCAGCGTATTGCAGGAATTATGAAAAATGGATTTCAGGGGAACTGCAAGAGCTTGAGGATGATTCCCATGCAAGGGTTCTTCTGGAACAGTGCATTCTTGCAGTTAAAAATTTCAGAAAAAAATCTGTTACAAAAGGTACAAGCATATCACTTTCATATTTGCTTGAAAGACTAGACCAGACCCTTGACAGAATAAACAGAGTTTTGGATCTTTTAAACCCCAATTCCCCGGATATTTCCAGAAAAACGGCAGTAGAACTTTTCACAAAGCTTGTTGCCGCAAGCAAGCAGAGATACAGCGTCAGATCACTGGTAAATCAGAATATCAGGCTTTTATCCAGAAGCATTACAGAAAATGCAAGCGACCACGGCGAGCACTATATTACAAAAAACAGAAAAGAGTATTTTCAGATGTTTCTTTCGGGTGTCGGCGGAGGAATTTTCATTGCTCTTATGGCTCTGATAAAAATTAAAATTACCCAGCTCGAATTAAAACCTTTTTTGGAAACCGTTTTTGTCTGCCTGAACTACGGCATTGGGTTCATGATAATTCATATAATGCATTTTACTGTTGCAACCAAACAGCCTGCAATGACTGCATCAAAAATTGCAGGTGCCCTCCAGCAGGGAGAATATGGGGGAGCAAATCCCAAACCCCTTGCCTGCCTTCTGATCCAGGTTTCAAGATCACAGTTTATCGCAATTATCGGAAATGTCTCAATAGCAATTTTACTCTCCTTTTCAATAGGATGGTTCTTTTTAAACCATACAGATATTTCACTTATATCTGAGGAAAAAAGCAGGAACCTTTTACACGAGCTCACACCCATTGCGAGCCTTGCAGTCTTTCATGCCGCTATTGCCGGAGTCTGGCTTTTTGTATCCGGACTTGTGGCAGGTTTTTTTGACAACAGAGCAAATTATATAGGCCTTGACGAAAGGCTTAAAATCCATCCAATTCTTAAAAGAATTATGCCATTAAAAGCACGAACAAAACTTGCAGACTATATGGACGAAAATTACGGCGCTCTGGCAGGAAACTTTATTTTCGGTGTGCTTCTTGGAACGACTTCCTATATAGGATATATTTCAAACCTGCCCCTTGACATCCGACATGTTGCATTTTCATCTGCAAATTTCGGATATGCAGTTTCAGCAGATATGCCCTGTATTTTTGAAATCGGAGCCTGCCTTTTTTATATTTTTCTTATTTCATCATTCAATTTATGGGTGAGCTTCGGGCTTGCTCTTTATATTGCACTGAAAGCAAGAAACTTAAAACTTACACGTTTTTCAAAAATTATGGATTCATTCGGGCAGGAAGTAAGAAAAAAACCCTTATCCTTATTTTTCCCTCCCCCTGATTCAAAAACAAAACAAACCCTGAAACGGATTTTTAAATGGATATAGCAATAACTGAAAAAGTATGTACGGGATCAAATCTTTAAACTTGAATTATTCACATTCGGGGGAAAGCAACATTATCTGGTTTTTAAAAAGCAAAAGAATCAAGGTTCAATTAATTCCTATAGCATTTATCCCGAAATTGCCTGAGAGATATTATGAAACCCAATAAATTATTTTTCCGAAATTTCTATTTTTTCCGGTTCACACAACAGCAGGGGATTTACAGAAGTTTGTCCACACTTTCGACACTGCCATCGTTCTTTATGAACATTGTTCTTGCAGGTTTTTGGCGGTTTTGAACCCTTAATACCGCACCAGTCTGATTTCAGGCCCATACCCTGAACCTTGCAAATATTGTTGGCATCAAGGGCAACAGCACCGCAATCGGCACAGATGAACGCACGGGTATCCTTTGGGACGGGGACATGTTTTTTTTCAGTCATATCGATTAGCTCCTTTAATAATTATTTTGATCAAGCATATAAAAAATAAAGATAAATTACAACATCTTTGATAAAAGGTCATCGGCCGCATTGAATCTGACAGCCCTGACCCTGCAACGGCTCTACAGCAGTTTTCATGAAAATGGTTTGATCAAAAACGTGCGATCACAATTTTATCAAAAAAACTTAATTGTCTATTAACTATTTACAGCTTCACAGTATCACGGCCACGGAGAACCCGGTCAGGATATTCGGTGCCGGCCCCAACGATCCGGGGAGAATTAGTCCAATAATATCCGGTCCCATGAACATCCCGATTCCAAATAACATGACGATCCCGGGAACCCGGAGATGATGGGCAACTGCCTGAGCAATCATTCCCAGTAGCAGCGCCATGGCGACAGCAAAGACAGGATTTAAGACATAAGATTTATTTATAATTTTATATCTCCCTAAACGCAATTGAGGTTTTCGTTTTTTGACCATAGTAAAGAGAATCTACTTTATTTTTGTAATGCCGCGAAACAATCGTCCAAGAATATCAGCACCGGTAATGATGTGCTTGTTATCATCATCCCAAACCAGGATAATATCATTATCAATGACATCGTCTTCCTGATGCTTTGATTCCACTTCAAAATATTTCAAAACATGTCCCAAATGAATTTTTGAGTCTGTTATAACGATTGGCGCATGTGAAAATGCTATAGGATCTGATGGCGATTGATCAAGCAACACGCTTCTGAGAAAGCAATCCGCATCCAATATCCACTTAGGAACGTCATCATATTGATCAATAATAATCACCCACTTCTTACTCGACTGATGAACCTTTTGAATAAAAGGGTCTGCGGGTATTTTTTGAATTTCTGGAAATATCGGTTTTCCGTTGCTGAAAGGAAGCGAGATAACACTATCCGGATGTATAAGCTCCCCTTCCTGTTTCAGAAGCAGATCATCAATTGAAAGAAAATTGATTGCGCCGATGCCTTCCACATAATCGACATCCACATCACCGGTAACATGTTCCCTAATCAATTGTTTGAGGGCTTTTTCTTTGTAAAATTGAATCCCCTCACTGCCCAGCCATAAATCCAATAATTTTGCCGATGGTTTTGCTGCGGGATACAAAAGAAACTGATATATTTTCAGCACAGGAGATAGAAGAGCTGCCATTTTCAGGGCATGGCGTGAAAAATATGCCTGGGGAATAATTTCACCAACAAATGTAATCAAGAATGTGGAAAAAGCAAATGCCATAAAACCAGCCATAACGGAATTGGAAAGCAGCGTTAACAAAACATTGATTCCGACATTTCCCCATAATATCGTTGTCAAAAGAAAGTTTGAGTCCTCCCGCATTTTCAAAACCTTGCGAGCAGCCATATTCTTATTCTTTGCCTCGATTTCCAATCGAAGACGGGTGATGCTGAAAAAAGCCAGATTCAGCCCGGAAAACATGGCGGACTGCGACAGACAAAAAAAGATCCCTATCCAAATAAATATGGTCATGGTTGATCGGCTCCAACTTAATTATTATAAAATTCTAATGCCAAAGATACTAAAATAACATGCAATAATAGAATAAACCGTAATCATTTTCACAGCAATGCATTTCCGGTTTGTGTCGGCAATTTTGTTTTCAAAAACGCTTAAACCATTTGATCCGAATTTAAAACGTATATCCGATGGCAAAATGAAAGGCCCCCGGGCTTTCGCCGGGCTGGCGATCCAGCTTCCAGCCGTACATACCGCCGATGGGCCCGATGGGAGTGATATAGCGAAGTGCCAATCCGGCAGAATCCCGGAAATCGTCCGAACCGTCATCGGTTAAGGGATCACGAACAGCACCGGTATCATAGAATGCGGCCAGTTCGAAATTCATCCCCACATCAATGCGGGCTTCAGCACTGCCGAGAATAGACGTCCGGCCGCCCACCGGGTCATTGTTTACATCAAACCGGAGCCGGTTTTCGGAAAACCCCCGGACATCGTTGATGCCGCCCAGGAAAAAGAGCTGGTCCTCAGGAATAAAGCTTTTACCGCCAAAGGGATCAATATAGCCGATTCGGCCGTGAAGGGCCAGGGTCAAACGTTTGACCGGGGTATAATAGCAGCGGGTGTCCAGACGATATTTGAAAAAATTATCCAGAGAATTTTTCAGCCCGTTGGAGGCATCCACGGATACCGCGATCCGCATGCCCCTTTTGGGCTGAACAAAAGAATCCGTGCTGTTGTAAACAATGCTCGGCGTAATTACCAGTATGGAACGGGGATCATACACATCGACTTCTTCTTCGGCAATCAGCTGACCGTCTGTAAGATACTGCTCCCGGTATTCGAGCTGAAAATTGAGACTGGCCGTAAGATATCGTGTCAGCGGCCGTGAAAACCCCTGAGAGGCACCTTTGGACCGGGTGCCGAAATTCTTGTTCAGTTCCTCAATCTGTTCGGCATAGATGCTCGTCCCCGATAAAATCCGGGTACCTAAAAACCGGGGTTCCGTCAGGCCCACATCCGCCCGGTAACCGATCTGGCTCAACTCCAGGCCAACGCGCAATTCCTTATTTAATCCCCACAGATTACTATTGCCTGCGGCCGCATTCAGGTATAGCTGCCGATACGTATCATATCCGGCGGCCAATTCCATGAAATAGGGCTTTCGTTCCTTGATTTCACACAGCATGTCCACGCGTTCAGCGTTTTCATTGAGCCCGAATATTTTAAAACGTGCCGCATCCGCAATATTGACATTACGGATATTGCGCTGCGAAGTCAGTAACCTGGAAAGAGATAAAGGTTCTCCTGGTTCAAGTTCCATTTCACGCATAAAAACACTTTCACGGGTTTTGAAATTGCCGATAAAAAATGCCGATCCCATTTCTACAGAAGCCCCGGGCTTGACGATATAGATTATATCCGCAGACGTTTCATCCGGCCCGAAAAGAATCTCCGGTTCAACCGTCACATGGGGATATCCTTTTTCAGATATCCGGGCGGCCAGAGCGATCCGGTCGGATCTGACGAGATACTGGCGGTATGCAGATCCTGCCGGCATCATCAGGGTTTGAGCAGCACTGTCTGCAGAAATGGGGACAACCCCCTTGACAGATACACTTGAGACGGTCGTTTTCAGACCCTCTGCAATTGAAATTGCAACCTTCACATTTATTATTTCAGGTATTTGCTGTGACGGCTGAAGGTCAATGGTATACTCGATGCCGGTATTTCGAAAGCCGGATTCCAGGTAAAGGGCGTTGATGGCGCGGATGTCATCATCTAAAATTTCCTTTACGTATTGGCCGGCATCCAGCCACCCCGGCAGTCCGGTAAGCATCTGTTTCCGGATCTTTTCGTCATTAAAAATATGATTACCTTCAATGGTTATGCTTTTAACGATATAGCGCGCCCCCTGTTCAATGGCAAAAGAGATATGCCGCTCCTTCACCTCGTCTGAAGAAGGCTCTGTTTCTTTGAGACTCACCTGGACGTCCGGATAGCCGGCTTTCCGATAGCGTTTTTCAATGTTCCGGATACCTTTTCGGATGCCGAATCCGTTTTTGTTGCCTTCGGTAAAAAACACCAGGTCCTTTTTCAGGCTGAATCCCCAGAATGCTTCATTTCCTTCAAAGTCCACTTCATAACGCGGACCTTCGGATACGGTGATCCGGATCAGGACATTCCCGTTTTGAGGGTCTTTTTCCACACTCGCGTCGATGGCTGCATCCGCATAGCCCTTTGCACGATAAAACCGGCGAAGGGTTTTGATGTCCTGATTCAGTTCCTTTTGAATAAATCTTGACAGGCCGCCATAATAAAGCGAGGCCTGCCAGGTTTTCAGCCGCATTTTGAGCCGGGTATCGGAAAAAGCCGCGTTGCCGTCGATATTGACGGCTTCTACATGATAAAATGGGCCTTTTTTGATCGTTACCCCCACGACATAATGACCGTCCGCCGGGTCTTTTTCACCTGAAATAACGACTTTCGGACTGATGTAACCTTCGGCCGAAAAAAGTGATTTGATGTTTGTTTCCTGCTCGAAAAGATTTTCAGGTATATACGAATCACCGGTGGTGATTGTCATGGCATTGAGTATCTCTTTTTCAAGCAGCGGAAACCCGCCGGCTATGCGGATATCTTTGATTCGGACAAGGGGCGTGAGCCGGAAGACGAGATCAAGCAATGGCTGAGACCAGTCCGGATCCGGGATATCGATGGATACAAACAGGCCGGAAGCCTTCAGTGCCGATACGGACTTTGCAAACAGATCGTCACTGAACGGCCTGCCCTCCTCAAGATATATAAGGCTGTCGGCGATCTGTATCCATTGCTGAAAATCCCCCGGGCCGCCGGTGATTTCAATTAGGATTCGGTCAATAACCGGCGGTTCGGACACGGATGCCTGAAGACCGGGTGCGATAAATATTACAGCGGTTAGCGTTAAAAAAAGCCACCCGAAACAAAGGCGTAAGCACATTCGCGGCAAACAAACCGGATGATTATTTGTTACGTTGCAGCGGTCTTTTAGCATATCTTTAACGGTCATGAACGTTATCTGAACTCCTGCCTGTAAAGCATTTCACCGCCGAAATCGCCTTCCGTATCCTGAAAAGCATTGACCGACAGATTTTCAAACAATTTATAAATCGCCGTACTCTGCTGAACCACGACCCCGCTTTTATTCTCCACGCCATACTTGACGGTCAGACGGCGGGAGAGTTCCTTGCCCACGGTCACCTTGACCTCACCGGCGTCCTGGGCCTCGGACCCGTTCTTTTTATATTCCACTTCCACAATATCAAGTCCGGTTTCTTCCTTTACCTGGCCGGCTAGCTTTCCTGCCACCAGATTGGCCAGCATTTCTTCCGGGGATTGTTCTTCTCCGCCGGACCCTGAGGCCATTTCCCTGGTGGTCTTGCCGACCAGCAGCAGTGAAAGGATATCGGCATCCTCTTCCGGCGGATTTGAGCTGAATTTAAAATCAAGATTCTCACTGGTTCCGCTGACTGCCAGCGTGATCAGCCATTGCCGGACCCTGGATTCAGCCTGGATGTCAACTGAAGGTTCTATACGGTAGGGATTGACAAAATCAACAACCCCTTTTTTAATCGTAAACTCCGTATCCCTGTATGTAATAGTTCCCTCGATGACCTGTGCCCGCCCGCTGATCAGCGGATTGTTTGCGTCACCGAGGATACGAAGCGCCGGGGTGATACTCAGCAAAGCCAGGTTATTGTCCACGGCAAAGGGATTGCGGCTGGTCAGGGACACATCAAGAGAAAGGTTTTTAAGAAACGGCAAGTCAATGCCTGCCGTTTCGGTTCGCAGCGCTGTCTGGCGTTTGCGCTTGCCGATCTCACCGGCCGTATCAATCAGGCTCAGATTCACTTCTTTGTAATAATTGCCTTCCAGCAACTCGATACTGCCGGAAAGAGCCGAATCATCAGGGGTTCCGGTTAATTTCAAATCAGAACTGATCTGCATCTCGAGCATTCCTTCAATCTCAACAGGCAGTCCGTGTGCGCTGAAATTCAGATTCGCCTGCTTCGGTGCAAAATTTTCAATATCGATTTTCCCTTCAAGACTGAATTTCCCGGCGTCCAGATGTCCCCGAAGCCCTGAAACGGTAACTGCCTGATTGGTAATACTGATTTGTCCGCTAATCTCATGGAGTTTCTGCATGGTCTCGGTTACCACCAACCCCACCGATTCAAGGTTGATGTTTCCAGACACTGCGGGACGCTTCATCGGCCCCTTTATTTGAGCAGTCACGCGGATTCCCCCCTGCGACTGATCTATTTCCGGCACCATCGTGTCGATCAGCGCTGCCGGAATATAGCCATCCGCTGCTAAATCCAATTGCCCGTCCATTGACCCGTTGCCCTGAGCCGTACCCCGAGCCGTACCCCGGATATCCACATATCCTTCTTTAAACAGCATGATCCGGCTGCCGGGGATTGTAATCCCGCCGTTCTCCAGATCTGCGGCCAGATCAGTCGTATGGATGAGTTCTGTTTCCTTCTGCAAAATGCTCAGATTTGAAACCTGTAGGCTCGCCTGCACCTGGTCCGGGTTTTTTATATTCCCATTGGCTTTTAATTTACCGGTAATCTGACCGTTAAAATCCCGTTGTCCGGCGATTTGAAAAAACGGCGCCAACTCGGTTTCAGACAGTTCCACAGCAGCGGAAAAGTCATTATCGGTTAAATCATAGAAGGCATTCATGGCAAAAGGGTCGGCCGTGTCAATACGAATGGCCTGGTCTTTGAACGCAACATTGATTTTCATATCCGGCAGGACTTTTTGACCGGCGGTTAATCCGGAAACAAATACCTGCCCGGCTAACTGCGGATCAGCGAATCGGCCGGCGCCTGCTGCGGAAATCCGGATACGGCCGGAAAGGTCGGTCTCTGCCAGCTGGCTGATGGCTTGAATGGATATGGAATCTGAATCAACATCCAGTTCATAGGCCTGGTCAAGGGATATCCATCCATGCGCGCGGAGAGCCTGATCAGGAGCCAGGGATATTTCAAGGGGTTCGATAAATATTTTCCGATCCTCAATACGGGTTGCCAGACGAACGGCGTTCAGGGTTTGTACACCCAGATCCAGCCCGTTGCCGTCGACGGTTATGGCTCCTGCCGGTCGGGCAAGACTTCCGTTGATCGTACCGGCAATCTTTACTTGCCCGGAAATTCCGGAAACAAAATCCTGCAAAAATACCGGGGTAGCGGTCAGGATCAGATCCATGCCGGGATCTGCGACCGGCTGCCTGGATTTTCCGTCCAGCACCTGAATACTTCCCGCAAGAGAAATTTTTGATTCCTTGTTTTGCAAATCCAGGAAAGAGATATTTACGCGGCCGTCTGCAAAGCCGACCGTTCCGGCCAGGTCGCCGATCACAAAATCCCGGTATGCGAGATCGCTTGCGCAAAGTACGGCTTTGACCGTCGGTTGCACGTCAGAACCTGATATATCAACATCCATTTTAACGGTTTTTCCTGAAACACCTGAAATTCCCAGCGGGGCAAGCAGTGTCTCCAGGTTTGGGATTTGAGCATTAGCGGCCAGAGTGAGAAGCCTGTCGGTCAAGTCAACCTCTCCGGATACCTTCAGCCCGGCTTCGGGGGTATTTACTGTCAACGAATCAATTGCTACCCTCCCCTGAGTTAATCCGAACCGGGCGGCAATGCGCAGGTCCACCGGCTGAATGGTTTTATCAACGGTAATGCTTTTACCGAAAATATCCGCATCCGCTTCAGCAGTCAGATTTTCAGGGGATATGCCGCGACCCGACAGATGGAGGCGGGTGGAGATCTTCCCCGAAGCATTTGCCATTTTTGGAAACACAGATAACCGGGCATCAGAGGCGTTAAGGTCAAGCTGATAGGCAATGGCGGAAACATCCGCTGGTTCACTGAAAAATCCGTCAGCAAACGCAGCCTGCAAATCCACAAGGCCTGAGGATTCTATTTTCCCGGCTGCTGTCAGGGCATCCAGCCGGTCAATGACGATTTTGCGATCCCGCATCCGGCTTTCCATGTCAATTTTTTGAACATCCATGCCCGCCAGACTGCCTCCGGAGAAATTCAGATTCACCGTTACATCAGGATCTTCCATCGACCCGACAGCGGTCACATCAAGCTGAACCGGTCCGGAAAGTGCAGTTTCCACCTGTAAAATCTGCCGGATTTCAGAAAGTTCCGCAGCCATCGTCAGTTTGATATCCACGCTGGGTTTATCAAATAATTGTGAGACTTCACCGGAAAGGCTGATGCGGGAATCAGCGGTGCCAAGTTCTATATTCAGTGGATCGAGGCGATCATCGGCCAGCACAGTCGAAATGTTAAGCCGCTGGATAGGCGCAAGGATTCCGCCCATATCTACATTACCGCAGCCGATGGTAATGTCGAGCTTTCCGGATCTTCGATTCAGATTTGCATCCGCAAGCGCAATTCCGATATTTTCCAGCCGAAGGTTTTTCGATTGGGTTATGGAGGGTTCGGTGACCTTTCCAAAGGTAAAACACCCCTGCTCCAGGATCAGTTTGATGATACGGATATTAAAAGCCAGTGCCTGGGATTTGCTTCCAAGCCCAGGTTCAGGTTGCCGAGCTGGTGATACAAAAGCGCCGATCACTTTGAGTCGGCCATCTGCATCAGTTTCCAGAAATACGCCCGGCCGTTCCAGCCGAACCGACTGGATAACCAGTTCTTTCTTTAGCAAATCGATCAGCCCGATATCAACGGACAATCGACCTGCCTCAATAATGGTTTCTTTTTCAAGGCCCTGCAACCGAAGTTGCTCAATTGCGACTCGTCCCTTGAAAAAAGACAGAGACTGATCTTCCCAACTGATCTGGCCGGGAATAATCGCATTGATTCGATCCTGAATCAACCGGCGGGCTGTTCCGGTTCCCAAAAAAGACTGGATGCCGATGACTGCCACCATCAGGAGTATAATGAGTGCACCGGGCAGAATAACAAATATTTTTAATATCTTTTGCGCGATCATAAGTATCGCCATTTCGATGGTTTAATTGTTCCGATTTGCCCTGATAACTTCTTTTGGAATAAACCGCCGCAAATCCGGTTTGCTGTGGAGCAACTTAACCGGACAGTCTGTATGTGACATCATAAAACCAGCATGATCAGTTGCTCTTAGAAAATTTTCAGATGTATCCGCACCAATTAAAATGCCACTGTTTTTAACTTTTCCGTTTATCAGCCAGATCGGGGTCGTCTGGTTATAGGCCAGCAGGTTACTTGAAATTGCACCCATAAAAAAAGATTCCATCCGGCTCCGACCATGACAAGATAAAATAATGGCATCCGCCTTTCTCGTCTCTGAAAACATTAGAATGTCTCTTGCAATGCCTGTTTCCTTCTTTCGATACTCGATTCTGACCTGATCTTTTCCAAACCCCTTATCTATGAATATTTTTTTCCCGTCATTTAATATTTTTTCTGCCATCTGAACATTTTTTTGCCTCAATCGCTTTTAATTTTTGCGAAATTTGCCGTCGCAGTTCAGGATCAGAAAACATTGGCGGCAATGTGGGCAGGATATAACATAATATTATTGTTAGATTATTGCACGGTGCATAAAAATTGCTCAGATATCTCAATGCATTTACTGAATGTTCAGATCCATCAACAGGCGCAACGATTATTTTGTTTGATTCTTTTATCACACTATTCCCCTTTTAAAAGCAGCGTTACGACCCTAACAATTCCCATATTTTTTTAATTACAGATATTAATGCCAGCAAATATAGTAATATTTTCACCAATAAATTGCAGCCTGCCTGCCATGCAATTCAATTCATATTTTCTTGTATTGACAAAAACATAATAGTATAATTTTGTCTAAGATATTTCAAATCAATAAAAAATCGGTTTTGCCGAAAATTAAATATAAAAGAGGAGGTGAAACAAAAAAAGGGACAAAACAATTCTGAATTCCCCACTCCTGATAGATTGTGTATTTAATGAACTGAACCAGGACTTACAGTTAGCGCAAGAATAATAAAAATGCGCAATTTGTAAAAAAAATTTTACCAGGATCAATTATTAAATGCGTCTATAGAAAAAAGGAGAAAAAAAATGTTTAAACAATTTTTTATCGGATTGTTAGTTGTTTTATTCCTCCCGGCTTCTGCAATGGCTATCAGTCTGACGGATTATGTAATCCCTGAATCCTTTTCAAAAGATCTTTACTTGAACGGTTCCTTCAACTTCAGCGACGGGAATCAGCCCTCCGACAGTTATAACGGCTTTGCGGCGGCAAATTTTCAGTCCCGGTACAGTTCCATCCCCCGGGTGTGGAGCTTAAAAGCCGATGGTCTGTATGAAATCGAAAAAGGCTCGGAACTTAACGCCAGCAAGGAGTATGGGCATAACTTTTTTGCCAGCACGACCCTGGATAATTACTACCAAGAAACAAAAGTGTTCGGATACGGCGGCGCGGATTTCGGGTACCGGAAAAGCAGGGGTACCGACAGCGCGGATGATCCTTTTGTACAAGCGATAGTTGGTGCCGGGTATGGCCGGGTTTATGATGCAACGCCCCTGGCTCAGGCGCTTCGAATCGTGGACGATTTGAGGGAATACAAGGTTCTCAGCCGCAGGCTGTCGGATGCCGGCTATATGAAGCTGGCCCAAATCATCGATAAAGAAGATGAATATGAATCCAAATACAGCATGGAAGAATACAAAAAGTACTGGTATGAAGATATGGCAACGGTTTTTAAGGAAGACGGCGTTTTGATCCTCCCTGAACTGGGTGCCCTGGGCGTCATTCGAATTCAGGAAATTTTAGAAGAAGAGCGGTTCAGCACCCGAAATCATGGATGGCTGGTCCGTGCCGGCATTGGTTATGTTTTTTCCAATTACCTGGACGAAACCGATGAAGACCCATCGCTCAGCGCAGCTTTTGAGTATTATTTGCCCATATCCTATAAACTTCAATTCAACGAGGTTCTGCAATACTCTACGATATTGGCTGACGACCTCACCCACAATATTACCAATACACTGTCGGCCACCTATGAATTAAGCAATCAAATAGACTGGGAAAACAGCTATATTCTGTCAATGACGCTGCCCTCGGAAAGCGGGGTCAACGACCAGGTCGTCAATACCTTTTCCTCAGGATTCTATTACTACCTGACGAATTCGCTGAGTGCATCCGCCACATTAAGTCTGTCGCATCTGGAGGATGATATTGATGATAACGGAAATGATGATATCGAAACCAGGTTGTTTTTAGGCATGCGGTACCGGTTGTTCTAATTTAAACAATCGGACACTAATGATTTAAATCTCTATAGAAAGCCCGGATTTCATATTCCGGGCTTTTTTTTATAATCCGGGTCCGGAAAACATCCACTTTCTTCAACCGTTTCGTGACAAAGCTTTCAGTATAGATCTAACAAACTCGGAACTCACAGTTCACATATTTGCATAAAAACAAGAACTATCAATTCCTTATTTGGTATATACTGACAACTGAATTATTAAAATAAAACCCCACCAAAAGTTTACTTAAAATAATCCAATTAACTCCTCGATTTTTTATAGATCTTCACTAATTTTTCCTTAAATAAATTACCTCCGCATCATTAAGAAATAATCATTTAAATAAAAGCTTATATCTTTCATCCGCTCAAACATTATGTTTTAGAAAAACTTTATTTTGGTATTAAATTTGCATAATAATTCCCAAATTTTATCTTATTAAATAAGGACACAATCAATGAAAAAAAATACTGTTGGGAAATATGTTGTTTGCCCGAAAACAAAAGGACTTCAAAAGAAACACATAGCAATCTGCGAAAAGTGTAATATAAGAAAAAACTGCCATCCCTATCAGGAATATTTTCAAGCATATATAAAGGATTAAATACTCAATTGTATTATTAAACTATTATTCGTCAATTTTTTATAAAATACCCAATCATCTCCAACTCTATCAGTGACAGAATAAAATGAACCGAAGTTCTTTAAGACAGATACTCTTCAACATCATTCTAATAAGTACCGGAAGCCTGCTTGCCGCCGTATCAATCAGTCAGGGTTGTCCCGATATTGGATCCCATGATGACACCGATGGCATTTGGCATGCTCATAACACCGGCCCCAACAAACGCCAATACCATAAGCGAAACCGCCGAACTGCTCTGCAGGAGTGCGGTGACCGTGGCACCGCTGCTGATGGCTCGAAGGCGGCCATTCGTATACACCTGGATGATACGCCGAAATGCCCGACCGGATAGGGCTTTGACCGATTCCTCAATTAAAAGCATCCCGAAAAGGAAGATGCCGAGACCGGCCAGTAATTTCCATAAATCAAGGTTTAATGCCATGCAGACTCCCGAGTCCTTAACAAACCGCTTTTATTGCATTATATCCAGCACCTACAGAAAGGCCTATTGCAGTCATAAAATTAAAGCTAACAAATCATTGTAATGATTACCAAGAAATGTGCACTTTATAAGTGCTATTAATTTGTTAATAAATGCTGAATTGACCTGTTAAACAACAATGGCCGTTATTGAAACTATTTATTGTCAAATTACTTAAACAGGTTATGATTATATGATTATCAATAGTTGCCAATATTGAGTTTGAGGCATCGCATGACAATCACTGATAAAATTAAGAGGGGCAACCCTATAATCAGCATAATTAATTGAGTATTAAACCCTTTTAAATGCTTATATGAATGACTTTGGAATTAGCATTAAATATTAAGAAAACAACAGAACTGACTCACATAATGTTGATAGTGGAAAATAAATGGTAAATATTAAGAAACCAAGCCTGCCTGTGATTGGATGGCGTGAATGGATCGGGCTTCCGGACATTGGAATCAAGCGCATTAAAGTCAAAGTCGATACCGGCGCGCGCTCATCATCTCTTCACGCTTTTGACCTGAAGATTTTTGAACGGGACAAGGTACAATGGGTAAAATTTAAGATTCATCCTGTACAACGCATGAGTAAAAAGACGGTGACAGCCGAGGCAAAAGTTCTCGAATTCAGATCCGTTCGAAGTTCAAGCGGTTTAGCTGCATTGCGGCCGGTGATCATCACTAATGTAACGCTGCTTGGCTTAACCTGGCCGGTTGAGGTAACACTGGCCAGTCGTGATGCAATGGGTTTCCGGATGCTGTTAGGACGAGAGGCTTTTCGGCAACGATTTCTTGTTGATGCAGGGAAATCATATTATGGGGGAAAACCGAAACGAAAAATCAAATCTCCAAAAAAGCAGGCAATATCCGCCGCAAAAAAACATGTGGCAAAAAGGAGAATATAGATGAAACTGGGAATTCTTTCATGCAACCCGAAGTGTTACAGTACCCGACGACTTCGCGAAGCTGCCGAACAGCGCGGCCACAATGTAAAAGTCCTTAACACGCTCAAATTTGCCATTGACCTTGAGCAGGGAAATCCGGATCTTTACTTTCGCCAAAAACGGCTTTCGCTTTACGATGCCGTGCTTCCACGGATTGGGGCATCGATTACTTATTTCGGTACGGCAGTTGTAAGACAATTTGAACAAATGGATGTTTTCTGCACAAATTCATCCGCAAGCATCACAACCTCACGCGATAAGCTTCGCAGCCTTCAGATTCTCAGCCGGCACCATATTGGTATTCCAAAAACAACTTTTGTTCGAGACAAAAGAGACGTGCTGCCCGCGATTAATAGAGTTGGCGGCGCTCCTGTTGTCATCAAGCTGATAGAAGGTACACAGGGAATCGGCGTTCTTTTGGCTGAAACAGTGGAATCTGCCGAAGGCATTATCGAGTTGCTGCAAAGTCAGAAACAAAGCGTATTGATCCAGAAATTTGTCGCAGAGAGCAAAGGACGTGACATCCGTGCCTTTGTGGTTGGCGACCGGGTGGTTGGCGCCATGCGCCGTGTTGCACAGGGACAGGAATTTCGCAGCAATGTTCACCGGGGCGGTCACACCGAACCGGTGGACCTTGATGAATCATATTGTGAAACAGCGGTGCGGGCTGCCCAGATCATGGGGCTCCGCGTCGCTGGTGTGGACCTGCTTGAAAGCAAAACAGGCCCACAGGTTATGGAAGTAAATTCATCGCCCGGGTTGGAAGGTATTGAAGGATGCACGCAACTTGACATTGCCGGTTCTATTATCGACTACATTGCAGCTCAGGTGAATTTCCCGGAGATTGACCTTCGTCAGCGGCTGACGGTGAGCCGCGGGTATGGTGTCGCAGAAATCTATATTCCTGAAGGATCTGATTTTATAGATAAAACAATTCAGGATTCCGGATTACGTGATAAAGACATCATTGTTTTAACTCTTTATCGCGGCACAACAGTTATCCCAAACCCCCGATCACAAAGACAACTTGAATCCGGAGATCGCCTGCTTTGCTTCGGCAAACTGGAATTAATGCGTGATATGATTCCCGGTAAGGTCCGTCGAAAACGGCGTCCAAAGGTAAAAGACCTGCCTGATCTGCCGGTCGCAGAAGAAGTTCTAAAAGGATCTACAGACTCATCGACCATTTTGATATCCCCGGCAGAAGAAGGAGACGGCCTTGAGTAAGCCATGCGAACGAAAACCCATTGACCAATGGTTCGGAGAAGAAATCCCGGCAGGTGAGTCACGCGATGTAAACCTTTCCGTGAGCGAAAGCTACAGCAGCATGACGGTGCAGATTCAGATTCACATTCGTCGCGCAATAGAAGACGGCCCTGTTGTCTTTGTCACTGCTGCCCTTCATGGCGACGAGATCAACGGCACCGGAGCCATCCGACAGTTGATCCAGGACGAGGATTTCCAACTGCTTCGCGGCTCCGTCATTCTTGTTCCGGTCCTGAATTTGCTTGCATTCGATCGTCACTCCCGCTACCTGCCGGATCGCCGTGATTTAAACCGTTCATTTCCCGGGTCAGCAAATGGAAGTCTTGCCAGCAGGATGGCGATGACCATCTTTAATGAGATTGTGTCACGTTGCGATTACGGAATCGATCTGCACACAGCCTCTGTCCGTCGGACAAATTACCCCAACGTTCGCGGCGATTTGACAAATCCTCTAGTTAGAAAGCTTGCTGAATCTTTCGGGGCAGAGATTATCATCAATACCAAAGGACCAAAAGGTTCATTTCGCCGTGAAGCCTGCCTTGCCGGTTGCCCGACAATCATCATGGAAGGCGGTGAAGTATGGAAAGTCGAGCCGGGTATTGTTGAAACCACGGTTCGTGGCATTAAAAACGTGTTTCGCCAACTTGAAATGCTTGATGGCCAGATAGAAAGTCCTGAGTATCAAGTTGTTATAAATAAGTCAAAGTGGATAAGGGCTGAACGTGGCGGGTTTCTTCAATTCCATGTCAAGCCGGGCGATATTATTGAAAAGGGACAAGCGATCGCGACGAACACAACACTTCTCGGCCGGGACCACAATACACTCTACGCACCGTTTAATGCTGTTGTCATCGGCATGACCAGTCTGCCGGCGATCAGTCCCGGTGAACCGATCTGCAACCTTGGCAAACTCCCCAGAGGCCATAAGCCGTCTGAATTGAGAAAAAAAAGATTTGAAGAAGACGGCCTCGAGCAAAGAGTATCAGAAGAGCTGGCGGCAAATATTCTGGTTGTTGAACCGTCTGAATCATAAATCGTCTTCTTCATCAGGAGGGGGGTCACCTTCAGAATCATCTTCTAACAATTCTCCTGTAAAAATACTCGAATTTTTAACAAAAAATACAACTGGAAGGTCTCCGGCCAGGGCTTCAATGCGTTCTGCGTATTTTTCTTCATCTCCCTTTTCCGGCACTGCCAGGCCGAAAAATACAATCTCCGCATCTTTGCTCTCCTTCTGCATCAACTCACGGATCGTTATATCCTCTGGTTTAATAAAGACCTTCACCTCGGTTTCAATCCGGGTCCGGGCAATAATTTCTTTTAAATCTTTTTCCGTCTGCGCCTTCATTAAATCGTTGGACGCCGCACTCATTACTTGAACACGGACATCCCGCCATTCCGGATTACGTGTTAAGAGATAGGCCAGCAGAAGCATCAGGTCTCCGTTACGCTGAAGCCCTCCCCACCAGATATGGATGGTCCTTTTAATACCTTCCCTCCTGAAAATGTACTTCGGACTGATACGCCCGATGACAAAAGACTTGTTAAGATGCTCAAGGCGGCGCATGACCCGGGTAAAAGATGCCAGACGTGCACGGCTATCCGGCCATCCCAGAAGAACCGTATTGCTTTCAATACCTGCCATGCCATTTGCCTGCGACACACTGATAATACCGTCCACTACCTCAGGAACGACATCCACTTCGGCAAATACGACCAGTCCCTCCCGGTCCACGATATCCTGCATTTCAAAGCGCATTTGTCGAAGATCCCGCTTCTCATCAAACAAATCACCTTCCAGCAGCTGACAAACCGTAACAAGCCCCCTGCCCTGGCTGAACCAGTAGCCAAAACGGACCATATCCAGCTGGCGTTCTAAATCGGCGACAAAAACCATCAAATGCGGTCGCCAGTTTCTTGGACTCATGGCGCGCTTTGATAAATGGATCAGCGCCCATCGGATAAGACTTTCATATAACCCGCGCCGGGCATCTCCCCATCGGGATTTTCTTTCACGCCGGGACAACATGATCCATATGCACAATTCCACCAGAATGGCAATGCCGCCAGCCACCGGACTGATAAGAAACATGGCGAATATACACCCGACAGCACCCGCAAGATTAATCAACCAGGGGATTTTTATCCTCGGTCGCCAGGAAGGATCTCCGCTCAGGGACTCCAATGCGGCCACCAGATTGATAATTGCATAGACTGTTAGGAAAAACATGGAAACCACGGGTGCCACAGCATTTAAATCCCCCAGCAAAACCGCACCAAGAGATATCGCCATTGTCACAATAAACCCGGGCAGCAGTTCCATTCTGGCGCCGTTTCGTTTCCCCAGCATGGAAGGGGCAATCCGGTCCCTTGCAAGCGCCTGAAGCGTACGGGGTGCCGTGAGCATGGACCCGATAGCAGAAGAAAAAATAGCGCCGAAAAGACCAGGCAACACCAGAAATTTTCCAAACGGTGCGATTTCCGTCCAGACGAGAGAGTTATTTTTCAGGGCTTCTGTGCCAGCGCCTATAAAAAGCAGAAAAGGTACCAGCAGGTAAACCGCTAAACCTGTCACAACAGCTGAAATAGAACCAATAGGAACAGCCCGCCCCGGTTCTTTGAGATCTCCGGAAAGTCCAAGACCCGCCATTACACCGGTAACTGCCGGGAAAAAAATAGCAAAACCGGGCCAGAATCCCACCTCACCGGAAGGTACGATTGAGCTATATGATTGATTACCAAACTTTAAAAATGCCCCGACTGCAAGCGCCGCGAGAGAAACAAAAATCATCACCATGAGAGGAATCTGAATTTTCAATGCCAGTTGCGCGCTTGAAAATGCGATGAGCCCCACAGCCGCAACAATAAGAAAAGCGGTCGTCTGGATCGGTATGCCTGGGAACACAAACCGGAGGGATTCAGCCAGGCCAAATGCGTATAAGGTCACTGAAAACGCCTGGGAAAGAAACAGGGGTAGCCCGACAGCACCACCGATTTCCACCCCCAGGCTTCTGGAGATGATATAATACGCCCCCCCGCCGCCAAGCTTTATATTCGTTGCCACGGCGGAAAATGAAAGGGTGGTGACCAGGGTGATGGCATTTGCAAATAATACAATTAACAGGGTCTTCTCCAACCCCATATGCCCTAAAAGCCAACCGAACCGCAAATACATAATGACCCCCAGAATGGTCAGGATAGTGGGGGTGTATACGCCAAGAAATATACCGAGATGCCGGTGGCTCTCTTTTGTCTGCTTAAAAACGGATGTGCTCATTATCCGGTATTATCCATCTTTTAAATTCTGCCACCCAATGAAGAAAGAATTATAATCATACAAAAACCCGGCATTGTCTGCAATACAGGAAACTCAGAACCGCACTGACGCCATTGTCAAAAATGGTAACGAGGCAGTTTCAGCTCTCCGCCATTTTCCAGACGACCTCGTACAGTTCTTTTCTTCGGCTTTGCAGATTCCGGACACTGCCCTGCTGACGCAATTCTTTGAGCAAATCAAGATCCAGATCCACCATCAGGGTCATTTCCGTATTGGGTGTAGCCTCGGCGGCAATAGCGTCATGTGGAAACGCAAAATCCGACGGTGTAAAAACAGCGGATTGCGAATACTGGATATCCATATTCTCGACTTTAGGCAGGTTGCCGACACTGCCGGATATGGCGACATAGCATTCATTTTCAATGGCCCTTGCCTGGGCACATCGCCGGACTCGCAGATACGCATTTTTAGTATCAGTCAGAAACGGCACCAGCAACAGGGTCATGCCCTTGTCCGCCAGATTTCTCGAAAGCTCGGGAAACTCAACATCATAGCAGATCAGCACTCCTATTTTGCCGATATCCGTGTCAAATATATTCAGCTGGTCCCCGCCTTTGAGACCCCAGCACTGGGATTCATCCGGTGTGATGTGCAGTTTATACTGCGCATCCCAGGTGCCGTCGCGACGGCACACGAAAGCCACATTATAAAGGGTTTCATCTTTCAGCTCAGGCATGCTGCCTGTCACGATATTAATGTTGTACGTAATTGCCATGTTCACAAAAGCCGCACGAATTTCATCCGTATATTCGGACAGGGACCGCATGGCCTCCGCCGGATTTTCCTGATTGAAATTTTTCAAAAGCGGTGCGTTGAGCAGTTCCGGAAATAATATAATATCTGAATTATAGCCGGCTACGGCATCCACAAAAAACTCGACCTGATGCAGGAAATCTTCTAATTTATCAAACGCCCGCATCTGCCATTGAACCACCCCGATACGCGGATAGGACTTTCTGCCGCCAAACAGTTTCTGGCGTTTTTCATAATAAATATTATTCCACTCCATCAGGACACCGTATGAATCAGACTGGGTATCTTCAGGCATATAATTTTTTAATATTTTTTTAATATGAAAATCATTGGACAGCTGAAATGACAATACCGGATCGTAAATTTCATTGTCTTTGACTTTTTGAATATAGGCCGCCGGCTTCATATCATCGGAATATTTTCCATAACCGGGAATCCGGCCGCCGAAAATGATGCTTTTCAGATTCAGGGTTTCGCACAATTCCTTGCGGGCGTCATACAGGCGCCTGCCCAGGCGCAGACCCCGATAATCGGGATCCACAAAAATATCCACCCCATACAACGCATTGCCATCCGGGTCATGGCCTGTCATCTCGCCGCCATTAACGACATCATCATAGGTATGCTGCCGGTTCTCACGATCTTCTGCATTGACAAGAATGGTAAGAGCAGCTGCCACAACACTAGCGTTGTCTTCTATACAAATCTGTCCTTCCGGAAATTGTTCAATCAATGTATCGAATTCTTCCGGTTTCCAGGCACCGCCCATCCCTTTATAAACACGATCCATAATTTGCTTGATATCCGGATAATCCGTGCGCTTCAATCCTCTGAGTATTAATTTATATTCTGTTTGGTCTATCTCATTCATTTTTAATCCGTTTATTTTCTGTTGAGTTTAGTTTTTAAAAACCTGAATCCGCAAATTTATTCAATGCGTTTATCACTTTCTGATGTTTCATAGCAGATGACATAAAATCCCCCCGGGAAATTTCCAGCTGCACCCAGGGCATCTCCTTTGAATGACAACGTGTAATATATCCGCCTTTAAAAGGATCATTCCATTTCACATTATCATCAAACTCCACCTTAAAACATTCAATCATCTGCTTTACCCATTTATCCGGGCAGGTTCCCTCACCGTTACTGATACATACATACGGACGTTCTTTTCCCTCATCCTTTGCAGAAGGCGGGCCATTTGCAAACATGGTATGGCAGTCAATGCCCAGCACCGGCTTTAAACCGGCGAGCTCTGTTAAACGTCGGTGATATGGATAATAATAACGGTCCATGAGCATGGATATGGTATCGTTGTCCGGGTATGAGCGATAAATCGGTGTCATCGTGCAGGTATGTGTTTTAATAACACCATCGGTTCTGATATCATCCGGTGCGCGATTTAAATCAATAATTGCCCGGGCAATGTCCGTGGTTAAAAAATACTCCGAATATTGACGAATATTATATATTTCATCTGCACCTTCATCAGAGTCATTGATAATTTCCGCATCTGACAGCATGCAAATATCAACAGTTTCTTCAGGGATTTTCCGTCCGGCATGGGGAACCGATATAAGAAACGGCAGCTTATTCATGGGGAGAAGTCTCTTCTGGCGGCACAATCTTTTTTATCGTTGCAGGCCCGCAAGCTGATCCATCCCGCCGCATATCTGCCACACCAAAAAAATTCTTCCGTTCCCTGGCAACCATCTGAACACATCCCATATAAAAGGCATAAGGTTCTTTTTTAACAACCGACAATCCCCTTTTTTCTAAATATCGGGGCAAATCATCTCTGAAACGGGAGGCTTCCATGGCTACTTTTCCGTCGATGGAACAGTGAAAACGCGGTGCAGTTATCGCTTCCAGGTGCGGTTGGCCTGATAAAAGACGGAGTAATACCTGCATAATGGACGAAGCAATCCGGTCGCTGCCGGGAGATCCGATGGCGATGTGGGGCCGTTGACCGCGAAAGATAATGGTCGGCGCCACAGATGCCCAGGGCACGCCATTGGGCCTTAAATAATAGGGGTGCGTGATATCTTCATATTCAAAAGTCGACATATAATTATTATACAAAAAACCAAGTTCCGGATTCACTGCAAATGAACCGTATACCCGTTCAATGGATTGAGTTAAGGCAACAACGTTACCCTCTTTGTCCATAACAGAAAGGTGCGTGGTCTCACCGGTTTCTTTTTTGCTTCGTGTTCTGGCGCGGATCTGTTTGGCAGCCAGTTTGGCATATTCGGTTGTCAGCATCCTGCGGTCCTGGACCTGGGGATAAAAATTCGGTTCAAAGGGCCGGTCGCTCCTGTCTAACTGTGCCCGCCGGATAACTTCACACAAGGTAAAAACGCCCTTTAATGTATTTAAATCATAGTCTTTTTCATTCAGCTGACTGATGATATTCAGCATTTCAACCAGCGTACGTCCGGCACCCGGAGGCGGAAATGTCAACACGCGCCGGTTGCCAAAACGACAACTCACCGGGCGTCGTTCAATGGGATAAGGAACCAGCGCCAGGTCATCTGCCTGGATAAACCCGTTGTTCTCGGCCATATCATCAGCGATCTGACGGGCCATGTCCCCTAAGTAAAACTCCTCAATGCCTTTTTGCCTTAAAAGTTCAAAAGTCTTTGCCAGAACCGGCTGCTTGAATATTTCACCGGGTACATACGGCTTTTTATTTTTTTTTAAATAGAATTCAGCTGCGTTCCCTTCTTTCCAGTGCTTTTTTTCCCTGACCTGCAGGTCATGCTGCAGCTGCGTTATCATATACCCTTCTTTTGCCAGACGCACAGCCGGCTCCAGGACTTTTTTCAGGGGCAGCCGGCCATAATTCTCCAGAACATATCCGAGAACTGCCGGGGTGCTGGGAACGGTCGTGGCCCGATGCCCTCTCAGTCTCATGGCCTTACGCGGAACCCGTTCCATCGTGGCCCGATTGGGCGCCCGGGATGATCCGTCAATAGCAAATGTCCTTTTCGGCTCAACCGTATGTATCAGCATCATGGTCTGCCCGCCTAAACCGCTGGCATTGGGTTCACAAACCCCCAGTGCGAAAGCGGCGGCAACCGCTGCATCTATCGCATTTCCGCCTTGTTCAAGCATTTCAACGCCAGCCTGGGTGGCCTCAAAATGCTGGGTGGCAATCATGCCGTTTTTCGATGCACCCAGTCGCTGCGGCCAGATATCATTATTTAAATTTAATGTCATTTTACAGCCCTGCGGTTTTGATTAAATATTGTGTAAGCAGCAGCATCCGCTGAATCAGACTGATACGCTGGATATTTTCCTGCGGGGTATACAAATCTTCTGCAATGGGTCCCAAACCGCACAGCACAGGGATGGGTGATGGCACCAGACCGGCCGCTGACGGCCACAAAGAAGATATTTTAGAAATTGGGATATCCCACTCGCCGGCAACATTCTCCAAATCCTTAAACAATTTTGCATTTACTTTTCTGTTCTTCATGGGCGGCCGGTCAAATATTTTTTCCATAGATAATTTCATTGTGTTTGTTTTAGCTTTCAAAATATTCTGAATCTCATTGTGTGCCGCACTTAATGTTTTTAAATCATAATAATTGACAAGTATTTTTGCGGAAACTCTATGGGGAAGCAGCATGGGATAACTGTCAGTCACCACATCGCTGACTGAAACCGCCAATCGATTTTTTCGGGAACTTAACTGCTCCAGTTTGGAAAGTTTATCAGACAACCATAAAAGCGGCTGAACAGACTTTTTGCTCTGACCAAGTTTAACTCGTTGACCTTCAACATTAAGTTGATAGCAGGCCAGACCCCTTCGCTGATTAATAACGCTGTCATCCGGATTCCCCGGTCTTAATACAAAAACACGAGCTGCTTTTTGTGCCATGGCTTTAATAATTTTTTCGCTAAACTGATTATCCATACCTTCATCCCCATAAACAAGGACTCCCAAATGCATGGAGTGCAGCAATTTGAGCATTCTAAGCGCCCGTAAAGCATATTCCAGAATCGTCAGCGGCGCTCGCGAAGAACCAATCCCTTCACCATACAAATATTCAGGATCTCTTCGAAATGACTGAAAATGAGTTCCCTGCGAACTGGGTGTATCCACATGACAGATTAACAGGGTACCGCCCTTAAATCCTTTTGATGTTTCCCAGGCCCATACAAACCGATCATCACTGAATTCATCCACCGGTTTCAATTTGAGCTCTTTTGCAAATTGACTGATCTCTTTGATTGCCAGCCGGATGCCGATGGGGTCATTGGTACGACTTGATAAATTACACCATTTTTCAAGTCGTTTTTCGATCATGTCCCTGCGCTGGGTGAGAAAGGAAAAAGCCGCTTCTTTTTTGTTCTTTATTTTTACCATCTTCACGATCGGCGGTGTCGGCGTCCCAAAGTAACGGGAGGAGGCAACTTCCACCAGCCGATTGATCAGAGCCGCATAATCGAGCCCGATATGCTTTGCCGCCGCCACATACGATCCACCGGTCCCCAGACTGGCGAGACTGTTGATTTCAAGGATATAGACATTGTCATCGTCATCAACACGCATGTCCACCCGGGCGCAATCATAACAGCCCAGCGATGCAAACGCTTTTACGGCTGTATCCCGGACCTTATCGCTCAACTCCGGCGAAATATTTGCCGGGCACTGGGGCGTAACCGTCCGATCCGATCGATGCACTTTGTCTTCATAGGTATAAATCTTCGGGCCGTCTCCCCCAAAAATCAGTTCCACGGACGGCAGGGTCTCCGGGGGATTGTTTCCCAGCAGCCCCACATTGATTTCCCGCCCCGCTATGTATTGTTCCACAAGCACCGGCTGGTCATAACGATCAAAAATAACATCCGCGCCTTCGCGCAATTCCTGCTCATTGTGCACAATCCGTAATCCAAACGAAACCGCCTCATTTTTAGGTTTGATAATCATCGGAAAATCAAGTGACGGCATTTCAAACGACCGGCTTTCAAGGACGGCAAAATCTGGGGTCGGCAGACCATTCTGGCGGAATATCATTTTGGCCACCACCTTATCCAGAGCCAGTGAATGGGCCAACGGTCCGGAACCAACATAGGGGATGCCGACCATTTCGAGAATGCTGGGAACATGGGTATATCTTGCCTGCCCCTGGATACCATAGGAAACATTAAACACCAGACCCGGCAGTTCGCCCTTGACCACGCGCGGCATAAATGTTTCCAAATTGCTGATCAACTGCTTGTCGCCTTCAAAGGTTGCCACCTGGTGGCCGCCTTTTTTTAACGCGTCTGAAATACGTTTGATGGCTTTCTTCCCGTATTTTTCCCGATTCGGGACGCCAAACAGATTAATAACACTTTTGCTTTCCCGGTTATAGACAACAGCTATTTTCATTCGGCTTCTTCCCCTGATAATCTTTATTATTAAAAGGCAGTCATAACTTATTCAAAAAAAATGCCATTTTTTATATAATCGTTATTTATTCTTTTGAAACAGATATAAACAACTTCTTAACTATCTAAAATAATATCTACTTATCGCAATAAGCGCATTTCCATCCATCCGGTTCACAGGCAAATTATCATGTTATTGATACTCATCGGCCATATCGGGCTTACCACGGTGGTAGCAACCTTTTCCATATTCCATGCCAGAACATCAGAATCAGAATAATGGTGATTAAATGTGATCATTCTTATCGTCATATTGGCCGACTGGAAAACCGTGACCCGCATCGCAAAGGGAAAAGGATCGGCGGAAAGGCTATTCGCAAATATTCAGCCAGCGCATTGATGGAATAATGGTCACGCTACCAGTCAAAATCATGGTGATGAGCTATGATTGAAGCAGTTTACGAATATAGCAGCACCCACCTATTAAATTAAACCAAATGCCATCACTGGAATTCCGGGAAAAACCACTGAAGAATCACAATGCCCAAGAACAATCCCATTGCCTGAAGATTTCATGGTTTCCTGTAGCTTGCCAAATGTATTATATACCTTGGCAATGGGTTGCTCCTTTCTAATAATATCACCTGGTTTTGCGATAAAACGTATAATACCTGTGGTTGAGCTGTAAGGCTTGAATGAATAGGTAAGAATCTTTCCCCGAAGATCTGCCGGCAATGTATACTGAAAAGGTTCTTTTAATGTTAACGTCATTTTTAAATAAGAAAGTATATTTTCAATGGTTTTAACACCGAATTCAATATTTTTTTCATTAATAACAAACGACTCTCCGAGTTCAAGTGTAATGGAAGGGATCTTCCGCATCAGAAGACAATGAGACAAAGATTTTTTCAAGACTTCGGTATCCCGAATGATCAGTAGCCCTGAGTTTTCGGCAAAGATTTCACATTGCCGATATACTTTTTCATATCCGGGGCCTGGAGCCGGGTCAATTAAAACATATGGAATCGAACGCCTCCAGTCATTATGAAGATCAATAACAAGCGCCGGATCAGTGTCTGTTATTGATGAGAAAATGATATCCGCCAGGCGCTCACCAAACGACCCTTTAACATTGCCTGGAAAAGACCGGTTTAAATCCTCTTCACTAAATGAAATTTTCCTGGACTGGGTTTCAAATCCAATCGGATTCATTAGCGGAAATGCAAAAACCGAACCTTTTTTTAAATATTCATTCTTCCGAATTTTCTTAAAAATTTCCTGGATAATCACAATGCCGCCGACTTCATCACCATGACAACAGGCCGTTAACCATAGAACCGGCCGGCTGCTTTTTTTCGCTGACATCAGCGGCAGCCGGCGGCGGGACAAGTCAGAACCAGTTAAAATCTTTAAAAAAGAATATTTTATTGCAGGCTTTTGAGGCATAACTTTTTTTAGCATGCTTAATTAGGTTCAGCAGAAAATTGATTCAAACAGGCCGGTGTTTCTAAAAGCCGTGATTGTTCAATCCGCTGTTCAGCTGCTTTGATGATATCATGAAGCATATCCTGGTAAGACATTCCGGCAAATTTGGCCATCTTTG
Source organism: Desulfococcaceae bacterium (assembly GCA_030145385.1). Taxonomy (GTDB): domain Bacteria; phylum Desulfobacterota; class Desulfobacteria; order Desulfobacterales; family Desulfosalsimonadaceae; genus SURF-3. The sequence goes on from JAQYVU010000002.1 coordinate 169,933, forward strand.
CCAGGTGCCCGTCCCAGCACCAGCCGGGATTGGGGTTGACTTCCAGCAGCTTGGGATTACCTTCCGCATCCAGGCGCCAGTCAAAACGCCCATAATCCCGGACTTCCAGGCGGTCAAACAATTTCATGCAGCATTCTGTGATCAGTTTTTCCGTTGCTTCAGGCAGTTGTGCGGGAATTGATTTAATTTTAAAATACGGTGAATCCGGCAGCCATTTTGCTTCATAACCGCAAACTCGGGGCAGTTCCTCGGGCACTTCAGAGTAATCTTCCTCGGTGATGGGAAGAACGCTATAGGACGTGAGCGGATTTCCTATAATTCCAACACTTAAATCCTTTCCGACCAGGAACTCTTCAACGAGTATGGGTTTGTCATATCCGAGTTTTTCCCTGATCATGGTAATTGCGTTGATCAGCTGTTCATGGTTGTGTGCGATACTTTCCTGAGTAATACCGAAACTGGAATCACCGAAATTCGGTTTTACGATCACCGGAAAACAGACGGACAGGTTAAAGGTGGTGTCATCCGGATCAATTAAAAATGCTTCCGGCACCGGAATATTCATTTCCTTGGCAATCCCCCGGACCAGAGATTTGTCATAGCAGAATGCCAGGCACTGGGAAGACGAACCCGTGTAGGGAATATCCAAAATATCCAGCAGGGCCGGAATATGGAGTTCCTTTCTCGGATCATTATCAAACCCTTCGTCACAAAGGTTGAACGCCACACTGACTTTTCCGGTCAGTTTTTTCAAGTCCTGAATCAGTGTATGATGGCTTGACAGATAGGCGAAATCATATCCGGGCAGACCGGTAAGGGCTGATTTCAACTGGTCGATGGTATAGAAATCATCGTCATCAAAGACAGAACAAGGTTTCATGAAATCCGGCTTGCCGGGATCGCCGAAAAGAACCACGATTTTCTTGCTTTTGTTCTTTAATCGTATCTTTTTAACCGGCCAATCCTTTTTGACCTGACCGGTGATGATGATTCGCCTTTCCATCATCCCCAGATCCTGGTTTCTCAGTGATTCGGTAACAATTTCTCCGTGGATAACCGCATCAGAATATCCGGCTTCTTCAAAAATCTGCAGCAGATCGTTTTTTGCATACAATCGTTCCGCATAGAACTGATCAGCAACCACCCCTTTTGTCACCTCGGTGATAACCTCTCTTGAAATCAGCCGCTGCATATCTTGTGAAAGGGATCGTTCACGACAGACAAACATTTTTTTATTTATCCACTCCCATGAGCGGGCCTGAAAATTATTCCTTACATATTCGCCGTCCGTCACATCCAGCAGAATTTTTCCCCAAGGCTTTAAAACCCGGAAAATTTCTTTTAATACACGGATATCATCCTTTTCTGTTTCAAAATAACCAAAGCTGTTTCCCATCACCATCACGACATCAAAAGTGCAGTCTGCATAAGGGAGTTTTCGGGCGTCCCCTTCACGGAATCGAATGGAAAGCCCTTCTTTTTTAGCCGTGGTGCGGGCTTTTTGAATCAGATAACGGGAACGGTCATATCCTTCCGAATTGAATCCTCTCCTGGCCAACTCAAGCGTATGCCGTCCCTGTCCACAACAAAGATCCAGTATGGCATCTGATGATTTCAGATCCAGATAATTTATAAACATATCCGTTTCCTGACTGGTCATGGCACTGTCTTCAACAACATCCGCATCTGTTTTCAGATACATGGAATTAAAAATCTGTTGCCACCAATCCGGCTTCACATGTTCTTCCAGGATACGGACCGGGCCCAGAATTGTTGAATTGCGATTCCCCAGTTTTTCCCGGTTCGCCCCTTTTGGTGAAATTTTAATTGCCTGCGCCATTTCATTTCTTCCTTAAAAATTTAATTGATGATAAATAAATTCAAGTGACTTATGATAGATTTGCTATACATTGTATCGAATAAATGGTAAGCGGAATGCATATCTCATGCCAGTATATATTTACTTGAAATTACAAATTAATACTTTCAGAAAATACGTTTAGAGATTCATTGAATCCAAAAGTGGAATTGCTGGTTCCGGTTTTTAGCAGACTGCGTTTAAAGCCGTTACCCTAATTACCCGAAACACCTGAAAGATACTCCTTCAGAGGAATGATGAAACAAATATCGGAACATGACTACCTAAAGGAACGATTCTGGCAAACAGATGCCCTTGAAATTATTCGCACCCATCACACTGTGATGGAAAAAGTCTACGATCAGATCCGTGCTGTTTCACCGACAAAAACGACCGTCTTGCTGTGCGGCGAAACAGGGACCGGCAAAGGAGTTCTTGCTAACCTGATCCATCGGCACAGCCACAGGGAAAAGGCTCAATTTGTAAGTGTCCATTGCGGGGCAATCCCGGACACTCTTTTGGAAAGCGAATTATTCGGCCATGAAAAAGGGGCTTTTACCGGTGCGTTTAAAAGAAAGCTGGGAAAATTTGAAATCGCCAGCAAAGGGACAATTTTTCTAGATGAGATCAGCACCATTACTGCTTCCGCCCAGATCAAACTCCTGCAAATCCTTCAGGACGGAACATTTTCAAGAGTGGGGGGGGAAGACATCTTTAAAACAGATGCACGTTTTATTGCAGCCACGAATCTGGATTTAAAAAAAATGTGTGACGATGGAATTTTTAGAAATGATCTGTATTATCGCCTCAATGTTTTTCCCATCGTCATCCCGCCACTGCGGGAACGTTCGGATGATATTCCGCTGCTGGCAGATACGTTCATCAAAAGATTCAACATTCTCATGCAAAAGAACATTGAAGGCGTTCATCCGGATATTATTGAAGCAATGAAAACCTACGCCTGGCCCGGAAATATCCGGGAACTTGAAAATCTTATGGAAAGAGCGTTCATCCTGGAAACGGCTTCCATCCTGACGCCGGAAAGTTTTCCAGCGGAATTTTTCACCGGTGCCAAAAAATCTGCTTTCTTTAAAGTCGATACGGCACTAACCCTGGCAGAAGCAAGACGCCGGACAATTGATGAATTTGAACGGCAGTTTATTAAAAAAATTCTGGCCAAAAACAAGGGTAAAATCAACAAATCTTCTGAAGAAGCCGGCATCAGCACACGACAGTTTCACAAGCTGATGAGCAGGCATGGCATTCAGAAAAAAGATTATAAAATATAGGCTTTCAGATAATTATTTTGGGTGCGTTATCGGTCGGTAATATACTAATCATGTATTATCCCCTCCCTGCTGCCTTCCCAAAATGATTATCTGAAAGCCTATATGATTAAAAATACGGTCATGCCCGGGCCGGCACTCTGTCATACCCGGGCATGGCTGAAAACGCTGATATCAGATTATTTATTCAACAGCGTCTTTTAAATTTTTTCCGGGTTTAAATTTCACTGTATTTTGTGCAGGAATCGTTATTTCCTCTCCGGTTCCCGGATTCCGGCCTTTTCGCTCATTTCGATGAACCGTTGAAAATGTTCCGAACCCCGTTAACTGGACTTTGCCGTTTTCAAACTGTAATGCATCCTTAATACCTTCAATGAATGAATTAAATGCGATTAAAGCTTGTTCTTTTGAAATTTTAGCCTCTTTTGCCATGTAATCAACCAGTTCTGTCTTAGTCATACCCATCTCCCTTTTAAATTTGTAAAAATACTAATTCGCTCCCCAGGTCATACAAAATTACTTCCCTGGTACTTTGCAATGCTTATGCCAACCGATTCAAGGTCTTGATCGTGTATTCGAAAGACAGTACTCCGTATTTTTGAAAAAGCAAAAATCAATTTTATAAGAAGTTTATAAAATCAAGCGGAATCATTATGCCAGCCTGCAACTCTCTAAGAACTAAGCAAATATAACATTTTTCGGAACCAGAAATTCTCAAATATCTTTTAAACGGAACAGAAAGTTCCGAAAGTGGCGGACGTCTTCACAGCGGCAGGATGATAAATCATTATATCCCCGAATTTTTTTCTTTTTTTGAGTATACGCAATACGGGGGTCAGATATCTCAAACCATTTTCGTTATAAAAACCAAGCACCGGATACATGTTGCAAATTAATTGGCATATACTTTGCTAATCAAATGTTCAGGAAATTTCAAAAAGTAACTTTTATTTATTCGGAGGTGTGATGCAAGAAACAGAACTCGAATATTTTAAAACATTCTTAGATTCACAATTGCAGGAATTACAGAACCGGATCGCTTATGCTGATATTCGAAAAGTGAGCAACGATGATGGATTTCACGATCACCTGGATATTGCGTCTTCAGATACGGACAAAAATATGCTGTTTAAAATTCGTGAGCGGGAAGGCAGGCTAATTCCAAAAATAAAAAAAGCGCTTCAACGGATTGCCGATGGAAGCTACGGTATTTGCGAAGAATGCGGTGAAGATATTCCAACGAACCGCTTAAGAGCGAGACCGGTGGCAACTCAATGCATTGAGTGCAAGACAAAGGAGGAAACACTTGAACGTATTCCAAGTTATTACCATATGCCATCTGCCGGGATTAAACAAGCTATCAAATATAGCGCTCGAGATTGATATTCCTATTGGACAGACCATACCAAGCATAGTCTCGTAAAATTTTTCACCCAATACTCATGGTATGAAAATCACATATGGTGAATAAGCAAATAGTCCAAGGGACGTTCTTTTTAAAAAAAGGCCACTCGAATTAATGAACAACACCAAAAAAGATACCATCACCACTACAGGGGTTGTTATACCGGTCGCGTGGGAAGAAAGCGGCAAACCAGTTTCATTTGCTTTATCTTCGTATGAGGAAAAGGAATATTTAATTGATATGAGAACGAAACTGGGAAAACAATTATCAACCATGGAAAAGCAAAAAATTCGCGTTACCGGGACTCTCGGCCATGTTGTCAATAATCGCCGCATGCTTTCCGTTAATAGTTATGAGCCATTGTTTTCATCCACTAGTTAATAAAAACATTGAGATAATGATGCCTTAAATTCCAGTCTTATTTTATGGCCATCATCACCAAAACAAAAAATGAAAGGATTTGACTAAAATGGAAACCCGAAAACTTTTTTTAATTTCAGCTGTCTCATTTTTAATTTTCTCCTGCTTTATCTTTCAGTCATTTGTATTTGCCTCAGATGAAACCATCTATATTGAGGAAACCGATGAAGTGATTGTCGTAGACGACCAGATGGTCGAAGTGGAAGAAACCGATACATATTATGAAGACACTGAAGAAGTAGAAGTTGATGAAGATGTTTACATTGAAGATGACCGTTTTCCGGAAGCAGATGAAGAACCTGATTATGAAGACGAAGAAACTGAAAAATAACATAAAAATCATTTTCAGAGTGTTGATTGTTTTAATCAACACCAGACAATACGCATATGACTATAAAAAGGGGGAATAAGCATTCCCCCTTTTTATCTTATTTACCATATTTTTATTAGGCCTTTATATACCCACCTGGCGGCTATTGTTTTAAAAATAATTAAATAATCATATATTCACCTGTTGCTATTTTTTAAATATCCATCTATGAATTTTTTTTAATGATCTGCAGCAATCGTTTTGGGTGTGAATCATTAAATTTACAAGCAATTACATTGATAATTTTTTCAAAATCATAACACCTTTCAAAATGCAGAATATCTAATGAACCAACACATGAAAAATATCGGCTCCCTAGAGCGATGGACTATTGAAAATTCAGTGGATTTATACGGCATCCGCAACTGGGGAGGCGGTTATTTTGATATCTCTGACAAAGGGGAAGTCACCATAAACACCAAAGGCGACGATCCGGCAAACACTGTCAGTATGATGGATATTATTTCCGGAATCAAAGACAGAGGGCTGGGTATGCCGATACTTCTAAGGCTGGGAAATATCCTGCAATCCCGAATCTCCCTGCTTCATGAAAACTTTAAAACCGCTATAAAAAATTTCGGTTACAAAGGAAAATACAGAGGCGTTTATCCCATAAAAGTCAACCAGCAGCAACAGGTGGTCGAGGAGGTAACCCATTTTGGATCTCTTTATCATCACGGTTTGGAAGCCGGCAGCAAGGCCGAACTGATTGCCGCCATTTCTCTGCTGAAAGACCCTGAAGCCTGCCTGATATGCAATGGGTACAAGGATGAAGAATTCATTGACTTAGGCCTTTACGCCCGGAAAATGGGCTTTAAATGTTTTTTTGTCATTGAAATGCCCAGTGAACTCCCCCTGATTCTCGAACGTGCCGCCAAACTAAAAATTAAACCCCTGATCGGCCTTCGCATCAAGCTTTCATCCCGTGCCGGCGGCCACTGGACCGAGTCCGGCGGTGATCGAAGTATTTTTGGCCTGAGCATGAATCAGGTCATTGAAACAGTGGATTACCTGAAAGAAAGAGGCATGATCGACTGCCTTCAGCTTTTGCATTATCACCTGGGCTCTCAAATCCCCAATATTCGGGACATTCGATTTGCAGTAGTCGAAGCCTGCCGGGTGTATGCCGGGCTTGTTGATGAAGGTGCGCCCATGGGATATCTCGATCTCGGCGGCGGTCTGGCAGTGGATTATGACGGTTCCCACACCAATTTTACCAGCAGCCGGAACTACACACTCGCCGAATACTGTGCAGACATCATTGAAGTCATCATGGGTACTTTAGATGATCAGGAAGTCCCCCATCCAACAATTATCACGGAATCCGGACGGGCCATGGTCGCCTACTATTCAGTGCTGCTATTCAACATCATTGATGTGAGCAGTTTTCAAACCCTTCCGATACCAGATAAACTGGCTGAAGACACCCATGAAATGATCATCAACTTAAAGGAAGTCTTAAACACACTGACCCTCAAGAATCTTCAGGAATGTTATAATGATGCATTGTATTACCGGGATGAGATCCGCCAATTGTTCAAGCACGGCAATCTCTCCTTGCGGGAACGTGCGATCAGTGAAAATATTTTCTGGCATATTTTAAAAAGGATCGCTGAAGCCCTGAAAAAGCTGAAAAAAATACCCTCCGAGCTTGAAGGGATTGAAAACGCATTAGCAGATATATACTATGGGAATTTCAGTATTTTTCAGTCACTCCCGGATTCATGGGCAATTGATCAACTTTTTCCGGTTATGCCGGTTCACCGGCTCAATGAAGCCCCTGTAAAAAATGCTATTCTGGCAGACATCACCTGCGATTGTGACGGCAAAATCGATAAATTTATCGACACCCATGATGTTAAAAATTCGTTGCCTCTCCATGAGCTGAAACCGGATGAAGATTATTACCTCGGTGTTTTTCTTGTGGGTGCATACCAGGAAACTCTGGGGGATCTTCACAATCTTTTTGGCGATACAAACATAGTCAGTATTGAGATCAAACAAAACGGGGATTTCAAGTTTGTCCGGGAAATAGAGGGCGATTCAGTGGCGGAGATACTATCCTATGTTGAATATGACACCAAAGCCATGGTCGTCAGTTTTCGGGAATCCGCTGAAAAGGCGGTTCGCAAGGGATTGATCACGCCCCATGAACGGCAAAAAATCATGAAGGCTTACCAGTCAGGCCTTCGCGGGTATACTTATTTTGAAAGATAGGGAGAAAAATATGTCACGGGTTCTCATTATCGGTGCCGGGGGGGTCAGCCAGGTGGTCACGCACAAATGCGCACAGGCTCCCGAAGTTTTTACAGATATCTGCCTGGCCAGCCGGACAGTTGAAAAATGCGAAAAGATTGCGGCCCAGCTGCCACGCTCCGCTAACTCAGCTCAAATTGCCACCGCTCAAATTGATGCGGATAATGTACCGGAACTGGTTGCCCTGATCAGAAAATTCAACCCGGATCTGGTGATCAATGTGGCCCTCCCCTACCAGGACCTCCATATCATGGACGCGTGTCTTGAAACCGGCGTGGACTATCTGGATACCGCCAATTACGAACCGCCGGACGAGGCCCGGTTCTGTTACCAGTGGCAGTGGGATTACCATGAGCGATTCAAAAAACGCGGCATCATGGCGCTGCTCGGCAGCGGATTTGATCCCGGGGTCACCAATGTGTTCTGCACCTGGGCCCAAAAAAATCATTTTGACGAGATTTTTGAAATCGACATTATTGACTGCAATGCCGGAGACCACGGCCAGCCGTTTGCAACCAACTTCAACCCGGAAATCAATATCCGTGAAGTCACGGCAAAGGGCAGATATTTCGATTCCGGCAAATGGATGGAAACCGAGCCTCTGTCGGTTTCAAAGGAATTTGATTTTCCCGAGGGCATTGGTCCGAAGAAAATTTACCTGATGTATCATGAAGAACTCGAATCCATCGTCAAACACATACCCGGCATCAAACAGGCCCGGTTCTGGATGACATTTTCGGACAATTATCTGAAACATCTTGAAGTGCTTGAAAATGTCGGCATGACTCGCATTGACCCGGTGACGTACAAAGGCATAGAAATCATTCCCTTAAAGTTCTTAAAGGCACTGCTGCCGGACCCGGCGTCATTGGGGCCGCTGACTAAAGGCAGAACCTGCATCGGATGCCTGATACGCGGGAAAAAGGACGGGAAAGACAAGCAGTATTATATTTACAATATCTGCGATCACGAAAAATGCTACGCGGAAGTTCAGTCTCAGGCAATTTCCTATACCACAGGCGTTCCGGCAATGATCGGCGCCATGATGATGCTGACAAATAAATGGCGGGGCAAGGGCGTGTTTAATATGGAACAGTTTGATCCTGCGCCGTTTATGGAAAAACTCAATATCCACGGACTGCCATGGACCGAAA
>JAQYVU010000128.1 GCA_030145385.1 Desulfococcaceae bacterium
AATCCTAATCATCATCATAATCTTAATCCGTCTTTTGATGAAAGACTTTCGCCCAAAAGATTATGATTAAGAGAAAGATTACGATTAAGAATTTAACCGAATCATCGCTCAGGGCAGAGCCAATATCTCTGACCTGGCCCAAAGAACCAGGTTTTCAACATTTACATAAAAATCCGGAATATACCGCATCGCGCGGTATATCCCGGTATATTTGAAAACCCGTTATTTCTAACGGACTTTATGCATATTATAAGCCAGTAAAGAACCGACTTGATGCAAATTGGTTATTAAAAAAAAGATTCAGTCTTGTAATACTCTTCATCGCTGTCTTTTTTTTGAAAGGTGGATTTAATTGTATCCACAACCTTGTCCAAAATTCCAGTTGAGCCGAACCCGATATAATGTCCGCTTTCAGACGGATATAAAAAATACATTGTTCCAAAATCCATTGGCAGCAAATTTTGACGATTGTTGGACCGCAGGACATTCAGAAAAGACAATTTTAAGTTAAACATAATGTTAACCTCCTTTTATAAATCATTCCAGACAGGAATAAAAATCAAACCACAAATTAAACGAAATCAATGTCTGCACTTACTGTTAATTTACCAATCAAACCAAGGTAACTTATGATGCAACACGCATGCCATCTTCAGACATAAAGTCCAAAAACAAATCATTACATTTGCAGACAAGAAATAACTACTTAAATATATAAGATAAAATTAAATTTTATTTCAGAACGGGCGGGTGTAAGGCAGTTCGCAATGAAGGTGTAAAAGAAATGCATAAAAGAAATGAGGCATAAAAGCCCCTATAATATACAGGAAACGAATATTACCCATTGAATTATTTATGAATAATAAAAATGGGGCACAAATGACCTAAAAAGGGGCTATAACAGGCCATATTTTTTCATTTTTCTGAATAATGTTTTGCGGTTGATATTTAATACGGACGCGGTTGTGTTCTTTCGCCACTGATTCTTCTCAAGAACACCTTTGATAACGTTTTTTTCAAAATTATCCATTGCCAGTTCAAGTGAAACCGAATTATCCGGAATATCAACAGAATCAAAATCATCAAGCGATACTGACCGGGGAACAGTCGCCGACATAAAATCCAATGTTTTGAGCGTAATATATCGCTGCAGCACATTCTGAAGCTCACGCACGTTTCCCGGCCATTCATAATTATAAAGCATGCCCAGTACCTTGCCATCTAAAAGCGGCATATTATCACTGTTGGCATAAACGGAAAGAAAATGCTCAATCAGCAACGGCAGGTCATCTTTCCTTTCTCTTAAAGGCGGCAGCGTGATGGGAATAATGTGGATCCGATAAAAAAAATCTTCCCGCATGCGGCCGTTTTTGACTTCTTCTTTTAAATCCCGGTTGGTTGCAGCAACAATCCGCACATCCGCTTTTTTGACTTCATTGCCGCCGATTGGGGTATATCCCCCACCCTCCAGAACTCTTAACAATTTAACCTGGCCGCTCAAATCAATCTCGCCAAGCTCATCTAAAAAAAGCGTCCCCCCGTTTGCCTGGTCGAAATATCCGGTTTTATCCAGATTGGCTCCGGTAAAAGCCCCTTTCTTGTATCCGAAAAACTCACTTTCAAACAGGCTTTCCGGTATGGCGCTGCAATTGACCGCAACAAAGGGATGGTCATGATTATCACTTAATTTATGAATCTCACGGGCAACCAGTTCCTTTCCGGTTCCGGATTCACCGTATATGATGACATTGGCAATGGATGCTGCAGCCTTGGAAATATGCTCATAGACATCCTGCATAAAACGATTCTTTCCAATAATATCACCGAACTTATAACGCTCTTTGATCGTAGACTTTAAACGTTTATTTTCTTTTCGAAGCTGTTGTTCTTCGAGTTTATGTTCGGTCATATCGGAAATAAAACCTTCAACTTCACTCACTGCACCATCATCAGAGACTATTCCCAGACCTTCTTCCCAAACCCACTTTTGCTGGCCGGACGCGGTAATAATACGATATTCCATCTGAAATGCCCGCCCGGAAACCAGGGAGGATTGAATCTGCTGATTCACGTCATCCCTGTCTTCGGCATGGATCATATCCATATAGGCTTTTTTGGAATTATTGATTAATTCAAACGGAGAATAATCAGTCAGCCACTTGCATCCGGCACTGACATATTTCATGGTCCGCAGTAAATCATTGCTGCAGCGATACGCCATGCCCGGCAGGTTGCCCATCAGCTTGGACAGTTTGCGCTCACTTTCAATTAACGCTTTTTCCGTCTGTTTAAAGGCAGTAATATCATTAAAAGATCCAACACTGGAAAGTGTTCCGGAAATCATATCAATCCGCACATACATGTCTTTATATTCACCAAAACGGTTGTGGACTCTGCATTCATATTCAGTCGGCGCCAGGCTCCGGTCCTTACGGCGCTTGACATGATAACGCTTCATCCTTTCGATATCTTCATCAGCAACAAAATCCGTCCACTTCATCTTGTGGCGAATTTCTTTTTTAGAGTATCCGGTAAGTTCTTCAAATTTGGCATTAACCATTGATATGGTCATGTCATTTTCAATAATAATCGTTGCGGTCCCTGTATTTTCAAAAACACTGCGATACCGTTCTTCGCTTTCCTCCAACGCTTTTTGGGTGGCCTGGCGCTCTGTTTCCAAAGCTCTGAATTCTTCAACACGAACTCGCAGGCCCTGAATCTCATCAATGAGTTCTTTTTTGGATTTTTTGATATCGCTCATACAATTACAGACAAAAAAACATGGTTAAAATTATAATGATTTAAAATCGGATGTTCACTATAACCGCATGGCTAAGTTAAAATGAGTCATAATGCAAAAACTCACTCACATCCCGGCGTTTCGGTGCTTTGGGAACCTTTGTCGGAAATCCCAGGGGTATCAGGGCAACATTGTCTATACCGTCGGGAAGATGAAGAGCTGCGTTGACTTTGTCATGTTCATATAACCCGACAACAACTGTTCCCAGCCCCATCGAATGGGCCGTCAGGCACAGGCTCTGGGTGGCCAGGCCCAGATCAAACATAAACCAGTCCCCGAACTTTGTGGTGACCACTTCCTTATAATAGCCGGAGGTTCCATACTTTGCACATACCGCAAGTACGACCGGCGCATTTAAAATGGATTTAAAGGCCGGATTGGACGCCGGAACAGCTTGCTGGATTTCTTCTTTAACCTTAGTATCCTTTACGGCAACAATTTCCCAGCATTGGGTATTGGCCCATGACGGTGTCCATTGAACCGCCTCAAGCAGGGTCTGAAGAATTTCTTCCGGAATTTCTTTATCAGAATAATTACGGATACTGCGTCTTTGCTTAATGATGGTCATCAAATCGTCCATATCAGTTCCTCCAATGCCTCTGTTATATTGTCTTATTTTTTATTGCTTATTGGTTCAGGCATCAACCCTTGATTTGACAATGGTTGAGAATCCCTTTTGCAATAACAAGATCTTCCGGTTTTGTGATTTTGATATTATATGGACTGCCGTAAATCATCTTAACACGACCGCCGTCATTTTCCACCAAAGAGGCATCGTCGGTTCCGGTATATCCCTGGTTCAATGCATGGTCATGGGCTTTTTTTATCAAGCGGTACTGAAACACCTGCGGAGTCTGGGCCTGCCAGATCCCTGCCCGCTGCATGGTGCTTGCAATATATCCGTCATTATCAATATTTTTTAATGTATCGACTGCCGGAATGCCTAAAATACATGCCCCTTCCCGCCCGGCTATGGCAATGGCTTCTTCGGTCTGCCTGGCCGGAACAAACGGCCGGACCCCGTCATGAATGGCCACAATGCCTTCTGGTTTGGTGATTGCGGACAATCCATTATATACTGATGCCTGACGATTTACACCGCCGGCAACCAGTTGAACAGGGATTTTATCGGCAATGCATGGAATTACCTGGCGGGTACAAAAATCAAAATCAGCTTCAGGAACCACCAGATAAATGGAACCGATTACAGAAATTTCAGCAAAGGCAAGCAGGGTGCGGCTTAAAATGGATACGCCATCCAGTATCAGGTATTGTTTACGAATGTCTGCCTGCATCCGTTGACCTTTCCCCCCGGCTACAATAACAGCAGATAATGACGCCATATTACCTTTCGAACTCCCAACTAACTATAATACCGATGAAATAAAATAAATCGCAGGTCGGGATTCTTAGCCCGACAAATGGGACATGTCGATTGCCGGGTAAGAAACCCGGCCTGCCATGTTGAGCGATTTTCAAGTTTGCCCCAAATACAAAAAACAGATACAAGGAAAATGATGTCTCGCTATCGTCAGTTATGCGAGATAGCACTTGACGCAGTAAGTGCGGTGAAATTGGAAATCGTTAAGCTATCGAAGGTATTGAAGACTCTTGGGCAACGCTATCCCCTTACCCATCTGGTCTTCACCATAATTAACGCCGGCAAGGGTTTCAATGTCTTTTAAAGCACGGATATCCCCTTGGAATTCCACCTGCTGGATATGCTCTTTCTGGATCTTGCCCCCGGCCCATTGAATATCAAGCACACTACTGGCATCAAACTGGTCGCCGCCGGCAATCAGCTTTACCTCACCGCCATAGTTTTGAACAATCTTTGCAACCATGAGACTCGGGCGACAATGAAACCCCAGATCCCGCGGAATACCCACAGTAATTGATGAACGCTCGATATTACCCTGCAATATTTCACGGGCAACTTCTTTACCGTAAGAAAAGAAATGGTTTACATAATACAAACCGTAATTAATGGTGCAGTCCAGCAGAACATCCGGATCAACAAGCGCAGACATCTCTGCCTGTGCTTTTGTGTAAATATATTTATAACCGATATCGATAAGATGCCGTTCATAAAAATGCAGCAGGCGCCCCATTACCTGGAGCAAATGGTAGATGACTGAAAAATATGACCGGAACTGCTTGAGGTTGCGGTTGCCGAATAAAAATCCACCGTGAATGACATAGGAATCAAAAGACGATTGCAGGTTATGGACCCGCATTTCAAAACGACGGATCTCCACTTCATTCACCCGGTCCGGTACCAGGGATTTTAACTCTTCCTGATCGTAGACCTCAACAAATTCAAATGTGTCAAAATCATCAGCAATGGAAATAAACTCGTTTGCCACTCTGACGATATGCTTGCTGTACTGGTCTTTCTGCTCATCCTCAAAATCATGTTCCAGCATCTCACCGGTGGTTATTCCTGGAAAATGCAGTGGCTTATAAGCTTTTTTAGGCAATTCGATATTTAACCGCCGGGCTTCTTCAATAATAGCAGGCGCAAGCTTCATCAGGGAGTTTGTCATAAATTCAAGGGCAACATCCCCGTTTTCGCTGAAATTATCCTTATCATGAATGTCATAAAAGATTAATCGGTTGGCAATATGTTTCTGAGCATACCCCCCCATGCTGATATGCCGGATGGCAGCGGCCAGTTCCCGGTAATAATACCAATCGGAATTATTTTTAGCCCCGTGAAAATCAAGAAAATCTTCCAGCAAATGCGATGCCGTAATAAGTTTTGAATACAGACTTTTTGTGAAAACATTTTCCGCTGAATCACAATTCACAATATACAGAAAACATTTTAAGTAATCATAGGAGTAAAAACGGACCTTTTCAGCGAATGAAATATCGCAGGCACCATTATTTTGATTGCCACTATCCATGGTACTGCCCTTACATCATATCTTTCTGGGTTTCGGTTATGGCTTTATCGATTTCAGCGGCAAGTCCGGAAGGCAGACCCTCAATATCAACATTTAAAAACCCGCGAACAATAGTCGATACCGCTTCATCTTCGTCCAGCCCCCTGGCCATAAGGTATTCAATTTCTTTCTGGTCAATTTTTCCGACGGCTGCCTCATGCGACATTTCAACACCCGGCACATGCCCCTGGAGCTCCGGAATTGCATGCATAATGCCATCGTTTAAAAGCAGCCCCTTGCACTCCAAATGGCCTTTACACCCAGCGACTTTACCGATCATATCCCCACGGGCAATAATTGTTCCGCCGACCGTAATGGCCCGGGAAATGATTTCTGCACGGGTATCCGGCTTATTTAAATGTACCGTGGACCCGACATCCAGATGACTGCCGGCCGAAGCGACCAGAATACTGTTAAACCTTGCAACCGCCCCCTTGCCGTCAAGGTAAGTGGTCGGCGACATCTGCAAAGATCCCACGGGCCGCAAAGAAATATAATTTGAAATAATCACGCCGCCCTCTTCCACATGAATGGCGGTTCTCGGACGGACATTAATCTCTTCGCCCCAGTCATGAATCATCGTAAAATGGAGTGTTGCGTTTTTTTTAACAAAAATCTCCGAAACGCCAACATGAAGACCGGTGACCAGATGCGGAGAGGTCGAACATCCGGTGATAATATGCATTTCAGAATCTTCTTCGGCAATCACAACATTGTGAACGTTTTGGGAAAACCCTTCTTTGGCGATGTACAAACAAGCCTGGACCGGCTTTTTGCTTTTGACTCCGGGAGAAGACCGGATAAAATATCCTTCATGGGGATTTTGCCTGGCAGCTTCCGTGAATTTATCTTTCTCCGGTGAAATATATTTCCAGAGATAATCTTTAAGCCAGTCATGCTTTTTTAAAGCATCAGATATACCCATGACTTCCACACCATCACTCATGGCTTTGGAATGAATCACGGAGCAGTCTTTTTGAATAAATGTTCCGGCCCGGTCATGTTCTGCGATATCAACACCGACGTTCAGCCATTGACTGGAGTCAACTGTTTCAACCTTCGACAGATCTTCAACATATTCGTGTTTTTCAGCTTCTGACTGGTAATTACTGAGTTCAATATCTGTTTTTGGCTTATTGCTTACATCGTGCATCTGACACACTCCTCATAACCGTATTCTCTGATCCATTTCAATATCTCCCTGGCATTTCGTGAACAGCACAAGTGCCCGTTATACAATACCTGCCCTTTGTCAGCGGTAATATAATCAAGAATATGTCCGGTATGGGTAATTACCAGTGCGGACTTGGAACTTTTTTTCAAATGCGCATGCTCCATTATCCCTCTCGAATGCTTAACCCCCCGTTCAAGAAGTTTGTTTACGACTTCACCCAGCAGAACAATATTTTCTAAATCCACACCGGACTCCGGCTCATCCAGCAAAACCAGGTCTGGTTCCTGAGCCATGAGCTGGAGCATTTCAGACCGTTTAATTTCGCCGCCTGAAAAATTTCGATTCACATCTCTTTCTAAAAAATTCGTAAAATTAAGCATCTTTGCAAGATTTTCAACATCCGCCGGATTCTTCCTTGCACACAATGCCACCAGATCCTTTGTTTTAAGCCCATTGATTGTCGGCGGCCGCTGAAACGAAACCCCGACACCGAGACGTGCACGTTCATGAATCGGCATATAAGTAATGTCTTCACCTTTGAACGTTATTTTTCCATGTGTGACGGTATATCCTGAGAATCCGATAATCGTCATCATTAATGATGTTTTGCCGGAGCCGTTAGGCCCGAATAGGATATGGGTTTCGCCTTTCGGGATTTCCATATTAATATGGTTTAATATTGTTTTCCCGCCGACTTCTACAGCCAAGTCTTCAATAATAAGCATGATATTACTTTCATTTATTTATATTAATAATCCATAAAACATAAATGGCTAAGTTAAAAGTTTCACCAATCCCATAAAATTTGGCAAGGCGTAGAGATTTTTCAGACCCAAGATAATACATGTCGTATATTGAGGGGCTGAAAAATCGCTACAACGCCGTAGATGGGACTTTTACAACGCCATTAATTTAAAGCGGTCAGTGCGGTCTATAAGCCGAATCCTGTTCCCGGCGTCAGTTGCCTTTAACCGGGCAATGATCATTCATCTAGGGTGACAGTTGCCTGTCACCTCATGCGACCTACCCGGAAGCTCGGACGGGCCGTCCTCAAGCACTTCCCTATTTGGTCTTGCACCGGGTGGGGTTTACATAGCTTTCCCGGTCACCCGGAAAACTGGTGCGCTCTTACCGCACCGTTTCACCCTTACCCGGTATAACAAACAGCCCAAAAGCTGATTCCCATACCAGGCGGTCTGCTCTCTGTTGCACTTTCCTTCACGTTACCGCGACTCCATGTTATGGAGCACCCTGCCCTTTGGTGTTCGGACTTTCCTCCGGATTTAACCGGCGATCATTTTAACCACACCAACCGCTATTTCTAAATAAGCTTAAACTTATTGTATTACATATAGCATACGATGACAATGAGGACAGGTTTTCATCTCATTCTCCCGATGCAGTTCATTGTACATCTGAGGAGGGATATTCATATTGCATCCCATGCAGATACAGTCTTTTACCTGGACGATGGCTATACCGCGGGCATAAGACTTGATGGATTCATACTGCTTGATCAACTCGGGGTCAATGTTTGCCGAGATTCCGTCCCTTTGTGCCAAAAATTCATTCAGAGCCCGGCGTTCAGAATCGGCATCAGCCTCAAAAACCGTTTTTTGCTGATTGACCTCTTTTTCTTCAACCAGATACTCTTTTTCTTTTTCCTTAACCTCGTTTTCCGCAGCATCAATTTTATCCAGGCATTCAATGGTTTCATCTTCAATGCGGGAACTGGCTTTTTTAATCTCATCAATTTCCTTAAGGATCGCCTGGTACTCCTTATTAGTGGTCACCGATCGCAGCTGCTCCTCACGCTTTTTGATCCTTCCCTGATTGACCTGAATCTCTGCATCATAGGATCGATAAACCTTCTTTAATTCTGCCAGGTTCTCCTTTTTAATATTAATTGCTTCTTCAAATTCTTTTAAACCGGATACGATCTGTGCAATTTTTGCCGGCAGTCCATCTAGTTCCGATTCAACTTTTGCAGCAGCAGCTTCCTGTTGCTGCAACTCGATCAACAATTCAATCTGTTCTCTCGTGATTTTATTCATAATGACATCCAAAATATTTGAACCAGATAAATGATATTTAATTAAATCATGCAAACACAAATTAAAACATGATTCCTGATTAAATCAAAAACAAATAAAGCTAAAATAAACCGTTTGAAACCTTAAACCGCTGAGCATAAGTTAAACGGAACTTACAAATAATTAAACGGGTCTTCTTCCTCTTTTAAGGCCTCGACACGGACATCGAAGCCTTTTTCCTTTATCATCGCGTCAAGACGGGCGGCAATCAGATCAATCATTAATGCTTCAGATGCAAAATGTCCGACATCAATCAATGCGCGGCCATTGGCCTGGGCATCCTTTGCATCATGGAATTTCAGGTCACCGCTGATAAACACATCCGCGCCTGTTGCAAAAAACTGATTCATCAATCCTGAACCGCTTCCCGTGCAGACGGCTATTTTTTTCACTGTCATATCCAACGGGCCGGAGACTTTCAATGTTGAAAGTCCGAATTTCAACTTTATTTTCTCAGAAAATGCGGCTAAATCGGTCGGTGTTTCCAGTTCGCCGACGCGGCCGACGCCATGAAGGCTCTCGTCAGGATGCAGCGGGTTAATATCTTCCAAAACCAGCAATGTTAAATTTTTGAGCCCTATTTTTTCGGCAAAAAAATCGTTCAATCCGCCTTTGACACTATCTAAATTGGTATGGGCTGAAAAAATTGCCAGGCGATGACGGACAGACAAATCAATAATTCCACCCAGCGGGGTATCAAGAAGCAGATTTTTTAAGGGCTTAAATATCAGGGGATGATGGGTAATCAGCAGGTCCGCATTTTTTTTACATGCTGCCTGAATCACTGACAGTGAGGGATCCAGAGCGACGACCACATGCTTCACCGGCCAGTTACGATCTCCGCACTGCAGCCCGGAATTATCCCAGTCTTCAGCAAGGTGCCGGGGGGCGATGTCTTCCATTAATGCAATGATATCGTTAACGACACTCATGATTAAAACCCATCATAAAAAAATCGCATAAAAAAGGCGCGGAGTTCAGTCTCCACGCCTGCATTGGTCTTGTTTGTAATGATATTTGCTTTGTGTAAATCATCGGCTAAGTATGGGCCCACCTGGATTCGAACCAGGGACCGACCGGTTATGAGCCGGTGGCTCTGCCAGCTGAGCTATGGGCCCGTAATTATTTTTATTGTAAGTTCTGATTTTTATCTTCTTCTCTAATACTTTGTCAAGTGCTATGTTTATTGTGAAGCGCTTTTTAGCGGTTATTAATCGATGAAATGTTTCAATTTACGGCTCCGGGTGGGATGCCGCAATTTCCTTAAGGCCTTGGCCTCAATCTGGCGGATACGTTCCCGGGTAACGGCAAAATCACTGCCCACCTCTTCAAGTGTATGATCCGCTTTTTCACCGATGCCAAAACGCATTCGCAGCACTTTTTCCTCCCGGGGGGTCAATGTCGCAAGAACCTTTCGGGTTTGTTCGGATAAATTAAGACTGATTGCCGCTTCAGACGGAATCATAAACGTCTTGTCTTCAATAAAATCACCCAGATGACTGTCATCTTCCTCACCAATAGGCGTTTCAAGAGATATCGGTTCCCGGGCAATCTTTAACACTTTTCTGACCTTATCCAGGGGAACCTCCATTTTGTCCGCGATCTCTTCGGGCGTTGGTTCCCTGCCGAGTTCCTGTACCAGATATCTTGATGTCCGAATCAGTTTATTGATCGTCTCAATCATATGAACGGGTATGCGGATGGTTCTCGCCTGGTCGGCAATGGCCCGGGTGATGGCCTGGCGAATCCACCAGGTTGCGTATGTGCTGAATTTATACCCGCGGCGATATTCAAACTTGTCGACCGCCTTCATCAACCCGATATTCCCTTCCTGAATTAAATCAAGAAACTGTAATCCGCGGTTAGTATATTTTTTGGCAATACTGACCACAAGACGCAGGTTGGCTTTAACCAGTTCGCCTTTTGCCAGTTTTGCCATAAAACGGCCGTCTTCAATGCTGGAAATAACACGCTTTAGAGTCCGCGTATCCGCTTTGAGTTCGTTTTCCCGCTGATCAATCTGGGTATGAAAAATCCGAAGATCATTGAAAACATCTATGATTTCCTTTTTTTTCGCGTCACAATGCTTACCGGCCCAGGCAGCAAATTTTTTCTCACTGGTATCAAGCTGTTCACGGACATCGGCAACCGGTGCATCAAAAATTGAAGCGCACTTGGAGAACACTTTGTTTGTGGTATCAAACCATTCAACCTGTTCCCGGATCATTTCTTCAATGCCGTCGATCACAGTGCTCTCAAGCCGCCAGTCTTTAAAATATTCGAATATTTTCCGGTTGCGGCGCCGGACGGAACGCTTGGCCCGCCGTCGTTCCTCAGGATCCATGTCCTTGGATGAAAAAAGCGTTTCCCGTAATTCCTGATTTTCTTCGTCGATTTCTTTTATCGCATCAATCATTTCCAGAAATTTTTCAATCTGGATGGATTCATCAACGATGGTGTCGCCTTCATCAATATCTCGCAATACATGCTTGGGCCGAAGTGTTCCGACAGCAATCTGATCCCCCAGATTGATAATACTGTCAACCCCAAGGGTTGTCTCAAGCATGGCCCTTAAAACTTCCTGTTCACCGGCTTCGATTTTTTTGGCGATTACGATTTCTCCCTCACGGGATAACAACGTCACCATTCCCATCTCACGCAGGTACATTTTAACCGGATCAGTCACCGTACCGTAAGTCGAAAGCGAATCCACTTCTTCGGTTTCGGAAAGCTTGCCCTCATCATCTTTCTTTTCAGATGCTTTTAACTTCTTTTTTTTCTCAACCACCTCGATGTCATGGTCATCAAACCACAATAGCGTGTCATCGATTTGATCCGGAGTCATCATCTCATTTGGAAGACCCTTGGTGATCTGCGCTATTGTCAAATATCCCTGTTTCTTCCCCTTATTGACGAGTTTATCCATTTCTTTCTGCTGGACAATTTCGGGTTCATCCTTTTTTTTAGTAGGCTTTTTGGCCATAAATTCGTGCCTCCTGAATACAAAGATACTTTATATAAAAGATAACCATTTAATAACTATTATCGTAAACGGTTTACCGATTGTTCCTGTTTTTTTCTTAAAAGTTCGAACAACAGCTCTTGGTCATTACTTTCCTGAGCGGATTTAATCTGGCTCACCAAGGTGTTTTGCCGTCTTTCAATGCCATTAATAAATTGTGACAACAGTTGCTCACATTTAGGTAAATCCCTGCATTCATCTTCAATAACCAATGAAGCAATCATATTTTTATGGTCTGATGATTCAAACCGATTCATTAATCCCGGAAGATCCGCATCGCCATAAACGGGATGTTCAAGCACTATTTTTGCAATTTCGATCAGCCGTTTATCGGAAAAATAGTCCAATGCCCGTCGTTTTTTAATCTCCGGCAAAATTTCCGGAGATTTCAACATCATCGAAACAATCTGCTTTTCAACTTTGATCATTTCCGATTCAATTAGCGGCTCGTTTTCCGATAAAACGTGTTTGTCATTATTATGCTTTAACCAGCTGTTCGGCTGCGTCTGATTAAGTCTTTTTTCTCCGGACTTTATTTTTTCAATTATCGCCGCTTCATTAACATTCAAACGCTCAGCAAGGTATTTAACATAAATGGACCTTGCCACACGGTCTTTGATTTCTAACAACGGTTGTTGAAGGTCGGAAATAACCCTGACCTTGCCTTCCATCGAAAGACCATTTGATTTAATCGAAGATTCAATTAAAAATTCGACCATTCCGATCGCTCGTTCAGATGCTTTTTCAAACGCCGCCCTGCCGAATTCAAAAATAAATGAATCCGGATCATACCCTTTGGGCAGGACAATGACAGCCGCATCCATTGCCGCATTCATAAAAAGAGCAATACTCCGGCGGGCAGCCTTGAGCCCGGCCTCATCCGAATCAAAAACCAGAAATGCCTTTTGCGCAAACCCCCTTCGCAATGCACTGATATGTTCGGCGGTCAGGGACGTCCCAAGTGTCGCAACCGTATTTGTAATTCCATGCTGATGGAGGGCGAGCAGATCAAAGTAGCCCTCAACGATATAGACATCACCTGTTTCACGCGCCTTATTTCTTGCCGCATTGGCCCCGTATAAAGATTTGCTTTTATTATAAATAGACGTTTCAGGCGAATTTAAATATTTTGGCTTGGAGTCATCAAGCACCCTTCCGCCAAAACCGATGATCTGGTTTGTTACATCAAAAATCGGGAACATCACCCGATTTCTGAAACGATCATAAAACCCGGTATTTTTTTTCGGAACAATCAGTCCGGTGTTTTCAACAAGTGTTCGCGAAACATTTAATTTCCTGAAAAACCGGACCAGGTTATCCCAGCCGTCCGGTGCAAAGCCAAGACTGAATTGCGCAATAATTTCCTGAGAAAATCCCCTTTTTTCAAGGTAAGCACGAGCCCTTTGTCCGGATGAGCGGCCGGAAAGCTGCTCAGAATAATATGACATGACCTGCCTGTTCAGGTCAAACAACTGCTGACGCAGGGAAACAGCCTTCTTCTGCGACGCCGACATATTCCGATCCGGCAAGTCAATTCCATATCTCCGCGCCAATGACTGTACGGCTTCAGAAAACCCGATGCCCTCGTACTTCATCAGAAAACTAAAAACATCCCCTCCGGCACCGCATCCAAAACAGTGAAAAATCTGCTTTACGGAACTGACGGTAAAAGAAGGGGTTTTTTCAGAATGAAACGGACAAAGACCGACGTGGTCTTTGCCCGCTTTTTTTAATACAACCCGCTCAGAAATAATATCCGTGATATTTGCGGTATTTCTTATATCCGAAAGTTTTTCTTCAGGAATATAAATCGTCAAATAGTGTGCCTCCCATCAGGGAATACGAGACGAAAAAA
>JAQYVU010000207.1 GCA_030145385.1 Desulfococcaceae bacterium
ATCGAAAATATGTGTAAATTGATTTAGTGCCTCAATATAGGCTTTATCGTGAAAATATGACATGCCGATTTTGTAACCGGCAATCTCTATGCGTTCATCATCCGGGAAAAAATAAATAAATTTTTTATATTCTGCCGCAGCAGCCATATAGTCCTGATTGTCAAAGCAGTGATTCGCATAATCCAGTTGGCTGTCGGCATTTAATTCAATGATATTTCGGGCAAATGCTGAGTGAAATTCGCCACAGGTTAACAGAAGAATTAAAATAACAAAGAAGATGTGAAACAGAAAAACAGGGGAAAAAAGCAATTTTTGAGGTATTCGCATGATCACCAACATTATAATTAAGCTTGAATTCAGACTGTTAAGTCAAAGGAAACCCATTTTTTAGATGCTTAGTGTCTGAACGAAAACCTGAATTTTTTTTCAAGTTCAAGGCGGGCGAAAATTTTAACCAGAGGAATACACGGAGTATTTTGAGGATTAAAATTTGAGCCCAACGAAGAAATTGCGATAATTAGCGGTTTTCGTTCGGGCACTAAGTATCAGGTCTGCGTTACACGCAAAACCTCTTCAATGGTCGTTGTTCCATCAAGTACTTTTTGAATACCGTCATCATACAGGGAAATCATCCCCTGCCGGGCGGCCTCTTTTTTAATCTGGTGGGAATCATGTGTCTTCATAATCATGTTCTGCAAGGCTTCATTTAATACCATGATTTCGTAAATACCGATTCTGCCTTTATAACCGCTGTGAAAGCACTTGGGACAGCCGGCTGATCGGAAAATAGTAATCGTGTCATCACTTGCAGGAAGATCTGAATCACCGAGATCTTCTTTGATTTTAATTTGTCTCAGCTGTTTGAGTGTTTCCTCATCCGGATGATAAGCCTCCTTGCAGTCATTACATAATACCCGAACCAGACGCTGGGCAATGACGGCAATCACTGAAGATGAAATCAAAAAAGGCTCAACACCGATGTCAATCAGTCGGGTAATGGCAGACGCAGAATCATTGGTATGAAGGGTCGAAAAAACAAGATGTCCGGTTAAAGCAGATTGAACACCGATATCGGCAGTTTCCTGGTCCCTCATTTCACCGATCAGGATCACGTCAGGGTCCTGCCGGACAATGGACCGCAGTCCCCTTGCAAAAGTCAGATCAATTTTAGAATTTACCTGTATCTGGCCAATGCCTTTGAGCTGGTATTCCACGGGATCCTCAATCGTTATAATATTAATATCCGGAGAATTGATTTTTGACAAAATTGCATACAGTGTGGTCGTTTTTCCGCTGCCCGTCGGTCCGGTGACCAGGATGATGCCATGGGAAGAATGAATTAAGCTTTCAACCGTTTTAAGTTTTTCGTCCTTAAAGCCAAGTTCAGGAAGATGAAACAATTTGTTTGATTTGTTCAGCAGTCTGAGCACCAGCCGTTCCCCATGGGTAATGGGAATCGTGGAAACCCGGATATCAATGCTCTGATCACCGATTTTTACATCAAACCGGCCGTCCTGTGGGAGGCGTTTTTCCGCGATATTCATTTTTGCAATTACTTTGATTCTTGAAGTCAAAGAAGACTGCATCCATTTAGGAGGGGACAAAAGGTCATACAAAACCCCGTCAACACGGTAGCGAACCTTAAAAGTGTTCTGGTAGGGTTCTATGTGAATATCGCTGGCGCCGCTTTTCACGGACTGGGAGATAATATGGTTGACGAGTTTGATAATCGGCGCATCACTGGTGTCGTCTAAAAGATCAGCGGTTTCTTCGATTTCACTGATAATGTCGTAGCCGTTTTCCTCCATGTCTGCGACAAGTTGTTCAGCTGTATCCCTGCTGCTGTCATAAGCGGTATTGATCAAAGATAAAATCGATTCGCGGGTTGAAAGTACCAGTGTGATATCATCCCAACCTAATATCTTTATAACATCATCTACCGGTTGGAATGACGACGGGTCGTTGATCACAATCACGGCTTGAACCTTATTTGCCCGAGTGTCATCTTTTTCAGGTGACCCCGGCAATGGCGGCAGATTTTTAACCGGAACCATTGCGTATTTTTTTAAAAATTGAATGGATATCCGTTGGGTAAAATCCGTATCAAGTTCTTCAATAGCAATTCTGGGCAGAAAGGGAAGATTATAAAGTCGGCTGAATGCTTCCAACAGCTGATGTTCGGTAACTATTTTTTTTTTGATCAATATTTCAGAAAGGATTGCATTCTGTTCAAGACAGAGTTGCTGTGCTTCCTTAAATGTTTCTTCGGAAACATCGAATTCCTGAAATAAAATTTGTGAAAGACGTTTAGACATTATTTGTTAAACCATCGATTAAACAATTGATAAAAAATTAATTTATGAAGTAAAAAA
>JAQYVU010000208.1 GCA_030145385.1 Desulfococcaceae bacterium
AATATCATTTCATCATCGGCTACATGCCCAGCGCTTTCATCAGGCCAGGTCCGATCTTCCAGAAACAAATGGCTACACATACGAGACAGTATGCCGGCACCACCCAGGTCCAGAATTTTTCCGGAAATACCCGGGTTGCATACGGCGCGAGGATGCCGCCGCCGATAGCGGCAAACATCATTGACGGCAGTATCAGAAAATCTATTTGTGTGCCGCCTGCGAGCATTGCGAACCAGACGATGATGGCAAAAGTGCTGACCGTTCCTTCGCAGATTGCCGTAACAGCCAGCTGCGCCTTTACCGGTATCCCGGAGAGAATGCCGCCGATGGTGACCACGGGCCCGTATCCGCCGCCGCCAATTCCTTTGTTAAAACCGGCCAGGGCTGCGTAAAATCCCATCCGTTTGAACCGGTATGGCCGCGCTTTATCTCCTCTTGTTTTGGCCTGGTAGATAGCGACAATGGCCATGCCGAGCATCAGGAGTGTGACATAGAGCTTAATCCATATTTTGGCGAACTTGAAGACGGCATATACTGCGGTGATGGAAAAAAGAACCGCCGCGCAGCCCAGGCCCGAGATCAACAGCCACAACTTGATTGTTTCGGACATGGGGCTGAATTTCCATTCCACGTTTTCAAACTCCCGGTGCAGGAATGTTCCCACCAGTCCGCACACGCCCTGCTGGATCATGATGGCCGGAACCACCTGCAACGGTGTAAATCCCATAATCATCAGCATAGGGCTCATGACGGTCCCAAATCCCATGCCCGCCGATGCATCCATGAATTCAAAAAACAGACCGAGCCCCACAACAACCCAGATAATATGCCACTGGTTGGTTCCCACCAGCCCGTGGGCCTGATTGTAGACGGAGTCCACCGCCCGGGCTGTTGCTTCAAACGGATTGCCTGCCAGCCAGCAGGCGACCAGAAAAACAGAAAATAATACGGCAAATCCGCCCAAAGCGGCTATGATTTGTTTTTTCTCGGGCATGGCCCGCTCCAACATGGAGCCTTTTTCCTCTTCCAGTTTTTGCGAAATTTCAAATCCGGTTACTCTTCCTTGAGTTGTCATCTTTTCCTCCTTTAATTCTTTTTTGTTTCATAAAATTTTATAAAAATGACCCGTTTATTTTCATCAAAAAGCTTGTCTGGCTAAAATAAGATCAAGATATGTGCCAGCATTGAAATTCGGGCCGGGGTCTGGGTGAATAAATTAATAACTATTTTGAATTGTTTATTTTTCTCGGGTGTCCTTTTTTGCCATGACATGTGCGCCAAAGAAGAAAAGAAAGTGTTTTTTCAGAAGCGTAAACTGCGAGGTTACTTGAAAGCCTGATTATGAAACATCTGGTTTACAATCGATGCCTGCGGCATTCCAAGGTTTGGGATCAAATTATTTAACTCTATGTTTCTGTAAAATCATAACTGTTTAGTATAGTATTGAATATTTAAATTTGCGACAGTATGATAGCAACTTTTTACCAATATCCGGCACGGCTTTTGCTCAATGTGGGAGGTACGGGGTGCTTTTTACCGCTCTGTGAATGGGAAAAAATTGAATTGAATTATATAACAGTATAAAAAATTGATCGGAAAGGCTAAGGGAGGAAACTATGATACTTCAGTATGTGTTGATGCTTGTGGGGTTTGCGATGCTTTATTACGGCGCGGAATGGCTTGTGAAAGGCTCGGCCAGTCTTGCCCGAAGTCTCGGCATCACGCCGATTGTGATCGGGTTGACGGTGGTTGCGTTCGGGACTTCCGCACCGGAGCTGGTCGTGAGCGTTATTGCCTCAATTCAGGATAAAAGTATGATCGCCGTCGGCAATGTTGTGGGGAGCAATATCTGCAACATTGCCCTTGTGCTGGGTGCGGCGTCTTTTCTCATGCCGATCACGGCTGACAGATCCGTGGTTAAGCGGGACATTCCGCTGATGCTGATTATTTCAGTATATCTGCTGATTCTTTCTTTTAATTCCGAGATTTCCAGAATTGAAGGGGTGACTCTGTTTGGCGGTGTTATTCTGTATACGCTTTACAATTATTATTTGTCAGCCAGGGAATTCAAGCTTGCCCAGGCAGGATTCGGTGTCGCTGTCGAGAGTGAAGCCGAAGCTGAACTGGATGATATCGGTTTTGTCGAGTCACGGATAAAACAGATCATTTTGATTGTTGTGGGGATTGCGTGTGTGGTGATCGGTGCCCAGGTGCTGATTGATGCCGCCATCATCGTCATGAAAAAGTTTGGTGTGAATGAAAAATTTATCGGGCTCACCATTGTTGCCTTCGGGACATCGCTGCCGGAGCTTGCCACGTCAGTGGTGGCTGCCATGAGAAAGCAGATGGATATCAGCA
>JAQYVU010000015.1 GCA_030145385.1 Desulfococcaceae bacterium
TACAAATCATCGCCGCGAAGATCAATAAACACGAATCCGGTAACAAGATCTAAAACTTCTATCGGGTCAACATCAACATCAGCGCCGATAATCAGTACCTGAATAGAATATCCGATTTCAGTGGGCGAATAATTGGGGGCAAATTTTCCTTCATTCGTTGTGTCTAAAACACTGAGGCTCATCCCGCCATAATTTTCAATACCAAAAGGAAGCTTTACTACCGGTTCCATGCGAGGGCCGGGCAATCCCACATAAACCGAACCGTATCCGCCAATGAGAAATGAAATCGGTTTTGTTAAACGGGCACCCAGCGCAAGACCGGGACCGACCCGTACGCGAAGTCGAACAAAATCAAATACGTCCAGTATACGGTTGGGAATATAAAAGAGAAGCTTATGACCGAAGCCGTGTTCCGGCTTGTCCGGTTCAACAGCAGCCGGTTCGGCGCTCGCTTCCGTATCTGCGGCTGATGCTTCTGCGGAAAAAGGTTGATCAGTTGACGGTTCAGCTGTCTGCTGATCGGTTAATACCGGTTCTGCAGATGGATCAGGTGAGATCTGTTCGGAAGCCCATCCGGGTACAGAGAAAAAAAGCAGAATAAACAGCATTATAATAATTTTCTTCATTGTCTAAGTCTCCTTGGCTACAGGGTCTTTGTTTTAAAGGTGCTGACGTATAAATCTATACTTGCGGCAGGCGAAGCGATGTTTGTGTTATATCTATTTCCTGTTCAATTTTTAATTGATCCCAGCAAAGTTCTTTTGCAGCAACATTTGCAATTTTTTCAAGAATATTTTTATCAGGAAGCCCGATATTTCCGACTCCGGTTCGGCGCATGAGAATGTCTTTCAGTGTTTTTGCAGATTCATTGCGAATTGCGTAAACAACGGAAGCCATAATCTGGCCGTCTTCACATATTATTTCAGATAATTCAGGACTTTGGCGTGCCAGATCAAAAACAGATTTGCTTTCAGATCCGTAATTGGTACCCAGAAATTCAACTGTCATGGGTTTGAAATCGTGGTATTCTTTCTTTAATGCATCCATGAATGTTTGCATGGACTTTATTTCACACCCGGCCAGAAGGGCTTTATCCGTGATGGCATTTTTCGGCGAAAGGTTTAACTTTTTTTCAACCATTTCCATTACACTTTCCGCCAGATGCCGGCTGGTGGTGTACTTGCCGCCCTCCACGGTGATCA
Source organism: Desulfococcaceae bacterium (assembly GCA_030145385.1). GTDB lineage: Bacteria > Desulfobacterota > Desulfobacteria > Desulfobacterales > Desulfosalsimonadaceae > SURF-3. Next base: position 1,203 of record JAQYVU010000015.1, read on the forward strand.
GGCCGTCAAAGCCGTCTGATGCATTATCGTAGATTTCATATTTGCGCGAGGATTCATATGTGCCTTCGGTCTGGTCGTCAACTAAGGGCCGCAGTCCGCCCCAGGCATATACCACATCTTCGTATGTCATGCTGCCGTCACCGATGGAGTCATTCGTATCTTTAATCAGCGCTTGAATACTTTTTTTGCTGACTTCATAGTTATCCGGGTCCCCTTCATAATCCTTGTCCGTGGTTCCGATCAGCTGATGCCCCCGCCAGGGGATTGTAAAGAAATGCCGGCCGGAAGGTGTCCACATCACCACCGCATGCCGGGTTTTAAACTTTTTGGTTAAAATATGAATCCCTTCGGACCGTTTGATCTGATGTTTTGAATTTCCGGACTTATCAGCAAGTTTTAACACAATATCCGCCCAAGGCCCGGCACAGTTAATGACCAGAGAGCCATTGATGTCAACGGTATGACCGGTTAAAGTGTCTTCAACCCGGACACCTTTTACCATGCTGTTATTTGAAAATAAAAAACCAACCACTTTAGCGTAATTGGAGACTTCAGCACCATGACGGACAGCGGATTTAATAAATGAAAGGGTTAATCTTTCCGGATAAATGCTCTGGCAGTCATAATAAATTGATCCGCCGGTCATCTTTTCTGATCTCACTTCCGGTTCCAGTTTCATGATTTCGGACCTGGACAGCCAGGAATGATGCGGGATTTTTTTGTTTTTGTCCCAGGTTCTGTTCCGGTCATATGAAAGAATATCATAAAGCGTCAGTCCGGCCCGGAGTAACCATTTGTTCCGTTTCATATCCCTGTATCCGGGCACCAGAAACTGAATTGGATAAACAAGATTGGGTGCAATATTTTCAAGAATCAGCCGTTCTCTTAAAGATTCTCGGACAAGGGAGAGTTCCACATTCTGTAAATACCGCAGACCGCCATGAATGAGCTTTGATGTGGCCGCAGAAGTGGCCCATCCGTAATCTTCTTTTTCAACCAGGGCGACACTGAATCCTCTGCTCGCAGCGTCATATGCCACTGCTGCGCCGGTAATCCCCCCCCCGATAACAATCAGGTCAAATGTTTTATCTCTATATTCTTCAATGAACCGCTTGATCATGTAAGAGTCCTCTCCTTTGCAAATGATCTATATCCGGGCATCAGGTACTCGTTTTGCACTACACATAATCCCATGATATACGATAAATACACAACATAAAAATGCCAAGCAATGCCTTTATTGAATCAGTTTTTCAAAATCCCTTCAGCCCGCATCCTTGCCTGTTCAAAGGCATCCGCATCTACGCATTTTTCATCTGGTCCAAAATCCGTCATTACTATGAAATAAAGGGATTGAATTAAAAAGAACATCCAGATGCCAAGCGCCCACGTTAAAGAGGAATACGGACAGAAATAAGCCACCAGGGCACCGCCGCCGATGCTGAAAGTAATTTCAGCACCCAGTGATTTAACAAATGCATTTTGAAAAAAGACACCGCTTCGAATCCAGCTGAGCATTCCAAGGCTAAGAAGCAGAAAAGCGAAATTGGAACTGTCGTAGAAAACAAAGAAAAACAAAAATAACAACGGAAAAATCACGGAAATACGCTTCTTTTTTGCCCAGGTTGCAAGAATAAAAGAATAGGCTGCAAGGCAGGAAAAAATGCTTATCCGGAAGAAAATCGACCAGAATATCGTGTGTTCAAAAAACAAGCCCAGCGCGATAAATAACAATCCGCAAAAAAGCCCGAAAAAAATGGTGGTGCGAACAGGCCGATCTGAATTATTCATTTTAAGCACCTCCTTTTATAGCATCTTTGCGTTTAATGAGTTCCAGTTCGACTTCTTCGTCAGAAATCGAATTCCAGGCAGGATGGGGTATGATTCCGGATGCACATTCCTCCCATTGTTGATGTTCAGCTTTCTGAAACCAGGATTCTGATCGAAGCTGCATTTCAGCATATTGCTGTTTTTGAGCTTCGATATTCGCGTTAAGCATCTTAATCTTTTTTTCAATCGATTCAGCATTCCGGCCGGAGGCATCCATATGCCGGTCTGTTTTCATGCGCTTTTTAATCAGAAGTCGTGCAATATCCTCCTTTTCCTTTTCAATGGCAGTCTTCAGATCCTGTTCGGATTTTTCTTTTTCACGCTGAAGCAGCCGGACTTCAATTCGGATCTGGTCTAAAGAGGTCTTTAACTGATTTAATGTTGCTTGTTTTTTTGCCAAAGAGGCTTCCATTTCCCGCAGACACTGCTTTAGAAGAAGCTCTTTGTTTTCAATCTGATCCATTACACCGTGCATGTCTGCTTTAAATATGCGCGAAAAACGTGTTAGTATTCCCATGTTTAACTCCTTCGTCGTTAGGTTGAAGGTAGAAGGCTGAAGACTGAAGACTGAAGGTGAAAATTCATTGGAATTCTTCAATAATTAACTTTCTACCTGAATAGTGTCTGAACGAAAACCTGAAAATTTTTTCAAGTTCAAGTCGGGCAAGAATTTTAACCAAAGGAATACATGAAGTATTTTGAGGATTAAAATTCGAGCCCAACGCAGCAATTGGGAAAATTGGCGGTTTTCGTACGGGCACTAACTAATTCTTTCTTCTTTCCATATATCCTTCGAATTGAAGAATCTTTGCGTTCTTTTTTTGTTTTTCCGAAACAGCCGCCGGTTTGCCGGTAAATGTTTCATCCACAGTATCCCGAAGCGCTTTGAGGTCATGATCCAGATTGCCTGTAACGGCATCAGACTGGACGCAGGCATTGATTTCCTGCTGTTCGGAATAGTACTTATCCATTTGATTGACCGCTTCATCTTTACGGCCGCTTTTGATATAACCGGCAACTTCTTCTTTTAATCGGCTGAAATCTTCTTTAATCACTTTGTGTTCCCAGGTTTGCCTGTCAATGGAGGCAATGGCGGCATGGGGATCTTTTACACAGGCCAGGTTCAATGGATTTGAAAGTGAGACTCGGTAGGGTTTTTCTTTATAATGGTATTGGAGGGATATTCCGGAAATTTCAAATGATGTTATCCGGTCCACAGGAACCTTAATGTTTAAAAACAGTTTGCGGGTTTCATTGGACATCAAGTCTCCCGGAAAAAAAACAGCTGTGTTGTTTTTTGTTACAATCGGATAACCACCGGCATCGAGCAGTTTTATACCGTTTTTTTCATCAAAACGAATTTGCACGGAAGTTGCGGCCGCAGTCCGGGTTTTTTCAAACTCATTATTAAAAACTGCGGCAAACGCGGAGGGATTCTCCATAAAATAGTAATTGCCGGTACCGTGATCGGCAATGGCGGTCATGAGGTTCTCATTAAAATCATTTCCCACACCGGCCGTTGATATGGAAAATTCTTTTTTAACGGCAACAGATGCCATATTGCCCAGTGCGTTAATATCCGTGATGCCTTTATTTGCCAGGCCATCAGAAATTAAAATCAGGCGGCCGCAATTACCGGTCTTTGCAGCTGATGATAAAATTCCGATTCCGGTCTCAAGCCCCTGACCCAGATTGGTGTTGCCGCCGGCGGATATGCCGGCAATCATGGTATTCAATCGGCTTTTTGCCGATGGTGTCATATTGACAAGTCCGGAAATGATGTTGACGTTATTTGAATATGTTACCAGGGCAAAGCGGTCGGATGCATTCAGTCTGGATATCAGTTCGATGGCGGCATTTTTGGCATCATTTATTTTTTTTCCGGCCATGGAACCGCTGCGATCTAAAACAATTACCATATCCACATTATTTAAATTTTTGGCATCCCCCAGCGTTTTTCCATCGTGAATGTTGTCTGCCGTCATTGTCAGGGCAAGCGAAACAATCCCGTCACTGCCGGAAACGATTTTGTCCTGGACCAGATTGCCGGAAAGCGTAACAATTCCGTTTTTATTGCTCACGGTCTGTGCCGGTTGATGAATAGTTTGGTTAATATTTCCGGGGCTGATGTTTTTCGAGCTGGCCATGCCGATGCAGGTTATAGCGATCAGGCAGCCGATAAGGATGATTGGTTTGATTTGTTTTGTTTTCATAAAAGCCTCCTTGGTTTGACCTTTGTGTAAAACGGTCGGTTATTAGTTTGTTTTTAGATCTGGCTTTATTCTAACGTTTTGAAATAAAGAGGCAATTCAAAGAAATGTAAAAGAATCGGTTGATTTTTTTACATAACTTTTACTTTTCTATGGGACTAAAATTGATTAGGATATATGGGTCGCAAAAAAAATGTTTTATCCCACGCCATTTGGTACAAAACATATTTTTCGCGACCTAAGCACCTGACCAGAACTTTTTTTATGGGATAAACGGAGCGCATGACAATACAGAGAAAAATTTATGAAAAAGCCTAAAGCGAAGATTCTGATCGTGGAAGATGATCCGGCGATTTTAAACGGACTTTTAGATGTGCTGGTATTTAACGGGTATCACCCCATTGGCTGTGGCGACGGTGGAGACGGTCTTGCAAAGGCTTTGGACAACCGGTTTGATTTAATACTGTTGGATGTCATGCTGCCAACAATGGACGGGTTTTCCATCTGCAGTCAAATTCGAAAAAAAAAGCCGGACCAGCCGATTATTATGCTCACTGCCAAGGGTGCTGAAACGGATATTGTCACCGGATTTAAATCCGGGGCAGACGACTATATCAGTAAACCGTTTTCCTTAAGGGAGCTGATGGTTAGAATTGAAGCGGTGCTGCGTCGTTGCGGAAAAAATCTGGGGGATGATCAGCTGACCATCCAGGATATTTTTTTTGATGGCGGTAATCTGAATGCCGCATATGGTCAACATACCATTGAGCTCACACGTCGGGAAATGGATATTGTTGTTTATCTTCACCGTCACAGCAGCCGGATCGTGTCCAAAAAAGAGCTTCTTTTAAAAGTATGGAATTACAGTGACGCGGACATAGAAACACGGACGGTGGATATCCATATTCAGAAGCTCCGCAAGAAGATTTCAACGCTAGTTGGAGACAGTCCTTTTCTTATAACCATACGTGGTGAAGGATACAGGCTGGAGAAAAATAGTGAAGCGCATTAAATTTTTCATGATCATTTTTTTTATCTGTCTTTCTATTCCCCTTGGGTATTTTATTTTAAGGACTCATCAGAGCCTTGACCAGGAGGAAATGGCGGAGCTTCGCTATTTTGCCGATACCCTTTTTTATGAAATGGAAAAAGAACTTTCCGATCTTGTTTTAAAAGAAGAGGGCCGTGCCATTGAAGAATATACCTCAATTTCAAAATTATCAGCCCTGCCGGAAGAAAATTATATTCTGGGTTACTTTCAGAACAATCCGGATGGTTCTTTCCTGACACCGCTTGCATCGGATACCATTGCTCAGTCTGATTCAAAAAATCAGGAACAAAAAAACGAAGAGATAGAATCCGTTGTCAGGCAGCTGAAAGACGTGAACCAAATTTTCAACACCCGCCGTGCAGATGTATCGGAACAGTTTGAAATTCAACCGCCGGAAAAAGTATTGCCGGAAAAAGTGAAGGAAGAGGGCCTCTCCCTGGCCGGCCGTTATCTTGACCTGTCCCGGTCCAAAAAGAAGAAGGATTTTCTTGGCCAGGAAAAAAAACGGGTTGAAAATATTACTGCAGACCAGGCCATCCATTTGTCAAAGCTGGAACCGTCATCGGTTGAATTATCAAAAACCATGGAAGGCCGGGCTGCTGACAAGGAAATATTGACCGATGAAATATCGGATTATGTTGACTTTGATGTTGCGAATCCGGGTAAATCTGTTTTGGAATATGAAAATTATGCGTGGCTTGAAACGGCAGGTGAATTGTCCGCTCCGGCACCGGCCGTGGTAAAAGAAAGCAGCGCAAGCCAGGTACCCGGCAGAGACCTTGATGCATCCGTGTTGCGTGTCGAAGTGGACCCCATGCAGTCGGTATTTGTATCAGATGAAAAAGTGGTGTTCTTTCGCCGTATTGTCATCGGCAACCGGGTGTACCGTCAGGGATTTGTACTTCTGATTCAAGACTTTTTAAGCCATATGTCAGAATCTTATTTTACAAATCAGCCCATGTCAAAATTTGCAAACCTGAACCTGTCGATACGGGATAGCGGAAACCGTCGTACAATTATTGCGACCGGGGCCTTGTCCACGGAGCCGAAATTTTCTTTAAATCATACGTTCCCCAGGCCGTTTGCGTTTTTAAGCGCACATCTGGCCTGTGACCATATTCCCCGGTCCCCGGGCAGACAGACGCTGAATATCATGATGACCATCATGGCACTGGTTGTTCTCATGGGGCTTTTTGCCATTTACCGGAGTGTTTATGCTATTGTCGGACTTTCGGAACGTCGATCTCAATTTGTTTCGTCTGTTACCCATGAACTCAAAACACCGCTTACCAATATCCGCATGTATATTGAAATGCTCGAACAGGGGATTGCCTCTTCTCCTGAACGGGAACAGGATTATTTCCGTATTCTCGGTTCTGAAAGCAGTCGGCTGTCCCGTCTGATCAATAATGTTCTGGAATATTCCAAGTTAGAGAAGAAAAACCGCTGCATGGAACTGGCTGAAGGAAACTTTGAAGATGTGATTTCGGAAGTCAAAACCATCATGAGTGAAAAACTTCGTCAGGAAGGCTTTGTTTTGTATGTTGAAAATCCGGCCAATGTATCTTTTATGTATGACCGGGAAGTGATGATCCAGGTGCTGATTAACTTAATTGAAAACAGCATGAAATTCGGGAAAAACAATGCGGGAAAAAATATCCTTCTTTTGCTGGAACCGGAAGAAGGGTACATGAAAATCAGTCTTTCCGATACCGGTCCGGGAATTCCCAAACATGCCTTAAAAAAGGTATTTGACGATTTTTTCCGCGTTGACAATGAACTGACCCGGACCACCGGCGGCACCGGCATCGGACTGGCCCTGGTAAACAAGTTCGTAAAAGCCATGGGCGGAAGGGTGGAAGCCAAAAACAACGACGGGCCGGGGTGTTCGATCAGCATCTTTCTGCCGATTAAAAATGTCTGAACATAGATATTCTCATGTAAAGCCGTGATGAGCAAAGTAAAAAGGTACAAAATTAGAAAAGTTAAAAAGTATAAAGAAAAATATAGCGTCTTTTTCTCGTTCCCAGGCTCCGCCTGAGAACGTATTCCGTAGGGCTCCGCCCTGATACATTGGCGGCCCTCGGTTCCCGGTATAAAAAGGAGGCGGAGCCTCCTGGCAGGCGTTCCAGGGCAGAGCCCTGGAACGAGGAAACGGTGTTAGGTGAATATCATAATAAAAAAAGAGGGGCGAAAGCGAAATGAGACAGAAATAAGGTAAAATAAGTCTCGGATGGCAAAGAAAAAAGTTCCAAATTCAAGGCGCACAAATTCTGAGGAATGAGGCGTAGTTGGTTTATTCCGCAGTGACGAAGAAAGCAGTGCAACACAGAATTTGGACTTTTTGAGAAGCCTCAACCCTGAATATCCCCGACAATAAAGGGCGTGCAGCGCACGGCAATACTTGTTTTTTCGATCCAGATTCTGACGATGGTAAAGACTTCGCCTTCAAGGTTCACCAGGTTTGGCAGTTCTTCTATAAATGAAATGTCTGATTTGTTAAATTCATAATAAAACGTGCTGGTATAATACGGGTCAATCACCAGAATCATTTTTTCAGAATCATACGGATGTTTATGGGGGGAGCCGGAATAGGGGATATGGGTTTCCGCCAGAATTTTACGGTCTTTAGGCTTTTTATACTTTTCAATTTCAAATTTTTCAGTTTTTTTCAACAGCCTGGTAATCGGCATAATCAAATCCTCCGTTTTTAGAATTCAGAATTTGAAAAATGTCTATTGAAACTGATGTTTTTATTTTATCTGTTTGATACCTTTTTTTAAAGTAAATTCTTAAATTGATCACTTTACCATTTTATACCGGCGCATCAAATAAAGAAAGCCCCACTGAAACCAGATTGATTTCAGTGAGGCGCGTTAATCAATTCGTTTGAGATGCTTGACTGTTAAGTGGTCTCTCCGAGTTCTTCGTAATATTTCGCCTGTGCGGATTTAATTTTATCTTTATTTTCAAACCACCCGTAAATGGCCGGGATCAGAAACAGGGTAAGAAATGTCGATGAAATCAGGCCGAATACAACCACAATGGCCAGAGGGCGCTGAACTTCCGAGCCGATGCCGGTGGAGAGCAGCAAAGGAATCAGGCCGACAATGGTGGTAAACGCCGTCATTAAAACCGGGCGCAGGCGGAGCAGGCCCCCGTTCATCAAGGCTTCGGCAAGATCAACCCCGTGTTCCCGTTCCTGTTTGATATACGATACCAGCACCACGCCGTTTTGGACCGCAATGCCGAACAGGGCGATAAACCCGACGGATGCCGGCACGGAAAGATATTCGCCGCACACATACAGCCCGATGATCCCGCCGATCAGGGAAAGGGGCACATTAATAATAATGAGCAGGGAATTGCGGAAATCATCAAAGGTCATATATAGCATCAGGAAAATCAGCAGGATCGCAATGGGAACAATGATGATCAGCCGTTTCATGGCCCGCTGCTGGTTTTCGAATTGTCCGCCGTAATCAATGTAATAACCCGGCGGCAGGGTGACTTTTTCTGCAATCAGTCGCTGGATGTCTGATACCACACCGCCCAGATCACGTCCCCGGACATTGGCCTGAATCATCCACCGGCGCTGGTTCTTTTCCCGGTTGATCTGTAAAGGCCCGATGACTTTTTTGACCTCGGCAATCTGTGACAGCGGCACCAGCTGACCGTTTTCCGTCTGAATAAGCAGGTCGGAGATAGCCGCCGGATCAGTTCGGAATTGTTCCTGGAACCGGACATGGATGCCGAACCGCCGGTTGTTCAGATATATCTGATCTATGACTTCACCGCCAATGGCCAGTTCAACAATTTCCAGCAGTTCGGAAACATTGACCCCATAACGGGAACAGGCGTCCCGGTCGGCAATAATTTGTATCTGGGGCTGGCCGAAGCTTTGTTCCGCGGAAAGATCCACCAGTCCGGGTATGTCGATGATCGCACTTTTGATCTCATCGGCTTTGGTTTTAAGGATATTTAAATCATCTCCAAACAGTTTGATGGCCAGCTGGGATTTGACCCCGGACAGTAATTCATCAAACGCGTTTTGGATGGGCTGAGTGAAATTCAGCTGAATGCCCGGATATTGTTTTAAGGTTTTATCCAGCGCATTGATCAGCTGCGCCTTGGTTTGATAGTTTTTCCATTCATGCAATGGTTTGAGTTCAATGTGGACTTCCGCGTAGTTGACCGGGTGAGGGTGGCTGCCGGCCTCGGGCCGCCCGATACGGGAAACAGTTTCCTCCACCTCCTCAAATGCCATGATTTTGCGTTCCAGCTTCATAATCGTTTCTTTGCCTTTATCCATGGAAATGGAAGGGGCCATGGTCACACCGATTAGAATGGAACCTTCTTCAAGGGTGGGAATAAATTCAGTGCCCAGCTTAGGCACCAGCATCAGGCTGCTGCAGAAAATAACAGCAGTGATGGTCAGGACAATCTTTTTATGATCAATTGCCTTGATCAGTGCCGGCCGGTAGAGTCTTTTTAAAAAGCGCAGTACGATGAATTCCTGGCCTTTTCGCGGCTTTAATGCATAGACGGATAAAACCGGGGCCATCACAAGTGCTGCGAGCATAGAGCCGATCAAAGCAAATACAATGGTGAATGCCATGGGGGAAAACATTTTACCTTCAACCTGCTGCAGCGCAAAGATCGGCATAAATACAATAACGATAATGGCAATGGAAAAAATAATAGGCCGGCCGACTTCTTTGGCAGCCTGAATAATAATTTTTATTTTGTTCCGGCCCTGGTTTATCGGATCAGATAAATGCCTGAAGATATTTTCAACCATTACGATGGCGCCGTCCCCGAGCATGCCGATGCCCACGGCAATACCGCCCAGGGACATGAGATTTGCCGACAACCCTTTAAACCCCATGAAAATAACGGCGATTAAGACGCACAAAGGCAGGGCAAGGGCCACAATCAGCGCAGTGCGGAGATTCCCGAGAAACAGGAACAATGTAAAAATAACCAGTACCGCGCCGTAAATCAGCGCTTTTTTAACGGTTCCGGTGGCTTCTGCGACCAGTTCCGCCTGCTCATAAAACGGGATCAGCTTTATCCCCGCAGGTAAAGACGCCTGAACATCCGGGATTTTAGCATACAGCCGTTTGATGACATCCGAAGTGTTTTCTCCAAACAATTGCATTACGATTCCGGATACCACTTCTTTTTCACCGTTTCGGGTGACAATGCCCCGGCGGATTTCCTTGCCGAAATCGACTTGTGCCACATCTTTGATGCGAACCGATGTGCCGTTGACCACTTTGACGGGCAGATCCCGAATATCATCAAGATTCTGCAGCAGTCCGATACCCCGGACCAGATATTCTTCATGGTTAAGTGTTAAAAACTGTCCGCCGGCATTGCGGTTATTTTTCTGAATGGTTTCAACCAGTTCATCAAGGCTGATATCAAACTGGTTCATCCGGTCCGGATCAATTTTGACCTGGTATTGCAGAATGTGGCCGCCAATGGAAAGAATATCAGTTACACCGGGAATCGACTGGAGCTGAAATTTGACGATCCAGTCGTTAATCTCGCGAAGATAGGTGGCCGGGTCTTTGCCTTCGGTTTCCGCGTTTTCATCGATGGTTAAATAGTAGATGAAAATCTGGCCCAGACCGGATGAAATCGGTCCCAAACCCGGCGGTTCATGCATTTCCGGAAGGTCTGCCATGGCGTTTGACAGGCGTTCGGCAACAATCTGGCGGGCAAAGTAAATATCCGTATCATCATGAAAGTATACATAGACCGCAGCCATTCCGAATGCGGAGGTGGACTTGACCTGGGATACCCCGGGCAGTCCGTTCATAGCGGTTTCGATGGGGAACGTGATTAAACGTTCCACTTCTTCGGGTGCCATTCCGTGGGCCTCGGCAAAAACCGGTACCATCACGGGTGAAACATCCGGGAAAGCCTCTACCGGCAGCCGGGTATACTGATACATGCCGTATCCAATCACGCAGAAAAGGCAGACAATGATAATCAGCCGCTCTTTCACTGCTTTTTCAATTATATAATCAATCATTTAAAACTCCTTTAGAGTCGCTTTGTCTTTGCGAGGAGTGAGGAACGAACGACAAAGCAATCTCCTGTTTCATGGGATTGCTTCGGTCGTACCTCCCTCGCAACGACAGAAAAGTAAAATCTGGAAAGATTTCTTTCAGTCAGTATTCAACAATCTGTTGCAATGAGAAGTCCCGGCTAGTGTCCGTGCCCCGCATGTCCGTCCAACGTACTGGTGACCACTTTTGCTTTCAGCTCAAACGATCCGTTGCTGACATAGGTCTGACCGGCTGTAACTCCGGAAAGAATTTCCACATGCGTATTGTTTGATTGACCTGTTTCTACGGTCATCGGCAAATACCCTTCGGAAGTTACGATAAAGACAGAGGGGTTACCTTCAATGGTCTGAACGGCTGATTTCGGAACAACCAGGGTATGGTCGCCGTTATTTTGCTCTAAAGTAACGATGGCCGTTGCAAACAGCCCGGCCCGCCACATATTGTTTTTCTCTGAAAGCTCCACACGCGCCAGCGCGGTTCTCGTTTCCTGGCTGAGAACAGGCGATAGAAAGGAAATGACGCCTTCAGCCGTCAGATTTCCGTCCAGGGCGCTGACAAATACCTCTTGCCCGGTCTTTACCGATGCCAGATCCTTGGAATATACCTGCAGGTCAACCCACAGCGAGGTGGTGTCCGCTATGATAAACACAGGGGATTCAGTTGTTACCAGCTCTCCCTGTACCATGTGTCTTTCAATGATGATACCGTCATCCGGGGCGGTTAAGCTATACTGGAACAGGGTTTCATGGGGCTGATTCGGCAGATCGATAATGTATTTTTCGGAAAAACCCAGCGCATGGAGTTTGCGTTCAGCAGCCTGTAATGCGATCCGGGTTTCAATATAATCCTGCTTGCTTTCAAGATATTGTCTTTCCGGGATGATTTTTTTCTTCCACAGGGATTCCTCGCGTTCAAAGTTAATCTTTGAATTGGCGATTCGTTCTATTGCCGAAAGATATTCAGACTTGATATCCGTTAATTCCCGGCTGTGAATAATTGCCAGCACATCCCCTTTTTTAACAGAGTCGCCCAGTTTTTTATACACCGAGTCCACTACCCCGGAGATTCTGGGAACCAGGTGGACGATACGGTCCTGATTGAAAGTAACTTCTCCGGTCAGTTTGATCTGGCGGCTGATGCTTCCGGTTTTAAGGGTGTCGGTGGTAATGCCGGCTTCATTGGCCTGGGCCGGGCTCATCCGATCGATGAGTCCTTCATCGGAATGAGCGTCGTGTGTGTCCGGATTCTCTTCATGAATGTCTGCTTCATGACCATGGCCTTCATGATTCTCTTTATCCACATTGTCATGGTCATCAATCATATCATGATCATGGCCCTCATGGCTTTCCTCGCCCATGTCATGGTCATCATGCATATCTTGATCGTGGCCGTCATGGTCATTATCCATTGTATGGTCATCGTGGTCGTCGTGATCGTGAATATCCGGGGAGATACTTTCTTCCTTGTGGATAGCGTGGTCATCAGCAGTTTCAGCGATTGATTGATTGGAAGTATATTCCAAGCCGATGAATGCGCCCACCATAATGATAATCAAAAATATTAATTTACGTTTCATTTAGTGTGACTCCTTTATGTATTCGCGCTTTATTAAATATTGCCCGACAGGGTTAGTTGATTGCCGATAAGTTTTTGCCCAGAAGCTTTTCAAGATCAATGACCGCATGATGATATTGGCCAAGTGACTGAATATACGATTCATGCGATTCATAGAGTGTGCTCTGTGCTTCAAGCATATCCAGGAAACTGAATTCACCCTCCTGGTATCCTTCTTTGATCCCATCGAGCACTCTTTGGGCGGACGGCAGAATATCCGTTTTAATGGTCTTCACCTGCTGGTGCGCGGTTTTTAATGTCTGATAAGCGATTTTCAGATCTTTTATTAACCGGTTCTTTTCAGCAGATAATGCGGCCTCCTGCCGGTCCAGTTCCGCGGCTGCCCGGGCAACGCCCGCCTGATTCCGGTCAAACAACGGAATCGGCAGAGAAAAACCCACAATATAAACAGGATCATCGGATTCATCGGTTTTTTTCACACCGCCGGAAAGGGAAAGATCCGGAATCCGGTTGCGCTTTTCAAGATCAAGGCTGGTTTCAGCGACCTTTATTTCCGAGTATTTTGAAGTAATTATCGGAGCATTCGCCATTGAAGCGGACAATGCGTCAAAAGACGGAATGGATTGAATCCGGTCAAAGGTTCCATCGGCTGTTTTAAAATCAGCAGACGAACTGCCCCACATGGCCGACAGGCTGGTCCGGGCAATCAGCAGTTCATCATTCGCTTTTTGCACTTCAAGCCTGGCATTGCTTCTTTTGATTTTTGCCGTTACCTGCTCCATGGGAGAAACCCGCCCGGCAAGCACCCGTTCCCCGGATGTTGCATACACCTGATCAGCCAGTTTTTCTTTTTCTTTTGTAATGCGCAGATTTTCCTGGGCAACCAGGACATCGATAAATGCGGCAGCGGTTTCGTAAATAATTTCAACCCGGGCAGCATCGAATTCAACAGCTGCCAGCGCAAGTCCGGCATCGGCCACATTCATGCGGTGGTTTCGTTTTCCGCCGAGTTCAATCAGATATCCGATTGTCAGCGTTTTTTCCGGTTCATCAAAGTTTTCATATTCAAATTCAAGATCCGGGTTCGGGAAAAAAGCAGCCTGCAGCTTTTCGGTTTCCGCCAGTTGGGTATTAAATTTTGAAACATTTAAATCCGGATTGTTTTCCAGGGCGGCGGCAACGGCTTTTTTCAGTGTCAGACCCAAGCCGCTGGTCTCAGTTTGCGTAATTGACACCGCATCACTGGTTGCAGCTGTGGCGGGTTCAGTGGTTATCTGGTTTTGTTCTGAAAATGCCGGGGCGCAGAACCAGATGGTAAAGCAGAAAAGATACAGCAATAGGATTGAAAGGTACTTTATTTTCATTCGTTCCAGTTCCTTAATTAGATAATTGGGATGATGTCAGGATCGTCTGCTATGCCCGATATTTATTAAAATCGGGCACAGAAATAGGAAAAGCCGCCTGAAAACATCAGTTTTTTTTAATTATTGTTAAAAAACAGGTGGTTGTGTGTGTGGAATCAAACGATAAGGATGGTTGACGCAATTGACAGGGTGGCCATATTTGTAAAAACAGGAAAGAGATTTGTTTTAAGTTTTGAAAAATCAAAAGAAGAAAACGGGTGATTTGCTGTGGCGGGTTTTAAAATAATCGGTTTTGTAATGTTCAATTGTTCATCAGGTATGCCGCTGTAGCCGGAAGCGGCGATTGATGTAAAAGAAATATCAATACAATCGTTATCTTTATGGCCAAAAGAAGTTTTGTGGGCGTCGTGTGAGTTATGGGAATCATTTGTCTGCGTATGGCAGTTGCTAGCCCAGTCAATATCTGAATCATAATGGTCCGGTCCAATGCAGATCTGTGACAGAGTCATGCCCTGGGCGGCAATACAAATCAAAATGATATAGATAAATATGTGTTTTGTGATTTTCATATTTTTATTATTTGATAAAATCAACTTTAAAGTCGGTTTAATAAAATAAGTGAAATTTATTTTTTGTCAAGAAGATTCAAAATCGGTAATTCCAATTTCCGGATCCGGCGGGTTCCCGTTTTTGCCGTCTGTATAGCACTTTTTCCCGTACCAGTTTACCTGGCGGCCGATGCCCCTGATGATACTGACTTCGCGTGCCCGTAAAGGGATGCGTGAAAAGAAAAGTCTTAATTTATTCATCCAGTAATCCGGATTTTCCGGCAGAATATAATTGATCCGGACCAGAATGTCTTTTAACTGATCATACATTCCGTCAAGCTCATGACGGGACGCCAGGCGCGGAGAAAAGGATGATTTGCTTTTTTGGCTGGTTTTAAAGAGTTCATAACAGATGATCATGACGGACTGGGCCAGGTTAATAGATGAAAAATCCGCAGTGGGAATATTGATTAAAACGTGACAGAGCCTGATTTCTTCATTGGTCAGCCCGCGGTCCTCGGGCCCGAAAACAATCGCAATCCGGTTGTCACCGGAAATCGAAATGAGCTGTTGCGCCAGGTCAGCAGGCTTTCGGATTGACTGGCGTTCACCGCCAAGCCTGGCGGTTGTTCCCACAACATAATTCATTGAAGAGACGGCGGATTCCAGGTCGTCGTATTGTTTAATCTGTTCGACCATTTGCGCGGATTCATGGGTGGCCAGCCGCATGATCTTTTCAATATCATAATTTTCCGGGTCAACAACGATCAGTTTGTCCAGGCCCATGTTTCGCATGGCCCGCACGGCAGATCCGATATTTTCCGGAAACCGCGGCCGGTTGAGGACAATATGAATGTGATCTAAATTGATTTTTTGTTCCATAATGATTATTTTGCCGTTTAATTTGAACTTTACGTGATCTTCTTTTTCAGGCAATAACTATAGAAAGTTAATGGACAGATCAACAATTTAAAAGATTTATATGATGAAAATCCACGTTGAATGCTATGCCGGCTATCGGGCCGAAGAAACGCCCCGGCGATTCCGGGAAGGGGAGCGGTCAGTAGAAATTATTGAAATTATTGCCCGGTGGCAGACACCGGATGCGCGGTTTTTTAAAATTCGCGGCAATGACGGGAATGTCTGCACGATGAAACATGACGGGTCTGCCTGGTATCTTAAATTTTGTTACAATAATAAGCCTATCCGCTGAACCGATCTTCCAGAAAGTCAATAAATGCCCGACAAAGAGGCGATGCGGTCCGGTCCTTATGAGTGGTCAGATAAAAGTTGCGCTTGAGGTCTACACCTTCAATTGCCAAGGCCTTGAGAGTTCCTGCTGCCAGTTCTTCTTTAACCGCTCTTGATGAAAAAATTGAAATGCCCACATTATTCTTGATCCCCTGTATTACTGCGGCGGTGCTGCCTAACTGGGCGATAATATTTAATGAGGATATGTCTTTGCCGATTTGCAAAAAGTTGTTCTGAATGGATTTTAAAGTGCCGGATCCCTGTTCGCGGATAATAAACGGCTCGGAAAACAGCATGTCTATACTGATATGGGCTTTATTTGCCCATTTATGACTGGCAGGGATGATCAGGCTCATTTCATCATCAATCAGTTTTTTCTGTCTGATCTGCTTTAGTTCTGTTTTTGCCCCCACGATTGCAAGCTCTAACTTGTAATCTAAAATATCATTAATGGTTTGTTCGGTATCGCCGATAATTACAGAGATGTTTACATCTTCATGCTTTTTCAGGAAATGACCGATTTCCTGGGGCAGGATATAATTGCCCGGAATTGTGCTCCCGCCAATAGCTAACCGGCCGCTGATTTTGCCTAAAAATTCGGCCATTGCGGTTTCGGTTTCTTCAAAAAGCGAAAGGAGTTTTCCTGCGTAATCATAGAGAAGTTCTCCGGCTTTGGTCGGAAGCGCCTGCTTGCCCAGGCGGTCCACAAGCCGGCATTCGTAATAATTTTCAAGTTCTTTAATATGACTGCTGATGGTGGGTTGGGTCAGGTTGACGACTTTTGCAGCGTTTGAAAACCCTTTGTGGTCGATCACTTTTTGAAACACTTTTAAATGCCATAAATCCATATTTGGTGCCTTTTATACATGTTATGGGTTGGAACAAAATTATCTTCGGTTTTACAAATTGCCGATTATGAATGCGTATCGATTTTTTCAATAGTAAAATGATTTTCCATAGAAAATAGTAATTTGTATTATTGAAAGATACAATATATATAAATTATTTTAGAATCGCAAATAAAGTATTTTCAGGAGGAAGAATGAAACACATAGACGCCCGGAAACTTTCCTGCCCGGCTCCCGTATTGGCGACAAAAGAAGCAGTTGAGAATGAACAGCCCGGGATAATACAGGTCATCGTTGATAATGAAGCGGCAAAACAGAATGTTTTCCGTTTTCTTTCGTCCCAATCATACCAGGTCGAAGTTCAGGCGGACGGTCCGGACTTCCGGGTCACAGGCACCATGGATGGCGCTGCAGCCCCGGAAAGAAAAACAGTGACGGTTTCCGAAGACGCTGAAACCAGAAAAATAATGGTCATGATCGCAACAGACCGTATCGGTTTTGGTGATGATGAACTGGGTTTAAAACTAATGATCAGCTTTATCAAAACGTTAAAAGAAATGGGATCTGATTTATGGCGGCTGGTTTTTGTCAATAACGGGGTCAAGCTGACGGTGGCCGGATCGGAGGTGCTGGCTGATTTAGAAGAACTGGCAGACAGTGGTATTTATATCATGGTATGCGGCACCTGCCTGATGCATTTTAATCTTTTGGAAGAAAAACAGGTGGGAGAGACCACCAATATGCTGGATATTGTGACGGCCATGCAGTTGGCCGACAAAGTCATCAACATTTAGCAGGGATTGTCGATATCGCTGAACCTGCTTTGTTAAAGATCTTTCTGCATACCAAACAGTATAGCAAAAAGATCTTTGCCTCGCATCTTCAGCAATCTCACCAATCCCTGTGATGTTCGAGTTAACTCCCTTTTTATTTTTCCTTGTATATGCGGCAAACTTGAAAATCGTTTATTCGGCGCCACTCTTGTTCCCACGGTCCTCCGTGGGAATGCATACCAAAATTTCGACTGAGTAAACAAATATAACAATTTATCCGTTCCCACGCAGGAGCATGGGAACGAGGATGCTTTATCGTTATTTCTCAAGATGCAGCTTTTCGCTGTTTAATTCCGAGATGAGCTTTTCCACGGTCCAGTTTTCAGACGTGGGGGTCAGGGTTGCCCACAACGGTTTTGCCAGTTTGAGTTTTTTATAAGCAGTCATGGTCCGGTGGAATTCTTTTTCAGTCAGGCCGGACATAATTATTGCCCGGTCAAGCCCGCATTCACTTTCCAGTCCGCTTTGGTGGGCTCTGGTAATCATGTCTTTCATCAGTTCTGATCGATCTTCACTGCCGGTATAAACAACCGGCAGTTTTTTAAATTTTTTATCATTAAACATTTTCAGGATGCTTTTCCGTTCATCTGAAGAAAATCCGCAAACCAGTATGCCTCTTGGCCCGTACATTCTTTTTTTTGAATCTCCGACAACTTTAAGGGAATGGCTCATTTTGCTCCTATGATCATATATGCTATGTTTATGTGTTGATAATTCTGTAAAAAGCTTTTAATGGTGATGGTTTTCCACTGTATCAGCAAATAACTTATCTGTCATTTCGAGTTATTACAAATAAGTTGTTTGCAGGCTATATTCAGATGGCAAAGAAAAAAGTATTAAATTCAACCGATCAATAATTTTTGTGATATCATTTTTAAATTTATTTTTAAAGGGGTCCTGAATATAATAATAAACTGATTTAATGTTTTAACTATATCCTGGAAGAGGGCACAATGACTATCAAGCGGCTGGAGCAGCAGATACAGTTTATCATCGAAATTGACAAGCTTAAGCAGATAGTTCGTCAAACATACTTAACAGACGCGTCAAGGCGTGAAAATTCCGTGGAGCATTCCTGGCACCTGGCGGTCATGGCCATGGTATTGGCGGAACATGCCAATGATTCGGACATTGATATGATCCGTGTGATCAAAATGGTGCTGGTTCATGATATCGTGGAGATTGACGCCGGTGATACGTTTTTATATGACGACGAACATTCAGAAAGTAAAATCGATCGGGAGCTCGCAGCTGCTGATCGATTATTTTCTTTGCTGCCTGCGGACCAGGCAGAAATATTTCGCAATTTATGGGATGAATTTGAAGCCAGGGAAACAAAAGAGGCCAAATTCGCCTTTGCGTTAGACCATCTTCAGCCGATGCTGCATAATGTGATCACCCAGGGAAAAGCGTGGCAGAAACACGGGATCAAAAAATCCCAGGTGATAAAAAAAAACAGCCCCATGCAGGAGGGGAGTGCATCGTTATGGGATTACATTTCCGACCTTCTCGATTACTCCGTGGAGGAGGGATATCTGGCGGAATAAATAAATTATTTCCTCGGCATCAGCGGGTTGCAGTTCTTTATGACAACTTTGCCTTCAAGCACATTGCCTTTGGAATATTCACTGAAAATACAGTTATTGGTTTTCGGGTCGTAGTTTTCAATCCACAGGTTATCGTCTTTCCATGTGGCGCCCATATGGAGCTGACCGGCAGGAACCTGGATTGCCATCACACCGCCGTAACGTTTGACAAAAATCTGTTGAAAATGGAATGCGTAAGCCCCCCACGCAATAATCAGAATAAGCGCCGAAACAACAAGCCCGGGTATCCATTTCTTCGCTTTTACCCCGATGCCAAAGAAAACTGCTGCGGTTACCCCGAATACACCAGCCCAATATAAATAAGTAATCATGTTTTTTCCTTTGATTTTTCAGTTTGATTGTTTGTGATTGCCCGGTACAGGGTTTGAATGCCAAAAAAAGTTTATATATCATCTGTGTCTGAAGAGAAAGGGGAATTGTAATTTATAGACGGTTAAGTAATTACATTTTATCTGATTCTCCCTATACTCTGCAGGTAATCGTTTTTTTAGTTACTATTTTACAAATTGTCGTATTTCTCTGCTTCCCACGGTCCTCGTGGAGATGGCAAGGGATAATATTTTGTATTGAATTGATGGATAAACATAATCCGAATAAAACATGAACATACCGAATAAATATCGACAATTTAATATGCCTTAATATATTATGTATTTTGATATTTATTCCCCTGTTTGCACGCAAAAAAAATGAATCTATTCAGGTTTTAATAAAAAAAGAAAGTATAATCGCTCATGAAATCTTTCAGTTCCCGAAAAACAATGATGATCATTGTCTGTATCATTGCAGCCGGATTTATCTGGACCGTTTTCAGTCGGTTGCAGGATCAGTGGAAAGCCGCTACACAAAGCGAAATCACAAAAACAGTTCCGGTGGCGGTGGCCCAAATTCAGCAAAACCCGATCGAACTGCGCAGAACGTTCAGCGGATCTTTGGCGCCCAGTGCCGAATTTGTTATTGCGCCCAAGATCAGCGGTCGTGTGGAGCGATTATACGCGGACCTCGGGGATATCGTTGAACATGGGCAGGTTGTCGCGGAACTGGACAATGATGAATATGTTCAGGCAGTCGCGCTGGCGGAAGCCGATCTGATGGTGACAAAGGCCAATCTTGTTGAGGCGCAAAATGCGTTAGAAATTGCAACGCGCGAGTTAAAACGTTTCGAAACCCTTCGTTCGAGGGGCGTGGCTTCGGATTCACAATTTGATACGGCCAAGGCGGAGCAGCTGTCCAAACAGGCCCGGCTGGAAGTCTCTCTGGCTCAGGTGACAAGAGCCGAGGCATTACTGGAAACCGCCAAAATCAAGCTGGGTTATACAAAAATAGCCGCCGGGTGGACGGATCAAGGCACTTCCCGCGTGGTGTCCGAGCGGTTTGAGGATGAAGGGGAAACCGTGGCCGCTAATTCGCCTTTGCTTTCGATCGTCGCACTGGATCCGATTGTCGGGGTTATATTTGTTACTGAAAAAGACTATGCCAGTCTGCAGCTGGGACAGGCGGCCTCCCTGGTAACGGATGCGTTTCCCGGTATCCGGTTTTACGGGCAGATTGACCGGATTGCACCGGTTTTCGGCCAGACCACACGACAGGCAAAAATCGAACTTAAAATTGAAAATCCGCTTCACCAGCTGAAGCCGGGTATGTTTATCCGGGTGACGGTTGTTCTAGACCGGATCGAATCGGCCATCATCGTACCCGAACAGGCCCTGACCAGCCGTGATGACAAGGCCGGCATTTTTGTGGTGAACGAGGAAACACAGACCGTTTCCTGGCGGGAAGTTCAGGCCGGAATCCGGGAGAGCGGAAACGTTTCCGTAACCGGACAGGGATTAATCGGTCCTGATTTTTCAGGCCGTGTAGTTACATTGGGACAGCAGCTGTTAAACGACGGTTCGGAAATAAGCATTCCGGACGAATCAGAAAAATCCGGATCAGGACATAAGGAGTCGTCAACCCAATGAATTTACCTGGATTCAGCGTTCGCCGGCCGATTTTTACCACCATGGTCACCCTGATTATCGTGATTCTCGGTGCCGTGTCCCTGAGCCGGCTGCGCATTGATATGCTGCCCAATATCGAACTGCCCACATTAACCGTCCGGACGCAATATGAGGGCGCCAGCCCGGTGGTTATGGAGCGGCTGATTACCCAGATTATTGAGGAAATCATCGCCACTGTGCCGGGTGTGGAGGAACTGACCTCCGAATCATATGAAGGGAACAGCCGTATCCGGGTTACTTTTGCCTGGGGGACGAATATTGATACGGCAGCCCTTGATGTTCAGTCCACCATTGAAAATGAAATCAACGAGCTGCCGGAAGATGTTATCCGGCCGCGCATCAGTAAATTCGACATCAACAGTTTTCCGGTGGTTTTGCTGGGTATTTCCAGCAACCTGGATCCCGTGGAACTCACGCAGCTGATCGAAGATCAGATCAGATACCGGTTTGCCCGTATTCCGGGCGTCGCACAGGTGGATTTGTGGGGCGGATTTAACCGGGAGATCCGAATCGAACTGGATCATGCCCGTATCCGTGCGCTGGGTATTCCAATGGACAGAATCCTTTCGGCGATTAAGGATGCCAACCTGGATCTTCCGGCGGGCACAATTGAACAGGGCCGTTATGAAATAACCCTGCGTGCACCGGCTGAGTACACCAACATTGATCAGATCCGCAACACCGTTATTGATGTGCACGACGGCGCAGCCATCACCCTCGAACAAATTGCCGAAGTGAAAGACACCTATGAAAAGCTTTCACGAATTATCCGGGTCAATGATGAACGGGGCATACGGGTCGCGATCCGGAAGCAGGCGGATGCCAATACGGTGGAAGTTTCAAAACGCATTCTTGAAGAGATCGAGTCGGCCAACCAGGCTTTTCCCCAGCTCCGGGTGGTCCCGGTGATCAACCAGGGCAACTTTATCGAACGGTCCATCGCCAATGTGGCCCGATCCGTCATGTACGGCGGCGGTCTGGCTGTTCTGGTGCTGCTTTTTTTCTTAAGAAACGTCCGTTCTACGATCGTTATCTCCCTGTCAATCCCGATATCCATAGTTGCCACATTCGCCCTGATTTATTTCGGCGGATTTACCTTAAACCTGATGACATTGGGCGGCCTGGCCCTTGGGGTCGGCATGATGGTGGACAGTTCGATTGTGGTGCTGGAAAATATTTTCCGGCGGCATACCGAAAACAAAGAGTCTTCCGAAACAGCTGCGGTTGAGGGCGCCCGGGAGGTCGCGCCCGCGATTGTCGCCAGTACAATTACAACCCTGGTGATTTTTCTGCCGCTGGTTTTTGTCCGGGGGGTCTCCGGTATCCTTTTTAAGGAACTGGCTTATGTGATTATCTTTTCGTTATCATGCTCACTGGTGGTATCGCTGAGCCTGGTGCCGATGCTGACAGCAAAACTGTTTGGCTGGTCCCAGGAAAATAATCGCGGAAAATCCCGGCAAGTCAATCGGGTATTCAGGCAAATGACCGCTGCTTCGGAATCTTTTTTTATCCGGTTGAACAACGGCTACCGCAATCTGCTGGGTTATGTATTGAACAACCGGCTGTTAACTGTAGTTGTCACCGTTTTTCTGGTGGCTGCCAGTCTGCTGCTGGTGCCGCTGATCGGAACCGAATTTCTGCCCCCCAGCGATGAGGGAGAAGTTCGCATTACCGGCGAGATGGAAGTCGGCACGCGTCTGGCGCTGATTGATCAGCAGACTCGTCTCATGGAACGGATCGTATATCAGGGGGTTCCGGAAACCGTTTCATCCGTTGTAAGCGTCCGGGGCGGCAGTTCCTCGTCCGGACAGATTCGTCTTTCCCTGGTTCCTTCCGCAGACCGGACACGGTCGAATGTGGAAATCGCCGAAGACCTGCGGCGCAGTCTGGCAGGGAAAATCCCCGGTATGAAGATCCGTATCCGCGCACCCCAGGGGCAATTTCTTCTGGAACGACTGATCGGTGGTGATGAAGGACTGACCATTGAAATCCGGGGAAATGACCTTGATACGCTGACGCTTTTGTCGGAGAGGGTGGCGGAAACAATTGCCGACGTTGCCGGTATCACCGACGTTGAAACCAGTCGGGACGCGGGAATGCCGCAGCAGGAAATTCATGTGGACCGGGATAAAATTGCCGATATCGGACTCAGTATCCGTGACGTTACACGAATTCTTGAAACCGCGGTTGCAGGTTCAAAAGCCGGCGAGTACCGGTCCGAAGGAAACTCTTACCGTATTTTTGTCCAGTTAAAGGATGCGGAGAAGCGTTCCCTGGATGAAATTCTGGATTTAACCCTGACATCTCCGGCCGGGGAGCAGATGGCCCTGCGCAACTTTGTGACATCGGAGAAAAGCCTTGGACCGGTGCTGATTAACCGCAAAGACCAGCAGCGGCTGATGACCGTTTCCGCAAATGTTTCCAGTCGCGATATCGGATCGGTTGCAGCAGACGTTGAAAACCGATTAATCGGACTGCCGCAGCCTGTGGGGTACAACCTCACGATTGCCGGCAGTTTTGAGGAACAGCAGAAAGCGTCGCGTGAACTGATCATATCTCTTATATTGGCACTGGTGCTGGTCTATATGGTATTGGCCTGCCAGTACGAGTCATTTATCAACCCGCTGGTGGTTATGTTTTCCGTGCCCGTGGCGGCCGTGGGGGTGTTTATTACCCTGTTTCTGACTCATACCACCTTAAATGTACAGTCCTATATCGGATGCATCATGCTGGGCGGAATTGTGGTGAATAATGCCATCCTGCTGGTGGATCAGGCCGGCCGGCTCAGCGCAGACGGGATGGCCATTCGGGACGCCCTGGTTGAAGCCGGGCGCAGAAGATTCCGGCCGATTTTGATGACAACGTTAACCACGATTCTCGGACTGATGCCCCTGGCTTTGGGAATCGGTGAAGGTGCCGAGGCGCAGGCGCCGCTGGCAAGAGCGGTGGTCGGAGGGCTGACAGGATCGACCCTCATTACACTGCTGCTCATTCCGGCATTATATTCACTTTTTCATAATAAACCGCGGAGTGTTAAAGATTGAAGATAACCGATTTATTCAAATTATTCGGTGGTGCCGTGTCTTTTTTTTCAAACGTCACGGTTTGTTTGATTGTGCTGCTGATAACCGGCTGTGCTGCGCCGGACCATTGGGCGGTTTTTGAAAACCGGTCCCGGCAGCAAGTCATGGAAGAGGGCGACCTGACTCCGGACATCTCACCAGACATTACACCAGGCATTACACCAAACATTACAATTGGGGTCTCGGAAAATATCCAGTTCCCATCAATAGAAGAACCGCTGATTGATGTTATCAAAACCGGTGAACCGGTTGATCTGACCATTGAACAGGTGGCCATGCTTGCCCTGGAAAACAATCGGGATCTCAGGGTGCTTCAGGTAAATCCTCTGATTGCCGGAACATTTGAGCAGATCGAGCGCGGTGTTTATGATCCGGAAGTTTATGCGCAGGTGGAATATTTTGATGAACAGGCCAGCGAGACGTCCCGGGCAACCGGAGAGCAGTTTGGTGTAAAAGGGAGTGACACTGTGACCATCGCAGGCGTTCGCCAGAAACTGCCGAGCGGCACCACGGTTGAAGCCACTGTTGAACATGACCGTAATTTCTCGGATCGGGCGCCGGATCAGCAGACCGCAAGGGTCGGGTTAAGTATCACCCAGTCGCTGCTGCGCGGATTCGGTCCGGCGGTCAACTTGGTCAGCGTTCGTCAGGCTAAACTGGATGCGGTCGCAAGTGTCTACGAACTCAGAGGGTTTACCGAGGCCCTGCTGGCCGAAAGTGAAACCGCGTATTGGCATTATGTGCTGGCAAAACAGGAAATCGCCATTTTTGAAAGATCCCTGTCGGTTGTTAAGCAGCAGCGTGACGAGATCGAACAAAAAATTGAAGTCGGCATACTCCCGAAAACCGAAGCGGCTGCGGCACGTGCCCAGGTCGCTACCCATGAGCAGGCGCTGATTGATGCGCGCAGTCTTTTGGAAGAAAGGCGCTTAACGCTTTTGAGAAAAATCAGCATTGGGTCTGACGGGCGGTTTGATCTTAAAATCAATGCAGTGTCTGATCCTTTTGTCCTGCCCGAGCCGATCACTGATTTGTCGGATCGAATCCGGCTGGCGGATCAGTCCCGCCCAGATCTGAATGAGGCCCGGCTGAGACTGAAACAAAATCGTCTGGAGACGGTGGTCACCCGCAACGGACTGCTGCCGGAACTGGATCTGTTTGCTGCCCTGGGGCGAACCGGGTACGCGGATAATTTTTCCGATTCCTTTCGTGAGCTGGATGGCAATACTTATGATTTCTCGGCCGGTGTCCGTCTGAGCAGTTATATCGGCAACCGCGCGGCAAAAGCGCGGGATTATGCGGCCAAGGTCTCTTATCGCCAGGCCGGGCATGCAGTGGCAAATCTTCAGCAGATGATTGCCCTGGAAGTGAGGCTGGCGGTCAATGAAGTCGAGCGGACCCGTCAGCAGATAGCGGCAAGCAAAGTCACACGAATGCTTGAACAAGAGAAACTCCAGGCGGAAAAAGAACGGTTCGATGTCGGCGCCGGCACCTCGCTTCTGGTGGCCCAGGCGCAGCGGGATCTGCTGATCAGCCGCATTGCCGAGGTCCGGTCGGTCATTAATTACCGCATTGCCCGGGTGAATCTGTATCTTGCGGAAGGCAGTTTGCTGGAGCGCCGTGCGGTTCGTATTAATTGATGAATTTATCAGATTTGCATTCCCACGCAGGACCGTGGGGACGAGAAACTTAATCAAAGTGGATAACCAGAAAAATCAATTCAAAAAATGTAACCTTTATTTATTTCAGACGACGCTTATAATGAGTGATCAGTTGTGTCTTTTTGATTAAGGTGAATCAATGATAAAAAATAAAACCCGGCACCTGTTCGGTGATGTGAAATTTTCCCGTAAAATAGCCTCTGTGATGGTTGCTGCTGCGTTGCTGGCCCTGACATCCTGTGCCGCTGTCGGACCGGATTATAGCCCTCCGCAAACCAAGGCACCTGATGTATGGAATACGGTGCTTGAGAACGGGATGACCGCTGAGCCAGCCAACATCCAAATTTTGGCCAAATGGTGGACGGTTTTTGACGACCCGGTCCTTTCCGGACTGGTCACCCGGGCTGCCGGCGGAAATCTCGACCTGAAACAGGCTAAGTCCAGAATCCGTGAAGCGCGCGCCCGACGGGGTGTCGCAAAGTCCGGGTATTTTCCTACGCTCGATACGTCTGGCGGATACACCAGAAGCCACAGCAACAAGATGACCAAAGATTCTTACCAGGCCGGATTTGATGCCGGCTGGGAAATCGATATTTTCGGCGGAACCCGGCGTTCCGTGGAAGCGGCTGATGCGAGTCTTCAGGCCAGCTATGAGAATTTACAGGATGTCCTGGTGTCCCTGGCTGCTGAAGTCGGCCTGAATTATGTTGAAGCACGCACCTTCCAAAAGCGGCTGGCAGTGGCAAATGCCAACCTCAAGGTCCAGGAAGAAACCTATGATCTGATTCAATTCCGTTATCAGGCCGGGCTCAGCGATGAACTGGCCCTGCAGCAGGCCCGTTATAATTTTGAGAGCACGCGCGCACAGATTCCGAATCTGCGGACCGGTGTGGCTGAAGCCAAAAATCGGTTGGCGGTGCTGACAGGAAAAGCACCGGGCGGTATCGACGCCATTCTGGCTGAATCGTGTCCGATTCCGGTTCCGCCGACCATGGTCGCAGTGGGTATCCCTGCTGAAACATTAAAGCGGCGTCCGGACATCCGCAAAGCTGAAAACGAACTGGCCGCCCAGACCGCGCTGGTCGGCGTTGCCACGGCAGACCTTTACCCCAGATTAAGGCTTTCCGGTACCATCGGGCTGGAAGCAATGCAATCTGCGGATTTTTTTAAATCCGCCAGCCGGTTCTGGAATTTTGGTCCGGGCGTTTCCTGGAATGTGTTTGATGCCGGTGCCATCCGCAGCAGCATAGAGGTCCAATCAGCCCTGCAGGAGCAGTCCCTGATCGCCTATGAACAGACGATACTCAATGCGCTGGAGGAAGCTGAAAATGCCCTGATCGGTTATGCCAATGAACAGCTTCGCAGGCAACGGCTGCTCGACGCAGTGGATGCCGCGCAAAAGGCTGAAACGCTGGCCCGGGATAAGTACCGGTCGGGCCTGGTGAATTTTACCACCGTTCTGGATGCGCAGCGGTCTTTGTTTTCATTTCAGGAGCAACTGGCCATCAGCGACGGGGCGGTCACCTCTGACCTGATCCAACTATATAAGGCATTGGGCGGCGGTTGGGAATCGGCTGTACCTGGGACTGAAACAGATGCGACAGAATAAGGATTTAAAGCAATGAACGATCAGAATTCAGAAATTGCGAAAACACTGGGGCTTGATTCATCATCCGGCCGCAGCATTAATTTAAAACGATGGTTTTATTGGGGAGTGCCGCTGCTGCTGGTCGTGCTGCTGCTTGTCAAATGGCATATGAGCAACGGCGACACTGAGATCCGATTTAAAACCCGGCCGGTTACACGCGGAAACATTACCATCACCGTTACCGCAACCGGCAACCTGACCCCGACCAACCAGGTGGAAGTGGGAAGTGAACTGTCCGGCATCGTCGACACGGTTGATGCGGATTACAACGATCAGGTAGCGGTGGGCCAGGTGCTGGCAAAACTGGACACCTCCAGGCTTGATGCCGAAGTCCTTCAGGCCGAAGCCATGCTGGCATCTGCCCGGGCAAAGGTTTTACAGACAAAGGCAACCGTCAATGAGTCCCGTAATCAGCTTAAACGCCTTGAAGCGGTGCGAAAACTGAGCAATGACCGGGCAGTTTCCCAGCAGGATGTAGAAGCCGCCCAGGCACTTCTTGATCGGGCCCTTGCAGACGAAGCCAGTGCCAGCGCCGGGGTGGATCAGGCCAGCGCCTCTCTTGAGGCCATTGAGACGGACCTGTCCAAAACCGTTATTCGTTCCCCCATTAATGGAATTGTCCTTGCCCGTTCCGTGGAGCCCGGACAGACCGTAGCTGCTTCCCTCCAGGCACCGGTCCTGTTCACGCTGGCCGAAGACCTGACCAAAATGGAACTTCATGTGGACGTGGATGAGGCGGATGTGGCCCAGGTCAGAGAAGGGCAGGGTTCTGATTTTACAGTGGATGCCTATCCGGACAGGACGTTTCCCGCAAAAATCACCCAGGTGAGATTCGGTCCAAAGACTGTTGACGGGGTGGTTACATACGAAACCGTTTTAAATGTTGATAATTCCGATCTGCTGCTTCGGCCGGGAATGACCGCCACAGCGGACATTATTGTCAATAAAATTGAAAACGCCATTCTGGTGGCCAATGCCGTCCTGCGATTTGATCCGCCTGAAATTGAAGAGACCACAGATAACTCAAGGCGCGGCTTTATGCGCCTGTTCCCCAGTCGAAAACATCCTGCAAAAAAACGGACGGAATCGCACCCGGACAGAAACCATCAGCTCGTCTGGACACAAAACAACGGGGAACTTATTTCCATTGATGTGGTCACCGGGGAATCCGACGGCACCATGACCGAGATTAAAAGCGGCGACATTTCGCCTGGCACGGAACTGGTGGTTGACGTGATAAACACGGGAAAATGAATCTGAAATGAATACACAAAATCATAGTAAGGACAGCCATCATAGCCTCATTACGATTAACGGCGTGACCAGGGTATACGGCCAGGGTAGTGCGGCCATGTATGCGCTCCGGGGCGTTGATTTTTCAATTCACACCGGCGAATTTGTTGCGGTGATGGGCCCCAGCGGTTCGGGCAAATCCACCTGCATGAATATCCTGGGATGCCTGGATACGCCCACGGACGGGGAGTACCTGCTTGAAGGCGTGAATGTCGGGAAACTGTCCCGGGACCAGCGCGCCCTGCTGCGCCGGAATTATCTGGGATTTGTTTTCCAGGGATTTAATCTCTTAAACCGGACATCAGCATTGGAAAATGTGGAACTGCCCCTGATTTATCGAGGAACTCCCATTGCCGAACGCCGGATACGCGCAAAAGAAGCACTGGCATCCGTCGGTCTTGAGGGGTGGGAAGCCCATACGCCCGGCGAACTTTCCGGCGGCCAGCAGCAGCGCGTGGCCATTGCCCGGGCCATTGTCACTCATCCCCGGGTGCTGCTCGCCGATGAACCCACCGGGAACCTGGATACGGCAAGGAGCCGGGAAATCATGGAATTGCTCACGTCTTTCAATCGCGAGCGAAACATAACCATCATCATGGTGACGCATGAAGCGGAGATGGCAGCCTATGCCGGCCGCAGGATTCATTTTATCGACGGCGTCATCGACAACGGGCAGGATACGGAAAGGAAAAATGCATGATCTGGGAAACCTTTCTTCTGGCTGAGCGGGAAATCCGCCGCAATGTTCTGCGGTCTTCGCTCACCATTCTCGGCATTGTCATCGGGGTGGCGGCTGTTATTACCATGGTGACATTGGGTGGCGGGGCCACGGCTCAGGTTGCCGCCGATATCTCAAGCCTTGGCAGCAATATGCTCCAGGTCCGGCCCGGCCAGGGATTTCATGGTCCGGGCGGCACGCGTTCTGCCGCGCCCAGGTTTAAGGTTGATGATGCCGAGGCCATCGACCGCAATGTTTCCGGCCTGGCCGCTGTTGCGCCCATGTCATCCGGCACGGCACAGGCTATCTATGGCAACGAGAACTGGTCTACTTCAGTTACCGGCAGCACGGATGCGTTTCTTCAGGTGCGGAACTGGTCGCTTGCCGAGGGCCGCGGATTTACCGGTGGGGAAATACGGGCGGGAAAAAACGTGTGCATCCTGGGGGCCACCGTTCGCACGGAACTCTTTGGCGGGCAGGACCCGGTCAATGCATCGATCCGGTTGCAGAAACTTTCCTTTCAGGTCATCGGGGTGCTTGACTCCAAGGGGCAATCCAGCTTTGGCCATGATCAGGACGATTTTGTCCTGATTCCCCTGCGCACATTTCAGCGCCGCATCGCCGGCAATACGGATGTCAGTAGCATTTATGTGTCTGCAAAAGACGGGGTTTCTACGGAAAAAGTCAAAGCGGATATCGAAACATTGATGCGCGAACGCCGCCGGATTAGCGTCGGAGATGATGACGATTTTAATGTACGGGACATGAAGGAGATCATGGTTGCCTTAACAAGTTCCACCCGTGTGCTGACGGCTCTGCTGGCAGCCGTTGCCGCCGTGAGCTTGCTGGTGGGCGGGATCGGCATTATGAACATTATGCTGGTCTCGGTCACGGAACGAACCCGTGAGATCGGTACCCGGCTGGCCATCGGCGCTTTAGAAAGAGAAGTGCTGCAGCAGTTTCTGGTGGAGGCGGTAGTCCTATCCTGCTTTGGCGGTATCATCGGCATTATTCTGGGGCTCGGGGCAGCCGCTGTCGGTGCCGATATGCTGCGGGTTCCTTTTCTGTTCAATTTGAAGATTGTCGTGATTGCATTCCTGTTTTCTGCCGCAGTGGGGGTTGTCTTCGGTTATTTCCCCGCCCGCAAGGCGGCACGGCTCGATCCGATTGAAGCGCTCAGGCATGAGTAGTTTCTGCTTTCAAAACGCACGGTCTTCGGCCTTTTTATGTAGGCCGGGTTTCTTACCCGGCAATGGCGTCAAATCATTTGTCGGGATTGCATCCCGGTTTTTTTGTCGGGAAAGAATCCCGACCTACTACAATGGTTTCGCCGTTATTTTCCGCAATGGTTTCAAAATTTCGTGATTCATGACATGACTTGAAGTAAGGAATCACGAAATTTTAACGTTCATCCCCGGTTTCAGCGCAATGTATTCGCCATTATCTTTTTCTACTCCCATTTCATGGTGACCGCAGTGCCGGCATTTTCTTGATGTGATCCGGCCGCTTGTTTTGATATTATCCGGAACAACAGATTCATTCAATTGACTCAATGCGGGTTTCATCAGCTCAAAGATATCTTCAGCCGCGCCATATTCAATCAGGTGAAAATACGGCACCTCTGCCTTGGTAATTCCCTTGAGCATGGCAGACAGGTTGTTCGGCCAGAATTCTTTCTGGTATAAGGTGATGACCGGAATCGCTGGCAGACCCATGCGCGGACGAAGATAGGCATGGGCGATTTCAATGCCGGTCCCAAGACTCGGGGTGGACACTTCAAAAACAGCTGCACGGATATCAGACTCTACGAACTGAATCATTTTGTTCCGGATAAATGCGGTTCGTTCTTGCCCGAGCGGCGGCAGCGGGCCGATGGATGCTTCCAGTTTGTTTGCCGTATCATCAAAATCCAGGCCAGTGGTGTGTTCCGTGATTACCTCAAAGCCGAAGGACTTAATTGCTTCAATGATGCGTGAGTTGATATGGGCCCTGTCACTTCGCTGCTCCGCTCCCTGGATGGCGGCACCGTAAAATATTTTGTGCGGGTGAGTCATTAATTTTTTCCTGAAAATTAAATTGATTTTGATAATCCCGTGTTGTGATTCTTCCAAAATCCAGTATAGCGGTTGTGACCGGATTTTGGAAAGGTAAAAGTGCTGTACTGATGCGTAAAAAGACGATTCTTTACAATTGTCATATACATTGATAGCATCTGAAAATTTAACTGCTAAAATCGGAATGAGGAAAAGTTTGCTGTGAAAGAAGTCTCTATTTATACGGATGGATCTGCAAAGGGAAACCCCGGTCCCGGCGGATATGGTGTTGTTCTCATGTCTGAAACTCATCGAAAAGAGCTTTCTGCCGGATTCAGGCTTACCACGAATAACCGGATGGAATTATTAGCCGTCATCGAAGGGCTTAAAGCGCTTAAAACGCCGTGCAGTGTTAATGTATACAGCGATTCCAAATATGTCGTGGATGCATTTAACAAAGGGTGGCTTCGGTCATGGCAAAAAAACGGATGGAAAAAGAAAGATAAAAAATCAGTGCTGAATCCGGACTTGTGGAAAATGGTTAGCGCGCTGATCTCGGATAGAGGACATAAAGTTAAATTTATCTGGGTAAAAGGGCATGCGAATAATATTGAAAATGAAAGATGTGATCAATTGGCGGTAGCAGCAGCGGAAAGCAGCAATTCGGGCATTGATGCGGAATATGAAAAAGTAACAAATAAAAATTAATTTTAATAATGCAAAAACCCTTAACCAGTCAAACCGGTGTGATTGAGGAAATTATTTCCGGAATTGTGGACCGGGTCACATTCCATAATCCGGAAAACGGATGGACGATCCTTCGCGTTCTTCCGTTTAACAAGCCGCATCAGCAGGAAACCGTGATTGTTCACCAGACAAAAGTATTTGCCGGTGCAACAATGGAATTTAAAGGCGCATGGACGTATCACAAAAAATACGGCCGCCAGTTTCAGGCAATTGAAGCCATCGAGAAAAAACCCGCCACCACAGCAGCCCTGGAAAAATACCTCGGCTCCGGGCTGATCAAGGGAGTGGGTCCGAAAACCGCCAGAAAAATCGTAACCCATTTTGGAAAAACAACGCTGGATGTATTTGAACAAGAGATTGAAAAACTCACCCAGGTTCCGGGAATAGCCAGCAAGAAACTGGAAATGATCAATCATGCCTGGACCGAGCACCGGGCGATCCGGGAAGTGATGATGTTTCTTCAGTCTCACGGCATCAGCACCCTTTTTGCCGTTCGTATTTACAAACAATACAGAGACGATGCCATTGCCCTGGTAACTGAAGATCCCTACCGGCTGGCCAATGATTTTTACGGCATTGGATTTTTTTCCGCAGACAAAATCGCCTTAAGCATCGGTCTGGGCACAGACAGCATCCAGCGCATTACCGCCGGCATAAAACATGTTCTGGCGGCAAGCAGGAATTTCGGCCATTGTTTTCTCACAGAGTCTCAAATCAATGACCAGGTCCAGGAGCTGCTGGAATTAAACTTGGCAGACAGATTGCCCGAATTGCTTGCGCAGATGGAGAAAGACAACCTGTTAATGGTTCGGGAGCTTGTTCTCTCAAAAGAACCGGAACGCTGCTATTATTCAAAATCACTTTATTTTGACGAATGGTATGTGGCTAAAAAAATCAGCAGCATTGGCAATCCTCCGCTGATTGACAAGCAGCGCATTCATGAGTGGATCGTTCGTTATTGCCGGGCAGCCGAAATTTCCTTAAGTGATGAACAAGCCGCGGCCGTCAAAAGTATTGTGGGTGAAAAATTTTCTATCCTTACCGGCGGGCCCGGATGCGGCAAAACCACCACCACGCTGATTATCGTTCGGCTGCTTGAAGCGATGAAATTAAAGGTGCTGCTTGCAGCACCTACCGGACGGGCGGCCCAGCGCATGACCGACGTGATCGGCAGAGAATCAAAGACCATTCATCGGTTGCTGGAATGGCAGCTGGGGAAATTCAAAAAAGATGAAGAAAATCCTCTTGATGCGGATTTTCTGATTGTTGACGAATGTTCCATGCTGGATATCAATCTGACCGCGTCGTTGTTAAAAGCGGTTCCGGATAACAGCCAGGTGCTCTTTATCGGGGATGCGGATCAATTACCTTCCGTGGGTGCGGGTAATGTCCTCAAAGATATGATCGCATCGGCAAAACTTCCCTGCTTCCAACTGACTGAAATTTTCAGACAGGCCCGGGAATCCCTGATCGTCAAGTATGCCCACCAGATCAACCGCGGGAATATGCCCTACATCGATTCTCCGTTTAATAAACCGGAAATATGGCAAAACGGAAACGATTGTTTTTTTATGGATTCCGATGAAGCCACCAACGAACAGATCAGCTTTATTTCCAGGATCAAACGGTTTTACGACATTAAAACCAATGAACCGGAAAAAAAAACACCGGAAAATCAATCTGATGAAGATCTTTATGAATTTCGTGTCAATGAACAGGTAACCCCCTATGAGACGGAAATAACGATCCCGAAGAAATTTCAGCATGTTAATTTAGAAGCAGTGGCTAATTCCGAAACCCGGGTGGAAGAATTGATGTCGGTTTTAAAAAAAGTGCATCCCTGGTCGTCTTTGCATTACAGCCTTTGTGCCACCGATATTGTCCGAAAGCTTTATACCCAATGGATCCCGAAATATCTTGGAAATAATTGTGAAATCCAGATTCTTTCTCCCATGACACGCGGGAGCCTGGGTACCCTGAATTTAAATCAGATGATTCAGGAAACAGCCAATCCGGCAAGACAAGGGGCCTGCCAGTTGAAAGTGGGTGAAAGAATTTTCAGGCAGGGGGACCGGGTTATTCACAGAAGAAATAATTATGACCTGGGCGTTTTTAACGGGGACATTGGCATTATCAAACAGATCGACAACCGGGAACTCACCTGCACGGTGTCTTTTTTCCCGGATAGTCGGGAAGTCTTTTATCAGAAAGAAGACATTGTGGAACTGGATCTGGCCTATGCCATTACGATTCACAAATCCCAGGGCAGTGAATTTGAAATCGTGATTATCCCGGTGCTCACTCAGCATTTTAAAATGCTCTTCCGGAACCTTATATACACCGGATTAACCCGGGCGAAAAAATACGCTTTTTTTGTGGGTACCCGCAAGGCCCTGGCCATGGCGGTGAAAAATCAGGATACCAGCCAGCGGCAGACGGCACTCAAAGAATTAATCATAACCTGAATATTCCTGACTATGGATATGGAATATTACAATTATCTGCGGGAATGCGAGCTTGAGGCCGATTTAAATCAGGCGCAGGCTGAAGTAAAAGCAGTATAAAAGGAAGACCTAAAATTTTGTCATCCGTTTCCATTAATATTTCATAGAGTATTTCACTTCAGGTGATCATTGTCGAAAAAGAGATCATTCTTGTAGACGTCGGCCATCACCACACGGTTTACTGATTTCCCCTCGTTCTCACATTCCTCCGTGGGACTGCATTTCTGCTGCAATCGGAGCAGTCTCACTATTGTCTCGTCAACTCTTATCTATCGCATATTATTTGTCCTTTTTT
This sequence comes from Desulfococcaceae bacterium, assembly GCA_030145385.1. Lineage (GTDB taxonomy): Bacteria > Desulfobacterota > Desulfobacteria > Desulfobacterales > Desulfosalsimonadaceae > SURF-3. Next base: position 36,382 of record JAQYVU010000015.1, read on the forward strand.
GCGCCTGCATCGTTATGACTTACGTAAGGGAGATTAGCGAAGCGTAATCCACCAGCTTACAGTTTTTAAAGACAGGCAGAATTCTTTTCTCGATGTTCGATGTTGGACGTTCATTTTTTTCTTTTCCCTTCAGCCTTCAGCCTTCTACCTTATACCTGTTTTACCGATGTTTATCAGTTCCTCCCTTCCTCCTTCAGTCTGTTTTTAATAAAAAAAACCGGCAATGATCTGCTGACCATTGCCGGCCTGTATATGTTTATTCTGTTGTTTAAAATTCCCTGTTGTTAATACCCCCGGGTTTTTAAATCAGCTGCCAAATCCACATAAAAATCAGGTGCATTAAACCCGGGTGTCACCCCAAACAGGTGCCCGATAATATTGAGATGATCACAACCCGGGCTCCACCAGGCGGCTGATTCAACACCGCGAAAATTTCCCCATTTGGCGCTTTCAACGCTTACCAGGCCGTCATTGGGCCCTTCACGGTCAGCCAGCATCCGCCATATGGGGTCCAGAATAATCGTCGGGCAGGCATACTTTACTTTTGCCGCCCAGCTTTGGTAGTACACCGTCTTCACATCCGGCGTAAGCGGGTTGAAAACATTCTGCATGTGATCTGTTGTCACATCATACGCGTTTTCAAGGCTGTCGGGGGTCGTATCGCCCAGGATATAAGCATAAATGAAATCCAATGTATTTCCGGTGATTGTTTTTACGGGGCCTGGAACGGTTTTGACGATCATGTCGGCCAGCATCATTCCCTGATGGGGGCCGGCGATACTCGAAAGGCTTTTTACATAAGGCGATAACCCAAGGTTTGATATTGCATAACGGGTATAGAGCGCCCCGTGGGAGTGGGCTATGATATTAAATTCAGGTGCCCGGGAAATTGCGCGGACCTGTAAAAACTGAACCTTGAATTGTTCCGCCTTGGCCACCGTGCCATCCATTCCGTTTACCGTGGTCATATAGACTTCAGCGCCCTGGTTTTCAAGCGCATCCGGAATACCCCACCAGTAATCAACAAATCCGAGGATTTCCGCAGCACCACCGGTTCCGTGGGCCAGAATAACCGGATACTTTGTATCACATTTGATAATTTTATTTCCTGCTGCAAACCCCATTGCCGGGATTAAGAGCAGTAAGGCACAAACAACCCACAAAAGGGGGCTAAATATCTTTTTCATTTTTTTTCCTTAAAATCAGTTTTGTTTCAACGCAACCGACATTGTTAAACTTATTGAAACCGGATTTCTCATGAGAAAGCAGGATTAGAAATCAGTTAAATGTGTTTTTGTATACACTATTATCTAAATGTATAATATTTTTATAATAAATTCAAACATAAAAAGTTTGCCCGCACGAACACCTGATGATCCGGAAAGTGATGATGTTTCCCCGGTCACACGTAATCAGTATCGCTTCTCCTACAGGGTTCAGCTTTTCACCTTCCACCTTTTTTATCTTACTTTGCTATTACTTTTGCAAATACCATGCCCCGGCAAAACTATGGGGCCGGATCCCACAATAAAATAATAGCCCCAATCCGACTTTTTTTTCTTCTCTTTCTTTTTTTTAATTCAAAATTCGATGTTGAATGTTCATTTTATCTTTTTGTCCTTCCTTCAATCTTCAGCCTTCCACCTTTTTCCTTTCCTTCTCCCTTCTCCCTTTTCCCTTCAGTCTTCAGCCTTTCACCTTCCACCTGTTTTACTGATGTTCATCTTTTTATCTTTTCGTTCTTCCTTCAGTCTTCAGCCTTCCACCTATCGAACACCCATTTGCCCTTGCAACTTTTTTCCCCAACCAGTATCATTAATAAAATCAGCTATAATTCTTGGGGAGACAGGATTGTATAACCTGATCTGACATTATGCTATGGAGGATGGATTAATGTTTTTAAGCGGGACGGATATTGGGAAAAATCGTTTATACCTCTCTCTACGGGGGACTTTTGAAGAGCAGGGGGCCAAACTTGCCGCAATTCGTATAAAAGAAGAGATACAAAAATTGTCACCTGGTTTTGACGTGATAACAGACATCTCAAGCATTCAATCATCGGACGTGGAAGCAACGGATCAGTTGACAATGGTACACCGGATACTCAAGCATTCGGGCGTGAATCGGGTCGTGCGTGTGGTGGGAAAGCAGATTGATCAGGTTGTCGGAAAAATCCAGTTTGATATTGTTTCAAAAGATTCCGGCCTTGAAGCGAAGATTGTTGATACAATGGATGAAGCCGAAGCTTACCTGGACCATCTTTCCTAAAAGAATACCCCAGTCTTTCCGCCTGTTTTGTACCTGTTCATCTTTTTCTTTCCCCTTCCACCTTCCACATTCAGCCTTCAATCTTATAACTTTCTTTCAATGTGGTTCTTTTCCTTTTTCCCATTTTAAACTCTTTTATCGTTGAAATGTCTTACGTTTTTGTTCAATGGAAGATATTTTCTATTTTAATTAGGTGTAATTTATGGTAGTTGCTACCAACTCAATCAATCATTTTTGCCAACGTTAAAGGAGCCCCAGCTTATGAAGAACACTTTTGTTAAAACGATCTGCCTGTTTTTGATGCTTTTCCTGTTTCCTCTGACTACTTACGCTGATTTGCTGGTGAATACTCTGGCGGGAGTTGATCCGCCGGCTTATGGAGTTGTCTCTACTAATTTTACCGACGATCCTCCTTTTAACAGTCCTCAGACTGCTGGTGCAGATGATTTTGTCATTTCCGATGCCGGATGGAAAATCACAACCATTCGGGCTTATGGCGATTATTCCCAACGCTTCATGACTATGGAAGGGCCAGCAGATTCTATCAATGTTTATATCCTCGGAAATTCCGGAGAATTGCCGAATAGCACCAACCTTTCCGCAGCATCAATTTATGCGGCTGAAGGTCTTCTGTCCTATACTGAACTTGATTCAGCCAATGGCGGCGGTGATTTTGAAATAACACTTCCCGGAGATGGTATGATTCTTCCTCCCGGAACATACTGGCTGGTGGTTCAGGCCAATATGAAGTTATATGATAACGGGCAATGGAACTGGACGGAAAGTTCGTTGACGACAAATAGCGGCACTACCAATGGCTACGAAAGCGCCTGGTATCAGGAGACAGTTCAAGTGCCATTCAGAATGATTACCCCCTCAGGCACTGGATGTATCGGGGCATGGAATAAGCGTGTAACCAATTGTTCAATGACCCGCGTCCCGGATACCAACCCTCCGGCTGACCGTGACTTTGCATTTCAAATTGAAGGGGATGTTCTGACAGCCGGAGTGACCGTAACCCCTGCGAGTTTAAATACCGTTGAAGACGGAGCTGCGAAAACCTACGCTGTTGTGCTAACGGCTCCCCTATCTTCCGGAGAGACTGTTACCATAACCCCTTCCAGCGGCGATACATCCGAAGGCGCGGTTTCCGGCGCTCTGACATTTAATTCAAGCAACTGGGATGTCCCTCAGGATGTTACCGTTTCACCCGGCGGATCAGGGGATGGTGTTGATGGTAATATAAATTACAGCATTACGAATACAGTTACGACCACCAATACAGGCGGACCCTATGATGGAGTCACAGCCGGTACCGTCTCAGTTACCAACCAGGACATCGATGACAGCACACCGAATGCGTTTACTTTTACCGATCAAATCGATGTGGCGCAGAATACACTCATCACCTCGGACAGCATCACTGTCGCTGGAATCAATTTTCCTTCCGCCATATCCGTAACCGGTGGGGAGTATGAAATAAACGGATCGGACAGCTGGAGTTCTGCCGCATCGACAGTGAATAACAGCAACACGGTCAGGGTTCGTCATACCAGTTCCGGAAATTATGTAACCCAAACAAACACGATTCTGACCATCGGCGGTGTTTCCGATACATTCAGCTCAACAACCATGGTAAATCCGATTGTTTTAGATGCACCGGATGGCGGAAATACCGGAGGTACCATAACTTTTACCGCATCCGGCCAGGTACTCTCGAACCTGTCCTCATCGATAGCAGGCGGCAACCGCCCTGCAGGTCTGGGATCACCATATGGTCAGATATTTTATACCGTCACATCTCCTTCCGGAGGAATGGTTACCGTTGGATTAAATTTTTCCACTGCTTTGCCGGAAGCATTTAATTTGTATAAAGTTGATGAAAGCGGCAATTACACTGAAATTCCGGAAAATGCCGGTGAAAATGGCTTCTGGACAAAAGTGGATGCCCACAATATTTCAATAACACTTCGTGATAATGGGGCGTTTGACTTAAACGATACGCTTGGGATTGTGGATGATCCCATTGTTCTGGGTACCCTGGCTTCGACATCTATTCCGACCATGAGCGAATGGGGGATGATCATCATGGCGCTGGCACTGGCGTTTGTATCTTTTAAAATGATTAGGAAAAATAATATTACAGCAGTTTAACCGTTAGCAAAACAGCAAACCCCGTTAATCGCATGATTGTGGTTAACGGGGTTTTTTTTGACGGAAGATGAGAAATCCCCTCGTTCCCATGCTCCTGCGTGGGAATGAATATCTCATCATCCCCGAGCAGTCGTGGGTCCATCTTATAATCGATCCATTCATATTTTATTCAACGTTCGATGTTGAGCGTTTGATGTTCACTTCTTTCTTTCTCCTCCCGTCGTCCCCGCGAAGGCGGGGACCCAGAATAAAACGTTCCATTCCTAATTTATTCAACGCTCGATATTCATCTTTTAATCTTTTCGTTCTTCCTTCAGTCTTCAGCCTTCGACCTTTCACCTTCTTTTTCCCTTCCACCTATTTTAATTTTTTTCCTTCCTATCTTGTCAAATCTATAGTAGCAATAATTTGATGAAAAAAATCTTATTCTCATTATTTTAAACGAGTTTCAAGTTTGCTGCAGGTACAAGGAAAATGATACTTCGCTATAGCTTGCTATGCGGGGCATCATATGACGCCGTAGATGCGGTGAAATTGGAATTCGCACTATTTGAACTTTTTACGAAGCCATCATGGATAAAGAATTCCACTATTACCTAACTTATTTAACCGCAGCCCGGGCGGGCTTCCCCTATGCTGACGCGTTAACCATTGCCCGGACCTGCCAGGCAGTGGATGAAAACACGCATATTATCAAAGTCAGCCCGGACTCCGAAAGCGCTTATTCAAACTATGTCAGCCAGACCGCATCCCTTTTCAAGCCCCGTGCCGGTCGGATGCGCATTTATCCTGTTTTTCATTTTATACCCGGAAACCCGGTCCTGCCTTCCGCTAAAAGATCGGACCAAAGAACACACATCTTAAACACCACACCGGACAGCCCGCTTGCCAACCGGTGTTTTGATGAAGCATCAAAAACAAACGACCTGATGCAGATCGGCATTACCAGCCATTCATATGCCGACACCTGGGCGCATCAGAATTTTGTCGGCTATAAACACGGTTTTAATGGTCTTAAAGGCATACTCCATAAATTCATCCCCAATATCGGCCATGCAGATGCCATGCATGATCCGGACTGGCCGGCCCACATCTGGACGGACACCCGGTTGATAAAAGCCAACAGAATCATCAATAACAAAAGACGATTTTTAGATGCTGCCAAACGACTTTATGAAAAATTATGTGATACCTTAAACATAGCGCCTGACAGATCTGAGCGGGATTCAATGCTCAGCGATTTTGACACGGCAATCGGCCATGAAAAATCAAATTCCGGCAACCGGGGAAAAGCAAACCGCATAAAAAAATATGTATCTTTGTCAATGCAACCGGAATACAATGCCCGGACTATACCTGATTTTACTCTGGATGACTGGCAAGACGATGCCGTCGATATAACAAGACAACCAATCAATGAGGATGGCGTGGAAGAAACGACTATTGAGTGGAAATCTGCCCAGAATTATAAACGAACAAAATGGTTCCTGTTCCAGGAAGCCATCAAAAAATATCAGAAACACACATTGGAAATTTATCAGAATTCGGTTTACAAACAGTTAAGTCCGGACCTGCTGGCTGAGATCATGCGGTTTGGATAGAGGGTGGCATTTAATATAGGTTGAAACACCGAAATGGGTCTTTTTCAACCGGTCCGTACTTAAAAAAGTATTACAAAAGTCAAGGGCAGACTTAACCATAGAACTCAAGCAAACGGGAAAAAAGGAGGACACAATGCACCAAATCAAAAAATGGGCGATTGCAATCATCATCCTTGCCGTAATGCTCACTCTGTCTTGTTCAAAACAAATCCCGGAGCAGCGGTTTGTCACAGAAAACGCCGAATACGACCTGCTCATCACCGGGGTGACCAGTGAATTCAAGGCAGACATTATTTCACGCATCGTTGACCGGTACAAAGATCAGGGGAATGTCAATCTCGTCAATATGGATAAATTAGACCAGCTGCAATGTGACGATTATGATGCGATCCTTGTCATTGATTCGGTCCAGGCCTGGTCGTACTGGAATTTTTCCTTGAATTCGTTTCTTGAAAAAACCGAAACCTGCAAGAACATTGTGCTGCTTTACACAGCCGGAGATCCGGACTGGAAATATCAATATCATGAACTCGACGCGATCACCTCTGCATCCCAGGTAGAAGATCAGGATCGGGTGTTTAATGAACTGACCTATGAAATTGATGTTTTGATTGCTAAAAATGGTTGAAGAATCCGGAGAACAGGAATTTGAAATCAGGGCCTATTGAATAAAGAGTGCATAAAGGGGTTTGTATACTTTGTAAGCAACGTCCCGGAACCAGGAACCTTTAGTACTGAAAACCGGTTATTTGATTTTTCGATTCTTAAAATCTTTATGCGCGAAATGCTGATGTTGTTAAAAAGACAGGCGTGCGTCTTCTGTTATGATTGAAATAAATAAAAATTCGGCATGGTTCAGGAAGGGAGCCAGGTGTAAATATTCCAACTTATCGGTATCCCGGCCGATTTATTTTGTCGGCAAGGGCCCGGGCGATAAATATTTTCTTGAAATGGCAAAATTGGGCGATCGGATACTGCTGGTAAAGGTATCCGGATATGCGAGTTCATCAGCTATGGCTGAATCCATTCGGTTTACAGATAAATATATTTCCAGATTTTTTTCAGTAAAAAAAGATATTATCGTGTTGGAGGATTACGCGAATGTCGAGGGTGCTGATACGGAAGCACGGAAGCAATACATCGCCTATTTTAAGGACAGCGGTATTTTTTCTGCCGGCATATTTTATAATTTTTCGCCGTTGTTTCGAATAAGCTTTATGATTTCAAAAACACTGCATATTTATGACAATTATGCGCATGCGGTGACAACCTACCCCCGGGCGATTGACCTGGCTCTCAAATTAAGCCGTCAAAAGGAGCCTGGGCCCCTTTGCCATGATGCGCCCGCTTTACCAAAAAATCCGGTCAAAAAATTCAATCACAGGGGATTTTGGGGAATATTGGAGCATGTCGGTAAACAGGCAGGCAACGCGATTAAATTGTCTGTTTTTTCCATGACCGACAAACTCAGCGGTTTTCCGGTAAAGCAGTATTCCGACGAACTCATAAAACATATTGAATCCATTGACTGGCAAAAAACCGGCAGTCTGCCCGAAAACCGGTATTTGTTTGATCATACCGATTACAGAAACGCTTTTGAAGCAATCAGTTTCATTAAATCTGAAATTGACACGTTGATGCAGCAACGGGATGGGGCTGAAAAAATATTAAGAGAAAGTGAATCAAGACACAGGCAGCTTGTTGAGCATGCAAATGCCGGTATTCTGGAATTTGACTTTGGAACCGGAAAAGTTATCAGTGCGAATGATTCGTTATTATCGATCACGGGATTTACCCGGGAAGAAATACTCACCATGGATCCGATGCATCTTTTGGCTCATGAGAGTAAAAAACAGATTGCCACTCTAATTTCCCGATTGCGTTCCGGAAAATCGCCTGTTCCGGGTTTTGCATGCCGGATTAAAACAAAAACGGAAGCAACGCGGTGGATTCTTCTGAATGCAAACATTATCCGTCAGGAACAGAAGCCTCAAAAGGTAAATATTATTTTAACGGATATCACACAGCTGAAAAATGCTGAACAGAAACTGCTGGCTTATCAGGAGAAGTTAAAGCAATTGACGGTTCAATTGTCCATGTCGGAGGAAAATCAGCGGCGACATCTGGCTTCTCAGCTGCACGATGGTGTCACCCAGGAATTGTTTGTGACGCATTTAAGACTGAACCAGCTGAAGAAATCATTCAGCGACCCGGATCACATTGAAGAAATCGTACAAATTCAGCAGGATTTATTGAAAACGATAAAAGAAACACGATCGGTCACCTTTGATCTGAGTCCGCCCGTATTATATGATTTGGGACTTCAGGAAGCTATCGTTTCGATGGCTAAGGAAATTGAATTAAAACACCGTCTCAAGGTAAAAACATATTTTTCAGAAAATCTGGATGATATCAATGAGAAGACGAAAATAATTTTTTACAGGAATATTAAAGAGCTTATTCATAATGCGGTTAAACATGCCAAAGCCTCTACAATTGATATTAAAATACAAAATATTAACGGGTTCCTTCAGATTGAAATTAAGGATGACGGAGTCGGCTTTGATGCAGCGGATAGCGAACGCCACAATGGTTTCGGGTTATTTGATATGAAAGAAAAAATTGACCATTTGGGCGGACGTCTGATAATTGATTCCGAACCTGGTTCCGGGACGAGGATTGGTATCACCGTAACGAGCGACAGGTATGCCAAAAACCTGGCCTGCAACTGAACACCGGTCGGCCCGGAGTATAGGGGGCAAGCAACAAAAACCTGGGGTCGCAAAAACCTGGGGTCGGACCATGCTAATTCTTTTATTAGCGGGCATCTTGTTGTCAAATGAGGGTGTTTTCAAGGGCTATATTGCCTTTTTCGCCATCAAAAAGAGGATTATAGGATTCTGTGTCTTCACGGTTTTGAAAGGTCTGCCCCTTGTCGTTATCAGACAACGGTGCGTTAAATGCCAAACGTGACCGGTAAAGGTTTATATATGATGGGGTCTACTCCTGTCTCATCAATGGATTTTATAAAATTGATTAAAATAGGGACGGACCAGGCAAATGAACAGATGAACATCGAACATTGAACGTTCAACATCGAATGAAAAAGGAATGAACCGGGACGTTGTTGACAAATTATACAAACTATAATATAAAACAACTCTCTTGATAAGAAAAGAGGGGATGATAAGAAACCAGAAACCTGAAGGAGGAACCAGATGCCGCGAGGGGCAAGGCTGGATTCGCCGGGTACATTGCATCATGTGATGGTCCGCGGGATCGAAGGCCGCCGGATTGTGGATGATGATAAAGATCGTGAAAAATTTGTCACCCGAACCGGCGAGATTGTTTTGGATACCGGCACATCAGTGTATGCCTGGGCGCTGATGGATAATCACGCGCATTTTTTGCTGAAAAGCGGCAATCCGGGATTATCCGGATTCATGCGCCGGCTGCTTTCCGGTTATGCCATGTATTACAACAGACGGCATAAACGGTATGGCCATTTATTCCAGAACCGATACAAGTCTATTGTTTGTGAAGAAGATGCGTATTTTAAAGCGCTTGTCCGGTATATCCATTTAAATCCGTTAAGAGCCGGGGCTGCAGATAAACTATCAGCGCTTGACAGGTACAAATGGTGCGGGCATTCGGTAATTATGAATCGCCGGAAGAACAACTGGCAGGATCGGGAATACGTTTTGACATGGTTTGGTGATAAGGAAGCTGACGCCCGGAAATCCTATCGGAGATTCGTTAAAAAAGGAATCGTTCTTGGAAAACAGCCGGAGCTGACCGGTGGCGGGTTGATACGGTCCATGGGCGGGTGGTCCGCTGTAAAAGCCATGAGAAAAACCGCTGGCGAATTAAAAGGAGATGAGCGAATACTGGGAAGCGGAGCGTTTGTGTCAGTGCTTTTAAAAGAGGCTGAAGCAAGGATTAAATATCAGATTTCCGCATCCGGTATGGAGCATCAAATCCAAAAAGAGATTGAATCACTTTGCCGCCAGGAGAAAATATCGGTGGAAATGCTTCGATCCGGCAGTCGGCGGAGTCCGTTGCCCGGCCTGAGAAAAAAACTTGCCGTAAAACTCGTTGCTCAATATGGGGTGTCCCTGGCTGAAACGGGCAGGCAATTAGGCGTTTCAACCTCCGGAATTGCTCAGATTCTGAAAAGGAACAAGTCGTAGTTTGTGTAATTTGTCAACAGTGTCTCCGCTTATGAGCGATGTATTAAATCGACTGATCTTTGCTAATTTTGTTTTTCTACCTTCACCGGCACCACTTTGAGGGCCGGCATGCGTGCCTTGGGGTCGATGGGTACGGCACTCATCAAAGAGTTGAAATTGGGCTCACTAAAGTGAATCGGCGCAAAAATATACCCGCGCTGCATGCTTGTCTCTATATTGAGCGGCAACAGGACCGAACCGTGGGGGCTGGTTATGCGCACATGGTCATTTTCACAAAGGCCGGCGTCGGCGGCATCCGTTGGATTCATATTCAGGTAAGATGATGGTTTGAGTTTGGAGAGTTTGGCACTTCGGCGCGACATTTCACCGGTATTAAAATGTTCCAGCAATCGCCCTGTGATCAATATGAAGGGATATTCCACCGTGGGCTCCATCAGGATGTCGGGTAATTCGGCCGGCAGAAAGCGCGCCCGACGGTCGCGAAATCCGAATCCGTCCTCGTACAACCGGGGAGTTCCCGGGTGGGATTCATCATAACAGGGCCAGAAAATTCCCGGAGACCCTTTCAGTCGGCTGTGACTAATTCCGCTGAAAACCGGGGCTGCCTGACGGATTTCTTCCCAGATATCTTCGGTTGAAGTATATTGCCAGTTCGCGCCCATGTTGCTGGCTATTTCCTGAAGTATCTGCCAGTCCGGTTTGGCTTCTCCCGGGGGCTCCAGGCCGGCTGCCGAGTATTGAACCCGCCGGGCGGCATTCGTGAAGGTGCCGTTTTTTTCTCCCACTGTGGCGGCCGGCAGGACGACATGGGCGTATTTGGCTGTCTCGATGGGAAAGATGTCCTGAACAATAAGCAGGTTGAGTTTCTGGAGCATCCACTTGACGAAATTTGATTGCGGTTCGGAAACTACCGGGTTTTCGCCGATAACGTAAAGGGCCCTGATTTTACCCTCGGCAATGGCATGGATCATTTCAGGTGCTGCCAGGCCCGGTTTTGCTGGAATATCCGCTCCCCATATCGCGCTGACATGATAACGGGCGGCTTCGTCGTCTACCTCCATGTGGCCGGGAAGCAGATTGGGCAGCGCGCCCATATCACCGGCACCCTGTACGTTGTTCTGACCCCGGAGGGGTGAAAGCCCGCACCCGGGCTTTCCGATGTTACCGGTGAGCAAGGCAAGGTTCACCAGAGCAATGATGTTATCGGTCCCGTGCGCGTGTTGGGTTAATCCCATACCCCATATGAATATGGTTTTGCTGGTGTGAATCAGTTCGGCGGCTTTTTCCAGCTCTTTTCGCTTCACCCCTGCACGTTGGCAGGCCGCATCCACATCGAGATCCTCTATTGACTTGCATAACGCCTTAAAGCCGATGGTCTGATTTTCACAAAACCTCCGATCATGCCAGCCGTTGTTGATGATAATTTTGCATAATGCATTTATCCAGAAGATGTCGGTACCGGGTTTGACCTTAAGGTGGATGGCCGCATATTTCACAAGATCCGTTTCACGGGGATCGGCCAGAACCAGATTTAAACCGCCCTTTTTGGCGCGTTTTTTAATTTTCATCCAGATGACCGGGTAGGTAAATGTCGTGTGCGCCCCAACAAGAAAGACGGTTTCAGTGGCTTCAAAGTCCTCCAGAAATGTGCTGACCGCACCATATCCCAGTTGCTGTCTTAGCGCTGTTTCAGATGGACCGTGGCAAAGGCGGGCGCAATTGTCTATGTGATTGTTGCCTACGACGGTGCGTTGAAACTTTTGTGAAAGATAGGCTTCTTCATTGAGGATTTTGCCGCTGCACAGCATCCCGATACTTTCAGGCCCGTACTTGCTGGAGATCTGCTCCAGGCGCCGGGAGGCAAATTGGATGGCTTCTTCCCAGGAAACAGGCTCCAACCGGGCTGCACTGCGGATACAGGGCCGGGTCAGACGCTCCGGATGATTTAAAAGTTCGTGTACCGTGAACCCCTTGACACAGGCGTATTTTCCATTTAAATCGGGATTCCGGCCGGTTGCGCTGCTTTTAACCGGCCGGCCGTTTTCATCCAGTGAAAGATCGAGGTTGCAGCCAACCCCGCAGTAAGGGCAAACAATTGAGATTGATGAGGCCATAATATTATTTCCTTTTAAGTCTGATATTTATTTTTTTTTGCCAGTCGACCACAAGCCGGGCGGTCACCAGAGGGCAGAATCATGTGGCGGATGGCTCTGGCTCCCTGGTCCTGGAAGAGCCGGAACGCGCCAACGCGACACCGTCCCCTTTATTGTCTCCGGACAGGTGAGCAGAGAGATTTCGGGATGCTCCCTGCCGCCGGCTGAATCGGATCACAATTGCGAATCGGAGATTTTCCGGGTACTGGTGACCCCCAGGGAATCGTAAATTTGACGGGTGGCATTGGATTTGTTCAGGGTGTAAAGGTGTATGCCCTCGACTTTGTTGTCGATCAGATCCCTGACCTGTTCAGTTGCCCAGTGAATTCCCACTTTTTGCTGATGTTCGTCACTGTCGGCGCGCATGAAGGACTTGATGAGCCGGGCCGGAAATCGTGTGCCGGCAGATACCTCTGCCATCCGCTGCATCAGGCCGATGGAGGTGACGGGGGCGATCCCGGCCACGATGGGGACATTGATGCCGGCCACTTCGCAGCGTTCGCAAAAGTCATAAAATTCGTGGTTGTCGAAAAACATCTGGGTGCAGATATAATCTGCGCCCGCGTCAACCTTGGCTTTCAGGTAATCCATTTCTTTCAGCCGGTTACTGGTCTCGGGGTGGCCTTCCGGATATCCCGCGACGCCGATGCCCATCTCGGGAAACTGCTTCCGGATAAAGGCTGCCATTTCCGCGGCATAAGAAAAACCATCCGTGGCCGGGTGGAAGGTCGCCTGATCCCTGGGCGGGTCACCTCTCAAGGCCAAGACGTTCTCGATTCCGCTGGCACGGTAAGTTTCAAGGACTCGCTGGATCTCGCCCCGGCCTGACCCAACGCAGGTCAGGTGTGATACGACGGTAAGATCTGTTTCCTGCTGAATGCGCACAACCAGATCGTGAGTCAATTCGCGTGTTGATCCGCCGGCGCCGTAGGTGACGCTGACATAGGCCAGTTGCAGTGGCGTCAGGTCTTTGAGCGTGGCAAACAATTGTCTGGAGGCGTTTTCGGATTTTGGGGGGAAAAGCTCGAAACTAAATGCGATCTTATACATGTCAAAGATTTTTTTTATGTGCATGCATCTATCTCCCTTTGGTTTTCCACGGTCCTGATTATACAATGTCAGGATGTTGGCAAGCCGGATTTTCTGAAAGATAGGACCTTGCTTTTTGTGCAAATAAATTTATCAAAACGATGCTTGTGTGTCAATCTCATAACGAAATGGACGAAATGGGAAATGGAGTCTTGCCAAGTCAATATATTGATATCACAAAAGATAAGCATTGATTTTTGCCTCTTAAAGGCGCTATGTCGTACTTTCCAGGGGTAAAAACAGCATTATAACAAAATTATTGCTTCAGATATGCATTCCAACGGAGGGCCGTGGGAACGAGGGAATACTAACTCCTTTTAAACTCTGTGAAAAGTATGCTAAGTTAAAAAATCTTTGGGGTAATTTTCGAAAAAAATCTAAGGAGATCGCAGCAATGTTTGAAAACTATCGATTTTCCAAACTGTTCAAAGCTCCGCCCGACGTTTATCCTGACAAGGATCCCCTGGATATGGATCTGCTGAATAAAATACGCCCGTTTGTCAAGAGCCTCTCTCATTATTTCCGGCCAACGTATATCGGCCTTGAAAATATTCCCGCACAGGGTCCCGCCCTGCTGGTGGGAAACCACGGAATCATGGGCTTTGATGCCGCGTTTATTTTTCTGGGGGTTTATGATGCTACCGGACGCATGCCCCGGGGATTGGGTGACTATCACCTGTTTCTTGATCCAATCTCGCGAAAAATCTGGCCCCGGCTGGGGGCAATGACCGGGACCCAGGAAAATGCCGTCCGGTTTCTCGAGGCCGGATATCTGGTGAACGTATATCCGGGCGGTGCCCGGGATGCCATGAAAGGGCCCGAAGGGCGCTATAAACTGCACTGGGAAAAGAGTTACGGGTTTATCGAAGTTGCCATGAAAACCGGCGTGCCCATCATCCTTCACATGGGGATCGGCACGGACGATACCTATCGCATACTCGGCAGAATTCGCCTGCTTGGGCGTATTATGGGGCATTCCAAGTATTCGATTCCGGTGTGGTTCGGTTGGGGCCCTTTGCCGCGACCGGTAAAATTCTGTTATTATATCTCCCGCCCGATTCATTTGACAGGCGGTCCGGAGGATGTCGACGATCGCGTGCTGGTGGAACGAAATCATCAAATGGTATGGGACATCGGCATGCAGATGCTTGAAAAGGGACTGGAACAGCGAAAGTCAGTCTGGTTCGGGTAGATTAAAAACAGGTCAAAAGTGAAAGACTGAAGACTGAAGGGAAAACGGAATAGGGCGATTTTAGCTGGATTCCCGCTTGCGGGAGATTTCCCGTATGACGTCAGGACCGTATCGGTTATTTTTTCAGCTCCAGTTTAACGGCAAGCCCGATATTTTCCAGGGTATACGGTTTTTTGAGGTATTGCTTTGCTCCCAGTTTTTGTGCCGCCCGCACATTGTCTGTTTCCGAATATCCGCTGGCAATGATGGCTTTTTGCCCGGGGTGTATTTTAAGAACTCTTTTGTATGTTTCAAGACCGTCTATGCCCGGTGCCATAATCATATCCAGAATCAGTAAATCTGCCGGTTGGTTTTGCAGGTATTCGACTGCTTCTTCTCCGCTTGAGATTGCGACCACGCAGTATCCCAATGTTTTCAACATTTCAGATGCTAATTCCCGCTGTGCTTTCACATCATCAACAACTAAAACGGACTGTCCCTTTCCCATATAATCTTCAACAGGCAAGCCGACCTGAACACCGGCCGGTTGCTGCCTTGTTACAGGAAAATTAAGCGTAAATGAGCTTCCTATGCCTTCGGTACTTTGTACATCAATATATCCCTTATGGTCCTTTACCGTTCCCCATACCACCGCCATGCCTAATCCTGTTCCGCTTTTCCCCATCCTCTTTTTTGTATAGAACGGCTCAAATATCCTCTCTATATCCTCCGGAGAGATACCAGCCCCTGAATCAGAAACCGTCAGGGCAACATAGTTTCCTTCATCAATATTTTCATAATCGCATACCGGACTTCCGATATACCGGTTTTTTGTTGATATGGAAATTTTTCCATCTATTCCGATAGCTTCTGCTGAATTTGAAACCAGATTCATAACGACTTTCAAAATATGAATCGGAGAGCCAAATATATTCAGCAGACCGGCATCCAGGCGTGTCTCTACTTCAACGTCCGGATAGAATGATTTCATCATTTCATATTCAGGGCTTTCCAGGTATTCAGAAATAACGGTGTTTAAGTTCAGCACTTCATAGGCAGCCACTCCCACCCTTGCCAGGGTCAGCAAATCCTGCACAATGGCAGCTGCCTTGTGTCCTGTTTCCTTGATAGATAAAAGAGGCTTGCGTAATGGACTGTTTTCAGGAAGCTTTAACAATAACAAGTCAGGATAACCGACAATGCCCGACAGGACATTGTTCAGATCATGCGCCACACCGCCTGCGAGGGTCCCGAGGGCTTCCATTTTATGTGCCTGGCGAAGCTGCTCTTCCATTGCTTTTTTTTCGGTGATGTCTTCCTTTAAGGCCAGATAGTGGGAGGTCTTGCCATCCGCATCGAGAATCGGTCCGATAATGTCCTTTTCCCAGAAATCAACACCGTCTTTTGTTTTATTTTTCAGGCTGCCTTCCCAGGATTTCCCGGAGGTAATGGTGTTCCAGAGATCCTTGTATACCGATGTCGGGGTTTCACCGGATTGAAGGATTCGCGGGTTCTTACCTTTAACCTCGTCAAAGGCGTAGCCGGTGATTTGCGTGAAGGCTTTATTGACATATTCAATTTTTCCGTCAGGATCGGTAATCATGACCAGGGCCGGGCTTTGCTCGACGGCTTTTGACAGTATCCTGATTTCTTTTTCAGCCTTGATCTGATCGGTGATATCCCGGATAGTTCCCTGAAAGGCAATAATATTTCCGTCATCATCCTTTTTGGGGACAGTTGTAACCAGCGCATGAAGAATACTGCCGTCTTTTTTTCGCATGTTTATGGGGAATTCCCTGGCATAACTCTGCTTCCTGAGTACATTAATATATTTTTCGCGGTCTTCCGGCTTATCATAAAGATCCGGGATCTTTATTTTCCAGAGTTCTTCTTTGCTGTCATAACCGAAAAAATCCACCGCAGCATCGTTCATATCCAACACGCGGCCATCGATCGATGAAATATACACGCAATCTTTTGACGTATTAAAGAACGTGCGGTATTTTTCCTCGCTTTCCCGTAACGACTTATTGGCCTGTTCCAATTTTCCGACAGTTTTTTCTATCTCAAATTTCGCAGATTCCAGACGACGCCGGAATAATTCACGGGTTTTTTCCATCACAAAAGTCAATAAAAAGATCGTAATATATGCCGGTATAAATCGGAGTTTGAGATAAAAATTATAGGTTGCAAAAAATTTAAATTTTCCCCCAAAAACAAAAACCGTACATGCCATTATCAGCAATAACAGAGAAAAAACAGTCCCCCGCCTTGTGCCGAGCAAAAAAATAGAAACAAGCGGGTATGTGAAAGTCCACACATATGCCGTATTACCGATTCCCCCGTAAGCGATAAGAAAAAAAAAGAAAAATCCTGCTATTGTTGTGCCGGTCAAGCTGACAAAATTATGATTCTTTGTTTTCCTAAGGTAAAAAAAGAACCACATCAATAATAGAAAAAATGATAAATTGACTATGCCTAATATAAAATCCCGGAGGAAAAATTCTATTGTGCCCAGAAGTATAAGGAAAAAGCTGCCGAGAAAAAACATGAGGTTAAGTAAAAATATTTTACGAAGCGCCTCTATATCATAACCTGAGGGTAATCCGCTGGAGAAAATATTCCAGAAGCATTGTTTTACTTTGTCTGGAATTATTATTTTTGTATGCGTTTTATCGGAATGTTGGATCATGTTGGCTGAGTCGACTTTCATAAGATAAAATCTCCTCTGAAAACATTTTACGTTCAAAAACCAGTGTGTGCAATCGGGCTTTTTACATTGAACATGATACACATTATTTAGCATGTTAGTGTGCTTATAGTCAATTCATTTAGTAGTGTCGGCACACGGCTCGTACCGGCGGCATTCCGCGTTGGAAAATGATCCTGCAACGGCAATGCCCGGATGACAAAAAGGGCGAAAAAAATAAGGAAATCGGCATTCCTGACGCCTGCACATTTCTGCCGTTTCGAATTAATTTATAGACCCTGAAATATATCGCGTGATGTTTTATCAGGAATTTTTTTTGCCGGATTACGGTTTGCGGATCCCCCCTGCGGTGAGGCATCCAACCCTTATTTTTATAAGTCTGAATCGAATTTCAATGTTCAACTAATTAAGTATTAAACGATGGAATCATTAATCATGCAGTCTCTGCGCAATAGTGCTCCCTGTTTTTTCCGGCGTTCCTGGTTATTGCCTGATAAATCAGTTCTTGACTCAGATTAAATCAGATTGTTTATTGTAAAATAAATCAGATGAGACCTCTATGTTCAGACGGCAGATAAGATACGGGCAAAGACTTTATCAAAAACTATAATCCATTTTTGAGGCTGTTAAAAGCGATATTAAGGAAATGTAAATGTTTAAACAGGTAAATTTGATTGTTTTGTTCGTGTTGTTTATGTTTGCTGTGAATATTAATGATGTAAACGCAGATACCGTTATTCTTGAATCCGGGCGGCAAATAACATGCAGCAAAATAAAAAAAGAAAACGGAATGATTAAATGTTTTGTTGACGGATTTGAGATCGGATACCCCAGCAGCGATGTAGTAAGTATTCTTCGTGATAAAAATTCCGGCCGAAAGGAAAAAGTCAAAGGGTTTACTTTTGATATCTGGCATTCCGGGATGAGCATAGACAGTGTGATGAACATAGCGGCCATAAATGACGTGCCTTTGCACAGGCACGGGTTGATTTCTGAGAACAAACATTTTAATCCCGAAATGTGCCGGGATTATAGTCATACGGCTGATGAATTTTATTATAATGACAATTTGATGGGAAAACCAGCCTGTGTGACCCTTTATTTTACCCCGCAGGGCAAATTGCTTGATACGCTTAAGGTCCGTCTCCATTCCATCGACATCAATCAGGAATCATCTTATCCAAAAGAGATTAAGGCCATGCTCACGGCCAAGTATGGAGAGCCATACCGGCTTGGGTCATCTGCTGAAGGGCTTTTACAGGATTCAACTTCCTGGAAGGTTCAGGATAACTGCTCTATTTTGATGGAAACCCGAACCGGGCAGGTTGATATTACTTATTCGGATTTACGGCTGAACACGATCGGCAGCCAGGAAAGAAGCGCGATCAAGGCAAAGCAAAGTAAAAAGTATCACAGTAAAGATGCTTCCAAGTTTTAATGGTGTTGTAAAAAACTTGTTGATGGCAATTTATGCCACTGTATCCGCAAATAACATATCACTTATATCAAAATGTTGCAGATGTGTTATTTCATCTTTGACGCGACAATCGTGCGTTGCTGCAGTTTTTCTGCTGTTCAGGATACGACTTGTATAATTTCAAGCCTGAATAATATAATTTCAAGCCTGAAAAACCTCACGGAATGAGATGGATTCCGGCCTGCTCACCTGATTTCAGTTTTTCCTGTTAATGGTATCGACGTCCAGGCGCCTTAAGGTCAGCCCGATGATGTCCTGAAGTGATTTTAAGATATTTTTACCGGAGACAGTGCCGGTTTCATTACAAGGCGCCTTTTCGATGATAATTTCTGTTAACAGGAATTGAACCTTGATCGTTTCCGTAAGTAGATAAACGAAATATATCCTGAATAGTGGTTTTAGGCAGGCGGATATCTCCGGTGGGAGGAATAACGTTTTTGTGTAATTTATCACATATTGAAAAATTGATTATACACTTTGTAATGTGACGTGTCCTTGAAATCAATGCGTTCAATACAATGATTGTCAAAACTGTATAGTTCAGCCTGCTCACAGGACATGAGTATAGGGGAATGGGTTGAGATAATAAACTGTGCATCTTCCTTGCTGCTTTTTTCATTCAATAATTCGAGTAAATCAAGTTGCGTTTTGGGTGACAGGGCGGCTTCGGGTTCATCCAGGAAATAAAGTCCTTTCCGGTTATACATTGATCTGAAATAAGCCATGGTTGATTGTCCATGCGACTGTGTGAGCAGTGATTCCCCGCCGTACAATTCCAGGATACCGGGACTGTTAACAGCCCATTCGTCAACAAGCTGAGAAAAATTCCGGAACAATTCAGGGGAAAAAAACGATCCCGGTGCGGTCCCGTTAACCCAATTAATATCTAAGGCATGCTGCAGTTTGTCCTCGAACCGGTTTTGCTCATATTTCACACGGTTTATGCCTTCCCATATATGAATATTGCATCTGACGCACATTGCTTTGAGAAGCGTCGATTTGCCGGTGCCGTTTTCACCGGTAAAAACCGTGACCGGTGTTGTCAGGTCCAGTGCTTTGGTTTTCTGTAAAATGGATAGATTAAACGGATAATCTTCCTGGGTTGGAAATTGATCCTGATTGATTACGAGTTTGTTTACGTGCATAGATGGTTTCCAATCATTGGCATAACAGGTTGGTGAAAATCTATTATGCTTGTCAATACGGCGTTAAAATAGACACTTTAAATACTCATTTAAAGAGATAAACTCCGCGTTTCTGAATTTGATAACGAAATTTCAGTATCTTAACTATATGTGTTCAAAAATTTCAAGTATTGAATTTCAAGCAAATATCTGTACAATATAGGATTGAAATTGTAATGTATTAAATTCAATCATTGATTCTGTATTATCTGATACAATGATGTATCAATATTCCCGCATTCATTCTGATGTGCAGTACTGTCAAAATACACCAAAGGCATTGCCTTTAGTGTATTCACGAATCATCCGGTTCTTCATTCTTTTCTGGCATGAATTTTGAAAATAATAAATATAACCTTTCTACTTTAACCTGAATTCAGGTTTGATAATGGAATCCATTCATGCATGCTAACCGATTATCCCAATTGCTGAATACTCGTTATCCGGGCATTCAGGCAGGAATGGTCTGGGCGTCTGACTGGCATCTTGCGTCAGCCTTCAGTAATGCAGTAATGCAGGTAGGCTGGGTACCCTGGGGCTGGTACAGATGAGTTGTCCGGCATCATTGGAAACGAGTTTTAACCGGAACAGGGCCGGATCGGTTTTGGGAGACTTAAAAGACGGCACATTTCAGGCCGGCCAGTCTTCCGGACTGGTAGCCGACATTGTTCCTGTTCGTAAACTGGTGCCGCAGCTGATTGATGAATACAACGCGGCCCGAAACTCTTTAGCGATATTGTGAGTACATTATGATTAAATATAACGGAATTAACCATCTGGCATTTGCAACCGCTGATATGGATATGACCATTCGCTATTGGCGGGATCTTCTGGGAATGCGTCTTGTGGCGGGAATCGGTGACAATAAATACCGGCATTATTTTTTTGAACTGTCGGAAACGGATATGGTGGCTTTTTTTGAATGGCCGGATGTGGAAAAGATCGATGAAAAGGATCACGGTGTTCCGGTGAATGCTCCTTTGGCCTTTGATCATGTGTCGTTCGGTGTTGAAACCAGTGATGGCCTCTGGGAGTTAAAAGATAAAATTGCCGCCGCCGGTTTCTGGGTGTCTGAAGTCATTGATCATGGCTTTATCCATTCGGTCTATACGTTTGACCCGAATAATATTCCCATTGAGTTCAGTGTTGCGGTTAGAGATATTGATTTAAGAAGATTTCCGCAGATGAAAGATGCGGCTCCGTCGCAGGTTTCTTTAGAAGGCGCGGATCCTGTTCCCGGTTTCTGGCCGGAAGTCGACCGCTCCGCAAGGGGCAACGATCGTGAAGTTTTTCCCGGCGAGGGGATGGTGCTTGCCGGTTTGGCAGAAAAAATAAAAAAATAAATATTCAGTCGGATACAAGCGATAAGGGGGAAACTGAATGAAGCTTTTGATTATCGGCGGGGTTGCCGGCGGTGCCACGGCTGCAGCCAGGGCGAGGCGGTTAAATGAAAATGCGGAGATTGTTCTTTTTGAAAGGGGAGAATATATTTCTTTCGCCAATTGCGGGCTGCCTTATTATATCGGTGATGTGATCAAGGATAGAAAAAGCCTGTTTGTGACAACCGTGCCTGAATTTAAAAAACGATATGCCATCGACATCCGAATATTCACTGAAGTGACCGCTATTGACAGGGAAAATAAACAGGTCGAAGTCAAAAACCTGAAGACCGGGGAAATATACCGCGAATCATATGATAAAATAATATTGTCACCCGGAGCAGAACCTTTCAGGCCGAACATAGAGGGAATCCATCTGGATAATATTTATAATCTTCGGAATATTCCGGATACCGACAAGATCAAGGCGGTTATTGATGAAAAAAAACCGGAATCCGCAGTGGTTGTGGGGGGCGGTTTTATCGGCCTTGAAATGGCGGAAAATCTTGCCATTCGGGGTGTAAAAACAACCATTGTTGAAAAGCTGGACCAGGTGATGCCGTCTTTAGACTTTGAAATGGCAAGTTTTATGTCCGCGCATTTAAAGGAAAAAGGCGTGGCGTGTTTTTTAGGTGACGGCATCCGGTCTTTTTCTGAAAACCACGGCCGCCTGACGGTTCACACGGAAAACGGCAGACAGCTGGAATGTGATCTGGCCATTTTGTCCATCGGTGTTAAGCCTGAAAACAGACTGGCCGGGGAAGCGGGCCTTGATATCGGCAGCCGGGGAGGGGTGAAGGTCAGCGCCACAATGCAGACTTCTGATCCGGATATCTATGCGGTGGGCGATGCCGTTGAAGTGACGGATTATGTTTCCGGGCTTAATACCATGACGCCTCTGGCCGGCCCGGCCAATAAACAGGGCCGGATTGCCGCCGACAATGTAATGGGCCGAAGAAGCATTTTCAACGGAACACTCGGGACGTCGGTGGTTAAGATGTTTGATTTGACGGTGGCGTCCACCGGCGCGAATGAGAGATTCCTTGCCGCCAGTAAAATCCCGTTTCTTGCCAGTTATACCCATTCCGGGTCCCATGCGTCGTATTATCCCGGAGCCGAAATGATGGCCGTCAAGCTGTTTTTTTCTCCCGGCACCGGTAAAATTTTAGGCGCTCAGATTATCGGCAAGCAAGGGGTGGATAAACGCATCGATGTTATTGCCACAGCGATTTACGGTTCAATGACGGTTTACGACCTTGAGGAACTTGAGCTGGCGTATGCTCCCCCTTATTCGTCGGCAAAAGATCCGGTCAATATTGCCGGGTTCGTCGCAGCCAATATCCTCAAAGGTGATGTCAAAAACATCAACTGGAATGAGCTGATCGACATTGACCCGGATACAAATGTGCTGGTTGACTTGAGAAATAAGGATGAATTGAAAGAAGCCGGCTGGATCAACGGGGCGATCCATATCCCGCTGCCGGAATTGAGGAGTCGGGTTAACGAACTGGACCCGGGCAAGAACTATATTCTGTTCTGTGCCATTGGTCTCAGGGGGTATGTAGGGTACCGGATTCTGTCTCAAAAAGGCTTTAAAGCCCAGAATTTGAGCGGTGGATATAAAACGTTTTTGGGGGCAAAGGAAAAAATCATGGTGGAATCGCCCGATACACCGCTTTGGAGAGCAGAGTAGGCCGGAGTAACCGATTTTGTTTATTTCAAATGCAATACGGACCTGTAATTTATATGAGTATCAGATGACGAATATCCTGACAGATCACAAAATGGAGAAAGTTTTATGACGCTTTTTTACTATGGGGTTATTGCCAGTCTGCTGGCCGGGATGGCAACCGGTGTCGGCGCATTACCGGCGTTTTTTTTTAAGAATGTGTCCCGTAATGTTTTAAACACCATGTTGGGGGCGTCTGCGGGTGTGATGCTGGCAGCCACCTCGTTTTCGCTGGTCATTCCCGGTATTGAAAGCGGAGAAATCGTAATGCCGGGTTTTGGGGTGTATATCGTTGTGTTCGGAATGCTTTCAGGTGCCGTGGTGCTGGATCTGATTGACAAATATCTTCCGCATGAACATTTTATTAAAGGCCCGGAAGGTCCGTCTTCCAAGCTTAAGCGAATATGGCTGTTTGTGATCGCTATTACCATTCACAATTTTCCGGAAGGAATGGCGGTCGGGGTCGGATTCGGAACCGGGGATATCAGCAGCGGCATCAGCCTTGCCATTGGGATCGGGATTCAGAATATGCCGGAAGGGCTCGCGGTCGCTCTGCCGCTGCTTAGCCTGGGATACAGCCGCTGGAAAGCTTTTTTGATCGCTGCTTTAACAGGCCTGGTGGAGCCTATTGGCGGCATACTGGGTGCCGGTGCGGTTACCGTATTCTATCCGGTGCTGCCGTTTGCCCTGGCATTTGCGGCCGGTGCCATGCTGTTTGTCATCAGTGATGAAATTATCCCTGAGACGCATTCGCAGGGAAAGTCGCGCCAGGCAACTTACGGGGTGATGGTCGGGTTTGTCATTATGATGGCGTTGGATAATCTGCTGGGATAAACTTTGACGTCTTCGTAAAAAGTCCAACTGCTGCGTTGCGCTTCACCCTTCGCTGCTTCATAGTGCGAAAAGTACGAATCATTACTCAGGCTTTGCGCGCCTTACATTTGAACTTTTATACTTTGACGTCGAAACCGGAGTTTTGAAAGGACATTCAAATTTAAGGAGAAAAACCATGGCTAAAATAACGTTCAAAGAAAATGAGATTAACACCATCGGCAATCTGCCGGCCGTCGGCGTTACGGCACCGGATTTTCAGCTGACCAAAACAGATATGTCGGATGTTTCACCAAAGGATTTTAAAGGGAAAAGAGTGGTGATTAATATTTTTCCCAGTATTGAAACACCGGTTTGCTCCCTATCTGTCAAACGGTTTAACGCTGAGGTAGAAAAACTTAAAAATA
>JAQYVU010000129.1 GCA_030145385.1 Desulfococcaceae bacterium
TTCCAGAACCGGCGCTTCTCTTCCAATAACTCTTCTCGTGATTTGTCTGCTGTCATAATATCGTCTCCTCATCTGAATTGATTTGACGGACACCATGACAGATCTTATATCTTCTGTGAAGATGGGGTTCCTTGAGCGCTTACGAAGCTTATTCAACTCTCTTTTGAAAAGACGTGGCTACCCCACGTAAATAGAACATTCCCGGGCCACCATGGCAGACTCCTGCAAAGCTTCTGAAAATGTGGGGTGCCCGTGAATAACCCGGGCGATGTCCTCGGATGATGCACCGGTTTCAATGGCTAACACCGCTTCCGCGATCATGTCCGACGCGCGCGGGCCGATGATGTGAACCCCTAATATTCGATCGGTTTTGGTATGCGACAGCATCTTGACAAAACCGTCCGTCTCCCCCATGCAGCGCGCCCGACCGGCACCGGTAAAAGGATACGTGCCGACGCAATAGGGAATTTTTCGTTCCTTTAACTGCTCTTCCGTCAATCCCACAGAAGCGACTTCCGGCCAGGTATAAACAATGGCCGGTATGGCATCGTAATTGACTTCGCCTGCAAGACCCGCCATATTCTCGACAGCTGCCCGGCCTTCTGCAGACGCCTTGTGTGCCAGCATGGGCCCGGCAATAAGGTCGCCGATGGCATAGATGCTTTTAACGCTGGTACGAAAGGTTTCGTCAACTATTATCCGTCCCATATCGTCGGTGGAAACACCGACGGCATCAAGATTTAATCCGTCCGTGAGCGGCCTGCGCCCCACGGCCACCAGCACCTTGTCACAGGTCAATGTCTCCTGACTTCCCTTTTTTTCAATAAAGATCCGAACACTTTTCTCACTGGTTTCCGCTTTTACCACCTTGGTATTTAGTTCTATTTTCAGGCCCTGTTTCCTGAGAATACGAAGCAGCGTTCGGGCCACCTGGCCGTCAGTGGCACCGGCAATGTTTTGCATCATTTCAATAACCGTGACGTTTGCACCCAGACGCGCCCAGACCGATCCCAATTCCAGACCGATATACCCGCCCCCTACCACCACCAGATGTTCGGGTATTGATTCAAACGCCAGCGCCTCGGTGGAACTGACAATCAGTTTGCCGTCAAACTCCAGGCCCTTGACTTCCATCGGCTTGCTGCCCGTGGCCATCAGGATATGATTTGCGGTGACGGTTTGAGATGCGCCATCAGCCGTTTTAATCTCAACATCTGTTGCGCTGACCGGACGTGCAAGGCCATGAAAAATTCGGATCTTATTCCCTTCAAGAAGCTGCCGGACACTGTCGGTCAGGGACTCAACCACTTTTTGCTTGCGCTGCATCATCACATCCAGATCCAGCGAAATATCCCGGATATTGATCCCGTGCCCGGAGAACTTGTTTTTTGCAAGGGAATAATACTCGCTGGAATCCAGCAGCGCTTTGCTGGGAATGCATCCGACGTTTAAGCACACCCCTCCCAAACGGTCTTCTTTTTCGATACAGGCGACTTTCATACCCAGCTGGGCGGCCCTGACTGCTGCCACGTAACCGCCGGGGCCTGTCCCGATAATGATCACGTCAAATTTTTCTTCTGAAGCCATATCATATCTCCATCATGATGCGTTCTGGATTTTCCATGAATTCCTTAATCCGCCGCAAAAATATGACAGCGGCCTTCCCGTCTACCACCCGGTGATCATAGCTGAGAGCCACGTACATCATTGGCCGGATCACCACCTTTTTATCAACAGCAATCGGGCGCTCTTCAATCTTATGCATCCCCAGAATACCGCTCTGGGGCATATTCAGAATGGGCGTACTTAAAAGCGAGCCGTAAACCCCGCCGTTGGTGATCGAGAATGTCCCCCCTTCAAGATCCTTGAGCGCAAGCTTATTGGATTTGATTTTATCGACAAATTCAACAATCGCGGCTTCGAGTTCCGCGAAACTTTTTTTGTCCGCATGACGGATGACCGGAACCACGAGTCCTTTTTCCGCGCCGATGGCAACGCCGATATGATAATAATTATGATAGATCAGGTCATCGCCCTCGATGCCGGCATTCATATCCGAAAACTCCTTTAAGGCCGCAACCGTCGCCTTAATGAAGAATGACATAAAACCCAGCCGTGTCTGATAGGTCTTATAAAATGAATCTTTATACTGGTTGCGAATATCCATCACATGGCTCATGTCGATCTCATTGAACGTCGTGAGCATCGCGGTGTTCTGCTTGGCAGCCAGAAGGTGTTTGGCTATTCTTTTACGGATGGGCGACATGGGAATTCGCGTAACCGATTCCGTTTCTGTCAGGCATTCGGCAGGAACCGTTTTACTTTTTTCTGACTGATCGGACACCGGGGGATGATCCGTGAGACGATCCGTGGGTCGATCCGGGGGAACCGATTCAAGATACAGCAGTACATCACCTTTCGTGATCCTGCCGCCGGGACCGGTGCCGCTAATCTTTGAGATATCGACTCTTTTCTCATTAACCAGGCGGCGGACGGACGGCATCAGAAAAGGCTTCGGGGACGGCATCTCCGAATTCAAAGGCAGCGGTTTAACAATATCAGTCTGGTCTGCAGCTTCAGCAAATTCCGGCTCAACTGCTGCTTCCGGTTCTTTTTTCGCTGCGGCCGTTTTTTCAGGCTCAGGCGGGGATTTCGCTGCTTGAGGTTGTGCTTCCGTATCTATGGTGCCCACCGTTTTTCCAATGGGTACGGTCTCACCTTCGGAAACAAGAATATGCAGAATTCCTGCCGCGTCACAGGGGACTTCCAGGGTCACTTTATCGGTTTCAATGACATAAACCGGTTCGTCTTTTTCAACATAATCCCCATCATTTTTATACCACTGGGCCAGCACGGCTTCCCGGATTGATTCGCCGACTTCGGGTATTTTGAGTTCAACCTGCATGTTTTCTCCTTTAAATAGTGATGCCTTGCTAACTCTGAACTAACGCATATGGCTTGTTCTTTTTCGCGCCTGCGCCATTTCATCCTTTACGAGACAATATCGCATCATTGACAATTCGGTTCTGCTCTTCCTTGAAAATATGATGAAAACCGGTGGCCGGGCTGGCGGATGCCGGCCGGCCGATATATTGAAGGTTCATGGAAAAATATTTCTGCATATTCGCGTTGATAAAACACCAGGCACCCATATTTTCCGGCTCTTCCTGGGCCCAGACAAAACATTTGCAATCTTTGTATTTGTCCAGCAGTTGTTTGATTTCGTACTCAGGAAACGGGTGATATTGTTCAACGCGTACAATGGCGGTTTGCATTTGACCGGCTTTATCTCTCGCATTTAACAATTCATAATAGAGTTTGCCGCTGACAAAAATTACCTTTTCAGTTTTTCCGGTGGAAACCGGATCATCCATGACCCTCTGAAAATCGGTGCCGGTTAATTCTGCACGCCTGGACACTGCCTGGGGATGCCGCAGCAGACTTTTAGGCGTGAAAATGATCAGCGGTTTTAATATTCTGCCGATAGCCTGTCGCCGCAGCAGAAGGAAGAACTGTGCCGGCGTGGTTGGATTACAAACCTGGATGTTGTCATCTGCACAGAGCTGGAGAAAACGTTCGATCCGGGCGCTGGAATGCTCCGGCCCCATGCCTTCATATCCGTGGGGCAGAAGCATCACAAGCCCGCTTTTGCTTTGCCATTTGGATTCCCCGCTGACAATAAACTGGTCGATGACCACCTGGGCATTATTGGCAAAATCACCGAACTGGGCCTCCCAGATGGTCAGGGCCTCAGGGCGCATGACAGAATAACCGTACTCGAAACCGAGCACGCCGGCTTCGGACAGCAAACTGTTGATAGCATAAAACGGCGCCGGCTGATCTGACAGGGATAAAAGCGGGGTGTATTCGTCATTATTTTTTATATCAAACAGCACACTGTGGCGGTGGCTGAACGTACCACGCTGACTGTCTTCACCGCTTAACCGAACAGGGAATTTATCCGTCAGAATCGATGCAAATGCCAGGGCTTCAGCATTTCCCCAGTCAATGCCGGTATCATTTAAAATCGCTGAATAGCGTTTTTCAAGCAGCTTTAAGATTTTGGGATTCAGGCTAAATCCTTCCGGCACTGAATTGAGCTGTTTGGCCAGATCCATGAGCATGTCTTCATTCATTGGTTTAAAAGATTCAGGCTGTTTGTGCAATGAAGCCGGTTCGTCTTGCGTCAGGTCAGATAAATCTGCATGCCCGGTATTATCAGAAACAACTTTTGCCTTTTTCAGAGCATCTTCCAGACAGGATTCAATATCGGTATTTATCTTTTCAATTGTTTCACTTTCCACGATGCTGTCAGCGGAAAGCTTTTCTGCGTATATTCTGTCCAAAGAAGGTCTCTGCCGGATCCGATCATACATCTGCGGCTGGGTGAAATACGGTTCATCCCCTTCGTTGTGACCGTACTGGCGGTAGCAGGTGACATCAATGACCACATCCTTGGAAAACGCCATGCGGTAGTCACAGGCCAGCTTCACCGTATGAATCACGGCGTCCGGGTCTTCACCGTGAACATGAAAAATCGGTACCATGATACCCTTGGCATTGTCCGTGGAGTACCGGGTGGATCGCGCATCCTCCGGCAATGTGGTGTATCCGATCTGGTTGTTGATGACGATATGAACCGTGCCGCCGGTCTTGTATCCCTCCAGTTGAGACATATTCAGGGTTTCCGTGACAACGCCCTGCCCCGCGAACGCGGCATCTCCGTGAATCAGCACCGGCATAACACGGTTGGTTGAAGAATTCCCGATCATATCCAGCCGGGCCCTTGCCATGCCTTCGACAACGGGATTGACTGCCTCAAGATGACTGGGATTGTTTGCCAGGATAACCGTCATGTCTCGACCGTCCCGAAGTTTAAACCGCGCCGTAAAACCTCTATGGTACTTCACATCGCCGGTGCCTGCTTCCGCTTCAGGATTTATGTTATCTTCAAACTCCCTGAAAATATCTTCATAGGTTTTGGCTAAATTATTAACCAGAACATTTAATCGCCCCCGGTGGGCCATGCCGAGAATGATTTCTTCACACGCGTGCCGGCCGGCCTGGTGGAACAGGAAATCAAGCATGGGGATGATCACTTCCGCCCCTTCCAGAGAAAAACGTTTTTGTCCCAGATATTTTTTGTGAAGAAACTGTTCGAATCGTTTGCCCTGACAAAGCTTGTTGAGAATCCGGATTTTTTCATCCGGGCTTAAATCCGGCTGATTTTTTGATGTTTCCATGCGGCTGCGGAGCCATTCTCGCTCATCCGGATCCTGAAGGTGCATATACTCAACACCGACGGAATGACAGTAGGTCTGCTTTAAATGACCCAGGATGTTTTTTAACGGCATCGGCACATCATCGGAAACCCCCGGCATGTAAAAAGCGTCGTTCATATCTGCCGGAGCAAGTCCGAATATCGTGGGATTTAACAATGGATGATCCGTGGGACAGGCAGCCAAAGGGTCCAGGCAGGCCAGAAAATGACCAATATCCCGGTAGCGGTATATCAGGGCTTCGACCTGGGATTGCTTGCGAACCATGGAAACATCACAGGTGCCTTCGGCAGGGGTATCGCCTGAAAGTCCCAGTTCAACTCCGGAAAAGAAAAACTGCCAGTCCTTTTCCATCTGATCCGGGTTCTCCTTCCAGCGTTGGTACTGGGCGTCTATATATTCAGCGCTCCAGGGTCCGGCGTATGGCATATTATTTTCCTCCTGAAAATATGGCTTCGTAAAAAGTTCAAATTCGGTGTTGCGCTGCATTCTTCGCTTCTTCAGAGTACGACAAGTACGACAATTACGACAATTACGACAAGTACGAATCATTGCGAAAAATTTGCGCGCCTTGCCAGTTTAATTATATTGGTGTGACTTTTTCCTTTGCCATATTAGTTAGATTTTTACATGAAATTATGTTGTATCCATTGAATACAATGATCGATTACGACCTGTCGGTGTTCAGCCAAAGAAAACATATGGTCGGCACCTTCCACTTCGAATATGTCAATATTCTGATTTACGCTGTTCAAAACAGACTTTGCCGGTACCGGATTGGTGACCACATCATTTGCAGCTAAAACAATCAGAACCGGGCATGTGATTTGATTGATTATTTCATGAACATCAAATCGGGCAGCGTCATCAAAAAAATCCCGGGTCAGGACCAGATCCCTTCCCCGACTGGAAAAGGACACATTGCCGCTGCTGATAAGTTGCTCCTTCTGGATTTTCGTCAGCAGTCGGTCCGGATGAATCGGTGCTGAACCCACAGCAAGTGAAATGACACCGGCGATGTCTTTTTGCCGTGCAGCTGTAAACAAAGACACCATACCTCCCATGGAATGACCGCCGATCAGAACATGGTCTGCTTTGTTTTGTTTCATGAAAGCGACAGCGGAGGTCATTTCATCCATCTGTTTTGTATAGGTGGAGTCCTCAAAACGCCCCTCGCTTTGCCCGTTTCCGGAAAAATCAAACCGCAGCACACAAACGCCAAGGTCTGCCATGACATTGCTTAATTCAATGAGAATGCGGGTATGCCGCGAGCAGGTAAAGCAATGGCCCAGGACGAATCCGAAACCGTTTTTTGCTTGAGTTGGCCGGTGAAGTGTCCCTCTGAGCTTTTCATTCAAGTGATTTGAAAAACTGACCGGCTGCATTTCACCTTACCTTTTCGCGAAGTTTAAAAAAAACAGCCTGTTTTTCCGCCTGAAATGAACTGCGGACCAAAGGACCGGATTCGACCCATGAAAACCCCATACCCAGGGCTTTCTTTTTGAGCCGGGCAAATTCATCCGGATGATAATAACGAGCCACCGGCAGCTGTTCGGGACCGGGACGCAGATACTGACCGATGGTCAGAATGTCCACATCAACTGATCGCAAAGCGCCAAAGACGTCTAAAACTTCAGATTCAGTTTCCCCAAGCCCCACCATCAGACCGGATTTCGTAATCATCGATGGGCGGTTGGTTTTAATAATTTCAAAAAGTCTCAGAGACCTTGAAAAAACTGCCCCGGGTCTGACCTTCTCATAAAGACGGGAAGCGGTTTCAATGTTATGCCCCAGTATATCCGGCTTCGCATTGACCACCCGGGCCAGTGCCTGCCGGCTGCCTTTAAAATCCGGGATCAGGATTTCAACAGATGTTTTGGGACAAAGCTTTCGGATCGACGTGATAGTATCGGCAAACGAAGATGCCCCGCCGTCAGGCAGATCATCCCGGGTGACTGACGTGATGACCGCGTGTTTCAATTCCATGGTTTTGACCGCTTCAGCCACACGCAAAGGTTCGTTGGAATCGATGGGCTGGGGTTCGCCTTTGACCGCGCAGAAAACGCAATCCCGGGTACATCCGTTCCCCATAATCATGAATGTCGCCTGACCGGCGCCCCAGCATATCCCAATATTCGGGCAAAGCGCGGATTCACATACGGTATGAAGCTGTTTTCGGGTTTTTAAGTCCTGAATGGATTCGACATTTTTCCCGGTCGGGATCGGCACACGGATCCAGTGCGGTTTTGGGGGAGAATGGGTATTTGGGTAATACTGTTTCATCTGGCAAATTCCGATAAAAATTCCGCTGCCACGGTTTTTTTCATTTTGTCCATGTCAATAGGATGCCCGGATATGTCAGCAAGAGAAGTGACTTTTGAATCATGAAGCCCGCAGGGGATTATGTTTTGAAAAAATGCCAGTTCCGTGTTCACATTAACGGCAAAGCCATGACTGGAAATACCATTGGCGTTTATTTTAACGCCAATGGCCGCGATTTTGTGATTATCCACCCAAACACCCGGAAAACCGGTATTGCGTTGGGCGGAAATACCGAAATCGGCGATTGACCGAATGATCACATTTTCCAGCTTTTTTACATACTGCCGGACATCCGGTTTTTTAGTTTTCAAATCAAGTATCGGATATCCCACCAGCTGTCCGGGGCCGTGAAAAGTGATGTCCCCTCCCCGATCCACGCGATGAATATCAATTTTTTTATCTTTAAGAGATGACTGTGAAACCAGAAGATGCTCCATTTTACCCCGCATACCCAAAGTGTAAGTCGGAGGATGTTCAAGGAGTATCAGTGTGTCGGGAATACTGTTTTTTGCTCTTTTTTCAACTGTTGACATCAATAAATCAAGGGCATTGGAGTAAGCGATCATTCCATAATTACAGATTCTGACCGGTAAATCCGTTTTCGCAGTACAAGAAATGTGATCCAAAAAATCATCAAAAAACATGGGTAATATCCCTCTTTGATATGATAATATTCATATCAAAATGCATCGGGATTTTCAATAATGTAAAACAGTTTTTATCAATATCCTTTTTTGTTGAAATAAATGTGTGTCATCAGAGCTTTACGATCAAATGACCTGGCAGGCATGCTTGAGTTTTCAGTACCCCAAAAAAGAATGTACCATTCCCGATTTTTTCTTTAAATCAATCGCAATTCGAAGATTTTTAAAATTTGGCAGCCACAATACAGAATACCCCTCAAATCAAAAGAACGCCCGCTTATCGACATAATGCACTTTTAAATATTTGAATTACTGTCGTTATCAGCCGCCAGCCTGCTACCGATTTCGCCGCTCCGGCAGCGAGCCATGTGTTAACTTATTGAATCTACACCCATCCCAACAAACTGTCATGCAAGCAACGCTTGTCATAATTTAAAGTGGAGTCGTTAAAAAATCCGTTGATAACAATTTTGTGCTCTATATTCTCAGACTTACAATTATGTAATAAGACTGCTGCCAAAAGGCTATTATTAATTATTGGCTTAATGCTTAAAAAAACAATTAAATCGATTAGTTGTAATATTGATTAAGTATTATTTGAAGCATTGGCACTTTTATTGCAATCTAATTTCAAATAAATTTATATTCACGGGGAATTGTTATTTCAATTCAAAAACAATGACTTTTTCAAACATTTCCTGTCATTGATAATTAAAATATCATTTAATAGCCAAGAATTATACATATGAATGCATTACTTAGGAAAAACAGGGAACTGAGTGCAATTTTAAAAGTCAGCCAGGAGCTGACCACTTCCTTTGATCTGGAGAAAAATATGCTCTCAGCCATGCAGATATTGGGGACACACCTGGAAATGCAGCGGGGATGTGTCTTCCTGATGGACCCGGACACTCATAAACTGAGAATAATTGCGGCCCAGAGCCTTACGCGGAAAGAAATCAGCCGGGGAACATATCAGGTCGGCGAAGGAATTGTCGGAAGAGTCCTTGAAACCGGAAAGCCCATGTTTGTTCCCAATATCGGAAATGAACCCAAGTTTTTAAATAAAACAGGCTCCCGGCCTTCAAAAAAAGGAGTTTCCTTTTTTTGTAGTCCTATTTCTATTGATGGTAAAACCATCGGCGTTATAACAGTTGACCGAATTTTTGCCGAAGAAGACACAACCGTGGATGATGACTTTAGGGTATTGAGCATTATTGCGTCTTTTATCGCCCAGTTTGTTATCTTATGGCGAAATTTTAAAAATACTGAAAATGAAATCGGCAAGCTTCGCTCCCAGTTGAAGGAAAAATTCAGTCTACCGAATATTATCGGAGAATCAGTTGAACTCCAAAGAGTGCTAAAAAGTGTGATCAAGGTCGCCACCACAGATACCACCGTTCTATTGCTCGGTGAAAGCGGTACAGGCAAGGAGTTGGTTGCCCAGACGCTTCATTACCAGAGCTTAAGAACAAGGGAACGGTTTGTTGCGGTTAATCTTGCAGCATTGCCGGAAAATCTCATTGAGGCGGAATTATTCGGAGTGGAAAAAGGTGCGTATACCGGAGCCACAGAAAAGCGAATCGGAAGGTTTGAAATGGCCCAGGAAGGGACTTTGTTTTTAGATGAAATAGGTGAACTGCCGCTTAATCTGCAGGTTAAATTGTTGCGTGTTTTGCAGGAGCGCAGCTTTGAAAAAATTGGTTCTACATCTTCCGTTCATGTGGATGTTCGCGTGGTGGCCGCCACCAACCGGAATTTGTTTGAAGAGGTCAAAAAAGGCAACTTCCGGGAAGATCTTTACTGGCGCCTTAATGTGGTACCCATAATGCTGCCGCCCTTAAGAATACGATCCGGAGATATCCCATTACTTGCGGATTATTATCTTAATAAGTTCAATCAACTCTATCACCGGCAGGTAAAAATATCCGCCCGCTCCCTGAACCTGTTGGAAGATTATACCTGGCCGGGAAATGTACGGGAATTTGCCAATACCATTGAACGACTGGTTATCATGCTGGAATCGAATGTTGTGAAACCGGAGGATCTGCCGTTTAACTTAAATCCGGAGAATCAGGATGCACCGGTGATTTATCCCGGCAGTCTGGCAGATAAAACAAATTTAAAACAAGAAATTGAAGGCATTGAAAAAGATCAGGTGATCCGTGCGTTAAAAGACAATAATTATATCCAGAATCGTGCTTCCAAAGCCCTGGGCATAACCCCCCGCCAGTTCGGATACCGGCTGAAGAAATACGGGATTAATTTTAAACGGCTGTAGATTTCATCGATCATAGTTTCAATCCTGAGTAAACAACAAAACTGAAATTCCGGTACCAGCAGTTGACTTCTGAAAAACCAGCTTTCTTCAGCCAACTCAGCTGGTCGGACAGGGTGGACATTTTGTCTTCTTTCATGCGTTCAAAGGCAGCGTCCAGCGTTTGTTGGGCAATCCCTTTTTCCTGTATCTGTTTCAGCCATGTGGATTTATAGATTTCTTCTTCATAGGGCGTTTCTCCCCGCACCTGGTCGGCATTGATAAACAATCCATTGGAATTCAGGCTGGAAAACACGCGGGAAAATAAGGTTTCTTTTTCAGCATCTGTTAAATGATGGATTGATAATGCGGATATGATCAAATCAAACTTTCTTTCGATCAGGTCTATTGAATAATCTTTGATCACATATTCAACGTTTACGCGGATATCTGAAAATCTTTTTTTGGCCTGTTCCAGCATTTTGTCTGACAAATCATAAAGGGTAAATTCAGCATAGGGGTAAAGCTGTGCAACCAATGAAGAAAACAGACCGGTGCCCGCGCCTAAATCCAGAACGTTGAGTCTGTCTTTGGTTTCAAAAAGGATCAGTTCCAGCGCTGTTCCATAGAAGTCATCAAAACAGGGGATGAGCTGCTTTCTTGCCTGGTTATAATCTTGTGCGGCCGTGTCAAATGCGTTTTTAATACTCATAATTGATTTTTCTGCATATCACTAAGCTCAAGGTTCAGCGC
Source organism: Desulfococcaceae bacterium (assembly GCA_030145385.1). GTDB lineage: Bacteria > Desulfobacterota > Desulfobacteria > Desulfobacterales > Desulfosalsimonadaceae > SURF-3. The sequence goes on from JAQYVU010000129.1 coordinate 11,256, forward strand.
ATTGACTGAAATTAAAATTTCCCTGAACGACAATCCCAAAGAAATCATCATCAGAATTAAACATAAGCTGAATATAATTTTCCCGATAAATATTTTCCCGGCAAAAAGAACGAATAAGCAGACAACACATAAAAACAGGCTGGCAACGCCGAATGCCTGCATATTGCGGATTAAATAGACCCGTTTTCGCAGGCTCTCGATCTGCCCGCTGATAATCAGATCATCAGGGTCTTTCCTGTATTGCGAATGAAGTGTGCGGATACGCCCGCCGATCGTGTTGAAACGGTTGGTATAGGCCACCAGCAATAGAGAAATTGCCGGAAAAAGAAGTGCGGGGGTGGTTAGTGTGATATCCAATTTTTCACTTATTGGTAAGGTTGTTTTGTTGTTCTCCATTTCGAATAAACTACATAAATACACAGATTGTGTTCAAATTACAATTCAAAAATAAAACTCTTCTGTTCCTTTGGAACACAGTGAGTTGCCCGTGTCACCCGTGTATTCATTCTTCAATAATTTATAGATTTTGAAGAGCCTGCATACTTCACAACGCAATTCAATTCAACTCCCTACGCATAACCGGATTCAAGCAGTTTTTTTTAGGGGGGCAGGAATTTCATCAAGACCCGCCAACCCGCAATCAACAACAATGTCCGTCCTTATTGTCGTTGCCTACACTTTTGTAGCATCATAAAAGCCCGCAATTGTATGTATTTATGAGTCATCTTATTGCCTGAATAAAAAAATAAATCATTTAATTTCGAATATTTATAGTTTCTTTAGTCAAAGGAAAAATCATTTTGGCACGTTGTTTGTTATATTGGATATACAGGTTGTTGTAAAACGTCATGAGCGAAGACCAAAGCTAAAACCTGAAAAGGCAAAATTTGGCGAAAAAGTGGCGTCTGTATTGATAAGTTTTAACCCATGACAAAAAGGATTTAAAATGACTATCGGCAATGCCCTGTCATTTATTCAGCGGGGAATTGATGACAGCACCTTAAGAAGACGCTTGAATTCAGCCGCAACAACATCAGAGCTGACGAATTTGTTAGCAGAAGAAAAATTAAAGTTTTCTACAGATGATTTTAATGACGCCTTTCTTCACCAGTTGACGCTATGTCGTGAAGAAGAAGATGCTGATCAGTTAAAAGAGTTTAAGCTTTGGTGGGAACTGCTGTTCAAAACCATTTCACCAGAGGCAGATGCGGTGCCCTGAAAATGATTACAAAAATCTATAAACAGGTTGGAGGTATGATGTGGTGGAAATCCTTATGGCAAAAGAAAACATCGAAATGATGAAGGCAAAGCCCCTGAACTGGCAAAGATGGCTGAAAGATGCTGATCAGTACATGAAAGCAGCAACGCCAAAAGGGGAAAAAAGCCGCTTTGGACCTGAGATAAGGTACAATCTGTTGTCTCTTTCTTTGGAAGGCTACATTATGGCGATTTTAGATTTCCATCATCAACTGCCGGACAATCATACCTATACGGATCTTATCACAGCCCTTGAAACCGTATGGCCGGTGACGGAATCGCTTAAAACACGTATTCTGCAATACGAAAATATTCAGTCTATTTGTTCTGTAGAAAAATATCATCGCAGCAGTCCTTCAACAACGGAGTTAAAAGACCTGAAAGAGGCCATTGCTGAAATCGCTGTGATTGCCCATTCCATATGCGTTCATTAACCTCCCGCTTTAACAGGGAAAAAATCAAGACCGGTGTTGTAAAATGAAAGGAAGACAAATGGCGCAAATAACTTTTTTTGAGAAACCGGGTTGCATCAACAATACAAAACAGAAAGCCTGGTTGAAAACTGCCGGACATGAGGTTCAGGTCGTTAATCTGCTGGAGCATTCATGGTCAAAAGTGAAAAGAAAATATGTTCTCCGGGTAAAAATAAAAAACTTTCGATTGCAAGAAAAGGCAGGTAGATAATGAACCTCATATCAATATGAGTCAATTATCAATTTGTTGCGTACATACAGACGAATCAAAGCTTTAGCATGTAATGAAAAAGTTGATATCTCTTGCTGTGATCACAGCTTTTGCAAATTTACCGACGCCCCAAGATATTGGGGTATCCCAATAAATAAAAAACAAGTAGTGTTACGTAAGAATTAAATGAGATACAGGATTGATTTTTCGATAGAATGCAAATTCAAATTATCTCATTTCCCTTTGCCAGCGTTCAATGGCACTGGATAACCATTCCTTAACATTTCCATCTGGATTTCTTCGGTGTTCCCTTTCAATCATTCTGCTGACAAGGTCTTTGTCTCCT
>JAQYVU010000130.1 GCA_030145385.1 Desulfococcaceae bacterium
CTATGAAAAGACATCTTGGTATCTGTTTATTGATTTTGATGCTGTCGCTAAGTCTGGCCGCATGTGCTTCCCATCAGAAAAATTTAGACAAGCAAAGAGCTGATGCCATCAGAGACCTTGGCGAAGCCTATATGGGGCAAGGGGCACATACACGGGCTTTAAGAGAATTTTTAAAGGCGGAAAGTATTTATTCCGATGACCCCTATCTTCAAAATGATCTGGGGTTGGCATACATGTCAAAAAAAAATCTGGAACTGGCTGTTAAGCATTTTAAAAAGGCCTTGAAATTAAAGCCGGATTATTCTCCGGCAAGAAATAACCTGGGTTCCGCCTACCTGGAGCAGGAAAACTGGGATGCCGCCATTGAGTGTTTTAAAATCGTTAAAGAAGACCTTTTGTACGGAACGCCGCATTATCCCTTGTCCAACCTGGGATTTGTTTATTACAAGCAGGGGAACTATGCTGAGGCTGTTTATTATTATAAAGAGGCCCTGGACATGGCCCCGAATTTTCCCATGGCATATCACGGAATCGGTCTGGTTTACATGGCAATGGGAAAATATGATGATGCGGTTGAATCATTTGAAACCGCTGTTGAAAAAGCGCCGAATGAAGCCCCGATTTATCTGGATCTTGGAAAGGCCTATAAGCAGCAGCATGAAAACAATAAAGCATATGAGACATTTAAAAAAGCCGCTGCTTTGACCAAAGACTCCAAAGTGAAGGCAGAGGCCGAAGCTGAAGCTCAAAAAATCTGGAACAGGTAATTATCCGTATAACTCAGTTTTGCCGAAAATTGATATGCAGATGTGATCAATCAGGACGATTTTTTTCCGGGCATCTGCGATATTGATGGCCAAAATATTGACGCCTTTGAGCATTAACACCTCGACATTGTTGCTTTCTAATGCTTTTTCACTTTTTTCCGCCTGACCGATACTGTGAAGAATCGTTTTTTTTTCCTGCATGAGACCCAAATAAATATCTGCTTCCGGATCGGCATAATCGAAAAAATTGAGTAAAAATTTGACCGCGTTCCAGAAATATGGGGATGCGGTATACATCTTTTCAATACATGTGCAAAGAAAAGCACACACCGAATCGGAAAATTCCGCCCGGCAGTTTCTCCACAGCACACGGATCCTGAGATTTTCGGACTCATCTGTGACAAAGCGGGATAATGTTTCAACAAGGCGTGCATTAATTTGTCTGGTGATATTCAGCCGGACCATGAATTGCCGGATAGTTGAATCCGGCAGAAGGACTGACAGAGTGCCCCGTTGGTCCGGAAAGGTGACCGGGACAGTCATTTCTTTTTGTAAAAGATAGCTGATTGCGGAATTAACGTCATCTGCGTCATAATATTTTGTTTTTAAACTTGATTCAAGCTGTTCTTGTATTTGCCGGTCCGGGTAGAAGATCAGTTCAAAAACAGTATCTGTCTCACAGTTAGACGGGTCAGAAAGAATCCGGGCAAATTCTTCTATGGAAGGGTTTGAAAATGTGGAATCAATATAGTGCATTACATCATTGCTGATAGTGATTCCGTAACGGATCAGATCCGATATTTTATCCCCGAGTGCGTGTTGGTCTGGTTTGTTTTCCATAGGATGATGTGTCACTTCAGGTTTAAGAGGTTGATGTAAGAACACTATAATCAGGTAAAAAGGTCATATCAAGAGGTCTTTTATTTGATGGCGCATCAGATATAACAGGGGAGTGAAAATTATAAATCGCTTGACATTTTATTGTCTTTGGTGCATTTTTTTTTAATATTATGAGATAGTTTTATCAGTTAATCATTTCAGCGCGCCCGGGAGAAAAAGAATGAGATCCTTCGGTGTATCCGGTTGTTTATTTAAAGTATTGATTGTTTCTGCGGTGATTGGTTTATCCGTCGGTTATCCTTCGTTTCTTTTTGCGGAAACAGTTCAATCCGAGGAAACGATTCAATTTCAAAATGCGATAGAAGAAGAGCCGATTTCGGTTTCACCAGAAGCTGCAGAAAAACCGAACGCAGCACTCGAGAGTGAATTCCAAAACTCACCCGACGAAGAACAGGTAACTGACCCTTTGCCGGCGGATTCCCCGGAAGCGGATGCGGAGGTTGATGCTCAGGTTGAATTTGAGGAAACCGGCGGGTATGTGCCGCCTCAGGTTGAAGCGCCGAACCCGGAAATGCTGCGGCTGACCGCTGAAGGTATCATGTATTACCGGGGCAAGGGTGTTGAAAAAGATTATAAAAAAGCGGAAGCGTTGTTTTTAAAAGCTGCCGAACTTGACGGGGCGGCCGCCCAGTATACCCTTGGATATATGTACCAGTCCGGCCAGGGAGTGCCTCAGGATTTGAACAGGGCCATGGAGTTTTATAAAGCCGCTGCCGAGCAGGATTATTCACTGCCTCAATACAGTTATGCCCATATGCTGTATTATGGCCAGGGAATTGAAGAAAACCATGCGGAAGCCTCCGAGTGGTATTTAAAGGCTGCCGAGCAGGAGGATTCTTTGCCGGTGCATTATTACAGTGTGGGGGTTATGTATGACAATAGCGAAGGTTTTCCCCGCGACCTTGAAAAAGCCGCCCAATGGTATGAGCAGGCAGCTGAAGAAAATTATGGTCAGGCCCAGCATAATCTAGCGGATATGTTTTATAATGGTGACGGGGTTCCGAAAAATCATATAGAAGCCTTAAAGTGGTACCGGCGGGCGGAAGCCCAGGGGTTTGTTCAGTCTCAGTTCAGCATCGGCATGCTTTATTTTAACGGAGAGGGCGGCCTGCCCAGAGACTATGGCAAGGCCATGGAATGGTATCTTAAAGCTGCCAAAGAAGATTTCCCCCCGGCACTATATTGCCTCGGAGTCATGTATGAAAAAGGGTTTGGCGTTGCACCAAACCAGAGTGAATCCCTGCTGTGGTATCAAAAAGCAGCGGATGCCGGTGACGGGAAATCCATGTACCGGATTGCCATGATGTATTTAAACGGCAGTATGGGGATGGCAAAAGATGAACAAAAGGCTGTTGCAATGTGTTACCAGGCCATTGAGCACGGTTCCAGTGAGGCGGCTTTCGGACTTGGTGTCATGTTTGAAAACGGGGAGGGAGATATCCCCAGAGACTTTCGGAAAGCCGTTGCATTATATCGCCAGGCAGCCGACACCGGTTATTTTAAAGCGCTCAGCCGATTGGGAATATTGTATGATAACGGGCTGGGGGTTGCCAGGGATTTGACCGAGGCTGCCAAATGGCACGAAAAAGCAGCCATAAAAGGGAGTGTATACTCGCAGAACCGGTTTGCCGGGATGTGTTATAACGGTATTGGCGTGGGAAGAGATTTTGAAAAAGCGTTTAAATGGTTTGAAGCCGCTGCAAAAAATGGAAATGTAAACGCCCAGTATAGTTTATCCCTGTTGTATTTTAACGGCCATGGAGTGGCGCAAGATGATATAAAGGCCTATGCGTGGATGACGCTTGTCGCTGTCCAGGGAGAGGAAATCGCATCGCAGCAGCGAAGTTTTATTAAAGACCGGTTGTCCCCGCAGCAGCTGATGGACGCTGAAATACTGTTTAACCGTCTCTATCAGGAGGTTTTATTGTAATTTTCCTGATTGTCTGTCTGATTAAATGATTTTGCAAAAAACCGAATTTTAATTTTCTGCAATCAAAATTTCACATTTTTCAATCCAGGCCTTATTTCTTTAATACAAAGAAATAAGGTTTTTTTTTGTTTTGCCCAGCGGTGGACGGTTTCAGATGTTAATGCCTGTTTTGATCTCCATGTCTTTTATTTTTTTCGTGAGAAAATCAAGTTAACACTTCAGAAACATTTCAACTCAAATTTTTTTTTAAGTTTAAAATTATCTTCTTGTAGCTTCTCAATTTTTTAGTTTTTCATTTTAAGTAGACAAGATGTTGAAAATTGCGGCTGAAGCTGTAAAAAAACGAACGAACGTTCTATTTGTTGTTGACATCCTTTTTTACCCATCATATTGTAAATTCAAGAAAAACCAATCAATGCAAAAAATAAAAGGAGCGTATCATGAGTCTGTTTGAAGTCAATCCGGATAAATGTAACCGTGACGGAATCTGTGTCGATGAATGCCCCATTAAAATTATTGAGTTAAAAGATAAAGAATCAGTTCCGGTTCCCGTGTCTGGCGCGGATGAATTGTGCATCAACTGTGGTCATTGTGTGGCGGTATGCCCCACGGCGGCCCTTTCCCACAAATATTTGACACCGGAACAGTGCCCTCCCGTGAATAAAGAATGGATTTCGGATACGGATCGGGCGGAGCATTTTCTGCGCAGCCGCCGGTCCGTCAGGACATATAAAAAAGAAGCCGTCGACCGGGACACGCTTTCAAAATTGATTGAAATTGCCTCCTATGCACCGTCCGGCCATAATACCCAGCCGGTTCGATGGCATGTTATTTACGATTCCGATGAACTTCACCGGCAGACGGGCATGGTAGTGGACTGGATGCGGTATATGATCAAGGAGCAGCCGGAAATGGCCGCAACAATGCATATGGAGCTTGTTGTGGGTGCATGGGATTTCGGGGTTGATGTGGTCTGTCGTGACGCGCCCCATTTGATTGTGGCCCATGGCCTTCAGTCGGATATGACGGCCCAGACCGCCTGCACGATTGGCATGACATATCTGGAACTGGCAGCCCCCTCGTTAGGATTAGGGACCTGCTGGGGCGGTTTTTTCGGAGCGGCCGCCATGTTCTGGCCGCCGTTGCAAAAAGCGTTGGGGCTCCCGGCAGGGCACGCGTGTTACGGGGTTGCCATGGTCGGGTATCCGAAATATAAATATCATCGGCTGCCCATGCGGAATACGCCTCAGGTCACCTGGGTTTGATGGCTTCGCAAAAAGTCCAAATTCTGTGTTGCGCTGCATTCTTCGTCACTGCGGAGTAGCCCACTACGCCTCATTCCTCAGAATTTGCGCGCCTTGAATTTGGAACTTTTTTCTTTGCTATCTAAATGTAATTTTTTATAGGGTCATGAAAATTATTAAGGAATAAAAATGGATAATATTTACGATCAGCTCAGGCAGCGGCTGGACGATATGGGCACCGGTTTTCCGGCAACACAAAACAGGGTGGAAATAAAGATCCTCAAACAGATGTTCTCAGAAGCGGACGCGGAAATGTTTCTGATGTTGACACCCATGCTTGAAACGCCGGACAGTGTGGCCAAACGGCTGAATCTCCCGAAGGACACCACCGCATCCCACTTAGAGGACATGGCAAGGCGGGGGCTTTTATTCCGCCAGAAAAAGGACGGGGCTGCCCGGTACGGATCGGTCCCGTTTGTAGTGGGCGTGTTTGAATTCCAGCTCAATACCGTTGATGAGACCCTTGCACGGGACCTGGAAGAATATTACCAGCAAGCTCTCGGCAAATCCTTTCAGGCCTGGAGCACGCCGGTCATGCGAAGCATCCCGATCAATCGGGAACTGGTCAGGGAATGGCCGATTGCGCCTTATGAAGATGTGATGAAGATATTTGACGACCAGAAAAAAATTGCCGTTGCTAATTGTATTTGCCGGACAACTGCCAAAAAAATGGGAAAAGGGTGTGATAAGCCTTTGGAGGCCTGTTTTTTATTCGGATCTCATGCGAGTTATTATGTGGATAATAATATGGGCCGGTATATTGACAAAGAAGAAGCCAAGGAAATTGCACGGAAAAACGAAGCTGCCGGTCTGGTGATGCAGCCGTTTAATTCTCAGTATGTTGGCGGAATGTGCAGCTGCTGCGGTGATTGCTGCGGTATGCTCCGGTCGCTCAAAAAACAGGATAACCCGGCGGCCGCAGTTCAGAGTAATTATTTTGCCCAAATTGACGAAGAAGAATGCGTGGGCTGTGAAGTCTGCATCGATCGCTGCCAGATGGAAGCCATTGAAATGAAAGATGAAAAAGCCGTTATTGATTTGAAACGATGCATCGGCTGCGGGTTGTGTGTCTCCACCTGTTCCACTGATGCGGTCCGATTGATGAAAAAATCCGATGAAAATCAGTATTTACCGCCTAAAACCGGAATGGAAACCTATATCCGGATTGCGCAGGAAAGGGGAAAGATATAGAGAAGGGGTATAGGTAGAAGGCTGACGGTGGAAGGCTGAAAGTGGAAAATATAAGTTTTTTCAGATTTAAGCATTGGCCTTGAGTCTGAAAATCTGAATGTTTTTTTTGGGTTCCCTCCCAGAAAAAAAGAAATCCCTTTTATCCGGCAGGTGCCGGGTAAAAGGGATTTTGCTTTAATCGGTGTTTGACCAGTCAAAAAACGCTTTGGAGATTTCCCGCAAAGATTTTGACCGGCCCATTTTTTTGGCCAGTCGCGAATTGTTTGATGCACTTGAACCTTTGGCCCAAAAACGTTTGCATCAAATGTGTTTTTTCGGTTCCTGGTCGGATAAGGTCAGCCGGGAGATTTATTTATTGCTGCCGGCTGGAAAAGTCCCTGATGTTGAAACCGTTTCAGGAAATCTGGCGCTAAGTTGTCGAAGTCCTCAAAGAAAACGAATCATAAGCAAGATAACCCTGCCACTTGGCCCGCAAGCAGGTTCTCCTGAGCGCCTCGAAACTGTCGGGACTTTGCCCGATCAAGGTTTAAGATCTCTGTTTTCCCTGATTAGCCCGAACTTATCATGGACGCCTTGACTTCTTCTTCGACCAGATCCCAGATTTTGCGCTTGATTTTGAGATATTCATCGGTCAGCTGAACATCAATTTTTCGCGGCCGTGAAAGTTCGATATCATATACGGCCTTCACCTGTCCGGGCCGTGCGGACATCACCACCACCCGATCACTTAAAATCAGCGCTTCATCAATGGAATGGGTGATAAAAAAAACGGTTTGCCCGGATCGGCTGACGATATTTAACAGTTCCTGCTGCATGACCTGACGGGTCATGGCATCTAAGGCTGCAAACGGCTCGTCACAGAGCAGGATATCCGGCTTGTTTGCCAGCGCCCGGCAAAGTGCCACCCGTTGACGCATACCGCCGGATAGTTCACCGGGATACGAATCGGCAAATTCCGTCAAACCTACCATCTCGATGTAATTTCGGGAAAGCTTTTTTCTGATTTTTCTCGAAATACCTTTGACTTTGGGGCCGAACTCGACATTTTCCCGGACCGTCAGCCAGGGAAACAGGGCATATGACTGGAAAATCATCCCGCAGCGCGGCTCGACACGTAAGACAGGTTCGCCTTCAAGCAATACCTTTCCGGATGTGGGGGCGATGAATCCGGCAACCATATTTAAAACCGTGGTCTTTCCGCAACCCGATGCTCCCACAAGGGTGACCACTTCGCCATTGCGGATGGAAAGGGAAAATCCGCAAACTGCTTCTACATCCCCTTTTCGTGAAGAAAAAACTTTGGTTACATTGTCAAGCTGGATTAATGCCATAGTTATGTGCCAGAAGCCTTTCTCTGCCACGGCAGAAGCAGCCGTTCAATGCCCCGAAACGCGATATCTAAGATCAGAACAGTGACACTGATGCTGATCATTCCAACCAGAACCTGACCGGTATCAGACCATTCCTTGGCCGTCCAGATCCTAAATCCCAGGCCGCTGTTGGCCCCCACCATTTCAGCGGAGATGACACAGGTCCACGCAATGGCAAGGACAACCTTAAGACCGCTCAGCAGATCAGGCAATGCCCCGGGAAGTATCACATAACGAAGCACCTGAAAATCAGAGGCCCCAAGGTTGCGGGCGGCTCTTCTTAAAACAGGATCCACCCGCATGGTGGCATCTGTGGTGTAAACCAGGATTGATGCAAAGCATCCCATAAATACAATCGCATATTTCTGCTGCTCATCAATTCCCAGCCAGAGCATGGACAGCGGAATCCAGCTTAAAGCAGGCAGCGGACGTATGATTGAAATAATGGGGTTTAATGTGGCGCGCACAACCGAACTGACACCCATCACCAGTCCGAACGGGACTCCGGCCAGCACGCTCAGGGAAAAGCCTGCCAGTACCCGGGATGCGCTGATTTTAATATCACTGAGCAAAACGGCATCCGGGCCGGTGGTCATCCGGATGGCACGGGTAAAGATCTGGCTGGGCGGCGGGAGAAAAAACGGGTCAATCAGGTGGAACCGGATTGCCAGTTCCCATAATCCCAGAAAACAGACCAAACCGAGAGAACCATAGACAGATGCACGCCAGAAAGTGAGTTCTGTTTCTTTCAATACACGTTTCCTGTTTATTAAGGTAAAATATCCATATTAACCCACTGCATAAAATCCGGTTTATTCGGGATTACCTTCATATCCTCGTGAAGAATTCGCACCACATAATTCGCCTGACCAAAGATACCGGTATCCGACATCACCCGTTTCTGGTCGTCAATGTCATGCCAGATAAATTTTGCCATGTTTTCCTGGATCAGTTCGATATCCTGAAGGATATAATTTCCGGCAACCAGTTTTACGGCATCGTCTGTATTTTCTTTTACCCAGCGCAGCGATTCAAAATAGGCGCGCATAAAATTTTTTGCTCTTTCCGGGTCTGCATCGGTCCAGGCTTTGCCGATAATCAGGACATCGGGTCCGGTCATGGTGCCGAACTCTTTGTATACATCCGTATCTGTATCCAGGCCCAGAACTGTTGCGCCGTCAACTGCTTTTAACTGGGAAAACCCGGGTTCCCATATCAGGGCGGCCGCAATATTTCCCGTCTTAAAAACCGCCGGGACGTCTCCCACCTCCAGGTTTACCAGTTGGACATCTTTTATCGGATCAAGACCGTTTTTTTTCAAAAGCATCCGGCAAGTCAGATCAACCGATGAGCCAAAGGGAAACCCGATTTTTTTCCCCTTCAACTGCTCAAAGGATTTTATGCCCTTAGCTGCTACAAGTCCTTCAAACCCGGGTGCGATGTCCTGGTTGCCCACCCAGTAAAACCGTTTATTCCCCTGGGCCATGGCGCTGAGCATGGCAATTTCACCGATACTGGCAAACTGGGCTTCTTCCGAGGATATGGCATTGAGGCGGTCCATGCTTTTCCCGATAAAATGCCATTTTACGGAAAAACCGTGTTTTTTGAAAATCCCCTTCTCCATGCCGCACCAGACAGGAATATGCCCGTACCATTGGGAACCGACAGCGGTTACTTCATGAATCGACGCGGTTTTGTGTTTCGGCGGTTCATCTTTACAGCCGGTCAGGCCAAAGATCAGCACAATAGTAATAACGGTTAAAAAATGTTTCATCGCAAAATCCCGGTTTTTTTGTCTGGCATTCATCACAAGCGTAAAATGAAAACGCGCATTTTTAAGTTCGCTTAGAAAAGAATTCAATGTGATGGGGTCATAATAATACATCTTTTCTATACGTTGCCGGTAGAAAAAGCAAGTTCCTGCTTTTCGAAATCAACGGGTAAAAGGGATCAAACGTTGATTGTCACAGGTAAGGCTGCTTAGGATCTGTTTATTGTGAGCCAATGTCCCCGATCCCGAAAGTCGGGCTTTAGAGGAATTATCTGCTTGTAAAATTGGAATATAGTAAAATATAAGGCTTTGATTCAACGATTTCTCACAAAACAGCAGGGGCGCTGTGCTTTGGAAAAAGTACAGCGTCCCTGTTTAGTCGTTAATCCGTTTTTATATGTCATCGGCTAATCAGGAAGAAAGCCGCCCCTGTTTTTCGTGACCCATTGCTATTAACCAAAGTCGCTCGCAGAGAGAATGAAGACATAACTCCCATGCCATTTTCTGAAATATCAGGCTCCCGGCAACCAATGGGCTTTTTTATATCTGTTCATCAGCCGCTTGTCCATGTTCCTTCGCATGATATAGACCCGTCACTCCTATAGGTATTCATTGTTCCGCTCCCTGTTATCACTCCGGTAGATTCATCAATGTCAATTGTGCCTTCAAATACAAGTGTCAGGTCCCCCCATATCTGTTGAAAGATGAAGTTATCTCCAGTGAGTTCGGTCGTCATGGTTTGTTCGGATTCAATCTCAAATATAGTGATCGTATTATTATCATTTATTGTAAACATTCCATGACGGATGATGGGATCATCAAAGTCTTCACATATGTTGGTTGATGTATATGCAAATGTAGGATCTGTTTTAGGCACCTTAACGGTAAACCCTTTGTCATCCATATCCCCTTCATCGTCAATAACTGTCACCAGAACCGAAAAGGTGTCTTCTGTCTGTTTGGGATCTTCTTTCTTAAAGGCATGTGAAATGTTAAACTGTCGGGTCTGGCTAACGACCGGTGGCGGAATACTATAATCATCCCAGTCTGAAGAGGCGGTATATGCCCCCCACCCGCCATCCAGAATCACTGCCCAGGTGCCGGTTTCATCCCAATCCAGACTTGTCGGACCGGTGATGGAAACAATAGAGACCGGGTCCCTTACATCCGCCACTGACGTGTCACTAACAGATACATCATTTGCGTCGGTTACTTCGATGCTAACTGTATAAATGCCGGGTGAGGTGTATTTATGATTTAACGTAGAGTCTCCTGCTGTATCAAATATGCCTTCTGTAATCTCATCACCCCAGTACATCTTATAAGTATAGGGCGGTTTGCCTCCTTTGACCGCAACCCCCCAGGCCCTTTTTGTATTTGTTTTGATTCTTGAAGGAAGACTGCTGAAGGCGGCACTGAGTTCCAGTTTTTTTCTAACTTCAACGATTGTGCTGTCCCCTGCTATGTTTCCATCGCTGTCTTCTGCACTTACTCTTATTATAAAACGTTTGGCGTCTTCTGCGCCAACAATTGTATAACGATGGTTCAGCCAAGGATATTTTAAAATTATCGGGACGCCAGGATAAGATTCAGAGCCAGAATAGATGTGATTCGGATTCAGACTTTTCACTGTGCCGTCAGTGTCTCCCCAATCGATTGTAATTTCTACTTTGCCGGCGTCTTTATTTCCCTCAAGATGAAACGATAGTTCCCCTTCATCCCCAGATACCATGACTTTATCTTCGAATCTGATAAGCTTAATGGCAAGGGGTTTTGGCTGATGCGACGCTTCCCACTTTTTGCAATAATCTTCAAAGCCTGCAGGAATCGGGTCTGAATTGCAGATCAGATTGAACAGGGCTTCTGCGGCATCATCTTTCGTGTCCAAAAAACTGTATAGATTAATGACACTACTTTTTTCAGCACCAGCAGCCACTGCCAAGTCTTTAATTGCGTCCTCAATTTCTTTTGTTATCTCATTGCCAAATTCATATTTTTTATTTGGATCACCAGCTGCTTCAATTGCAGCTATTCCTTCGCTTGCGACACCGATAACCAGAACCGTTACGGTGCCTGCCTGAAAGGCATACAAAGCTGACGTGCCTGCTGCTGCCGTACCAATTAAAGCGCCGCTGACCGTAACAACCATACCCCCTGCACCAACGAGCAATACTTTTGAATTCTTTATATTACTTTTCACCCAACTGGTCACTTGAGCCAGGTCAGAAGCGTTATCCGACAGCATATTTACTGAAGCAGAAACAACGCTTTCTTCGGCTGCTAACTTTAAGTCCTCATCCATGGCCCCTTTTAAAACGGCAAACAAAAGCTGGTCAAGCTTGCCAAGAACATCCTGATCCAGAATAATTTTACCGTCGTAATATGAATATATAGACATCTGCGAAGACGTCTCAATCTCATTAATGCATGCTTCTATTGAATTTATCTGGGTCTGGATCTGCTGTTCAAGTTCAGACGTGTCATAATCAATAAATTCCAGGGCAAATTCATCCATATTATCCAAACTGGTCTCAAGGCTGCTTTTAATATATGACAGATACATTTTAACAACATCGCCAGGGGCGACGCCTGACAACTCCGGCAAAGGCAGCACATTCAGCGTTGCCTGGCCCCCCGAAGGAATGGAAACCGTCACCTTTGAGGGTATCAAATCACCTGTTGAGAGGTTTGCAATGGGAGGTACGGGAACTCCGGCGGCGCCATCTTTAGTGAGAATTGTTTTGATGGTGACTTCATAGCCGGATTTATTTTCAAATGTCACATCCAGTTCTTCATCCGCTTCGATAGAGTCATCTTCAATTGTGATAAAACTACCCGGAACCGCCTCGCTGCTTGATATCATGAGTGTCGGTTCACTTGACGAACTATTGCTGCCACCACCGCCGCCGCCACATCCGAAAAATAAAAAAATAATCAACAAAGCAGGTATGCATCGTTTCATGGCAATTCCTCTCCTCTTTAATTAATTAGATATTATCAGATATCCGAATCAGCATTCTCATAATTGCAATTCTGAAAAATTAAGTTCAGTCGCAGCGATACATAGAAATTTGAAATCAAGACAGATGATCTTCAATGCGGTCGAGGCTGAGGTGAGGGGGGGCCAATATAGGGGTAGTGATTATAAGACAATGTTTTTTTAATTAGTGGCCGACCGAAAACCACTAATTTCCCCAATTTCTGCGTTGGGCTCAAATTTTAATCCTCAAAATACTTCATGTATTCGTCCGGTTAAAATTCTCGCCCGCCTTGAGCTTGGAAAAATTTTCAGGTTTTCGTTCAAGCACTGATTTTAAAATATTATAAGCTGTAGATCACTTCCCGATATTGACAAAAAACAGTTCAATGCAATTTTCATTCAAAACTTAATTGTTGCTTGAAAACATTTAATATCATCTTTTATTAAAAAAAACAAATGGTTTTTAGCTTTCATGAGTGTCGTTTATTTGATCCTCAGAATGCTTTTATTGGCAGGAAGCCATTATCAACTGCATGCGTTTAGGGAGAAAAAGTTTAACCGATAGTTCATTTATATAGTCAGAAGAGGCTTGCAAGCTATGCTCCTTGAATCGTGCCTCGCAGACACAAAAAATCGGCAGCGCAATCTTGCGATATTTCATTCTTCATGTGACACGATGGAAGCAAAAAACAACAGGCAGCTTGTCAGGATGTTTTGAAAGAGATCAAATTTCGGGCAGCCGGTAAAAATGGTTGCTTTTAAATCTAAAATGCTGATATCTATTTAATTTCATATATTATTTTTACGAAGCCATCATCACATTTAGCGGATAGAAACTTATTATGAATCAAGAATCTCAATGCCATTCGGTTTCAGGCACACTCAATCAAAAAGCCGGTCAAAAAGTCGGGTTGCGCATTGCCAGCCTGTGCAAAACGTTTGGTAAAAAACAGGTCCTTAAAAACCTGAATTTTGAGGTGCCCAAAGGCGGCATTACCGGGTTTTTAGGCCCAAACGGTGCGGGCAAATCAACCACCATTAAAATAATTGCCGGTCTTGTGGCACCGACATCCGGAACCGT